>WRAW01000038.1 GCA_009780015.1 Defluviitaleaceae bacterium | reverse complement strand
TTTTTCGCCAATCAAGGAAGTGACGACGCCGCGTGCCCATAGGCACGCAAGGAGGAACTGACGCAGAGTGGCGGAAATATCGACCAAAAAGATTCTGAAAAATCTATTGACGACACACCCTAGGACGAGATGACGCAGCATGGCGGAAAATTGACCGCAAAGATGGCGTTTGCCAGTTACGCAAGAGGTCTAGTATGTGTTTTTATCAGGCTTGCGCATTAGTATTATGACGCCGATTACCGCGGTAAACAGTACGAACGCTTCGCCCAAAGTATCGAAGGAGCGATAGCTGAACAGCACCGCCGCCACCATGTTGAGCGCTCCTGTTTCCTCCAGGCCCATCTCCACGTAACGAAGGTATACCTCGTTTACGGCCGGATTCGCTTCGGATCCGAACTCGGGCAGGTAGTTCACCGTTATAAGCAATATTACGATTACGTTGAGGGCTACCACGGCGGACAATATCAGGTAGAAGATTCGAAATCTCTTCATTTGCAGCTTTTGATGCTTGGTCATGTGTACGGCTTCGTGGTGAACTATAAATGCGTCGTCGTCTCCTGTTATACACTCTTCCTCGGGGAGATGCTCGTCTTCTTCGCCGGCATCGTTTGCGGACGTATCGGCGACCTCGTCCGGGTATGTGAACTCGTCGTCGTCTTCGTAGTCTTCCGTCATTTCTTCCTGAACTGCCGGCCTGGAAGCTTCGAGTTGTTGGTTTTCGCTGTCTTCCTCGTCATGGTCGGAAATATCTTCTTCGTCCTGGCTGTAGCCCAATTCCTCCAAGCTGGGAAGGTCTTCGTCAGCGTTTACCCAATTTAAAAATTTTTTAACCCTGTCGTCCTGACCGTTATTGTTGCTGTCAGCCATGCGCTTACTCCCCTTTCCCCATGGAATTAATGCGCTTGATTGCCAGGAAAAAGAGGACGCTTGTGATGCCTGCGCCTATCGCGGCTTCTGTTAACGCTAAATCGGGTGCTTCAAGAAGCACCCAGACAATCGACATAACAATACTGTACGACATAAAGATAATAACCGCCGAAATAACCTTCCTGGTGAATGAAACGGCAAGCGCGCACACAATCAGGAAGATCAGCAGCATATACTCGAATATTATCATATCAAACATTATCATAATTCCATCACTTCACATTCATTCTCGACATGGGGGTTCGTCTGAACTTCCGCGCGGCCTATCATGTATACGGCCACTGGGTTTGTCAGCCAAAAAAATACAACCAGTATTAGTATTTTAAGCGTTGTGAAGTTTGGCCCCACGATTATCGCTAGGCCGACCAATACCAGCAGGGAACCCAAGGTATCGCATTTTGCGGCCGCGTGCAGGCGGTTTAGCGCATTGTCCAGGCGGAACAAGCCGAACGTAGCCACACCGAGTACGAACAGGCCGCTTAATAAAAACAGGGCGGCTATGGCAAACCTGATAATCTCCATATCTTTCACGCATCCTTCTTGCCGCTGGTATCGCCGGACTGCTTCGACCTGTTCAGCTTTACGTTAAGCATGAATCTGGTAAGCACAACAATGGCCAGAAAGCTTAACAGCGCGTAGACAAGCGCTATATCCATCAAAAACACTTCGTTTCGGCTTACGCCTACGATAACTATGAGCAGAATCGTTTTAACGCATATCATGTTAACGGCGATAATCCGGTCGGCCAGCTTGGGGCCTTTCACCGCGCGGAAAAGGCACAGACACATTGTTACCGCGAGAAACATCGTGCCGAATTGCAATATAAAATTGACGGCGCCGGCGTAGTCAAACACGGCTAATGCCCCCCTTCGATATTTTTGAGTTTGTGTACGAAAATAGAATCGTCAATGCTTTCTGTCATTGCGGGGTCTATGGCGTGTATGCCGAACCTGTCCCCTTCGAGGTCGAATATGACGGTTCCGGGGGTCAGCATGATTGAATAGGTGAGCATAACCTTTGCGAAGTCCGATTTTACGGGAGACGTAAAATAAACAATCTGCGGGTGAATCTCCAGCTTGGGCGACAATATAATCTTAATCATCTGTACGTTAGCCTTGATAATCTCGATCATCAGCAGCGCCATGTACAAGGTTATAGGCCACGCCTTCGACCACACCTTCTTTTCCGCATCAAAACTAATCCCCACCAAACGATAGAGGAACAGGGACATAAGCGCGCTTATAAAAACGCCAATCGCCACTACCTCTAACGTAACGCGGGAATTCAGTATTATCCAAAATACAAGAAACAGTACCGGCAAGATCAACCCTCTCCTTATTTGCGCGTATAACAAAAGCAGCTTACAACTGCAACAACTCATTCAGAACTGTGCTCGCTATCGCTGCCGTGTGCCTCGTCATTGTAATCGTCGTATTCGTAGCTGCCGTCATATTCGGCGGAGTCATAATCTGGCGAAACATTTCCTGGGCCATATCCGTAATTTATATTCGGCGTGTTAATAATAAGTATCGCCAACACCAGACACAGCGCGGTCAGAAAAGCTTTCAGCTTCTTCATGCCTAACATCTCCCGAATTTAATGTCAACATTATACATTATACTATAGAGGCTTGTCAACAATCATCGTGAATTTTTGATCGAGATTAGAGAGGCTGTATGTTAGAGCCTGTATATTCGCCTGCTTGGGCCGGTGGAATTTATCACGGATGCTTTGCTTAGCAATAAAGAATTTGGTGAGCGCGTAACGGTTCCATCAAAAAAATATAGAATATTGATACTTTCAATCTTTGGGATTCTTTGTTATAATAGTACATACTACATGAAGGAAGTGCAGAGGAGCGTGCTATGTATGCTTAAACAACAACGCGATATTGTTGCGCCTATTCTAATCATAATTGGAATAAGCCTTGTGATTCTTGCCGTTATCTCGGGGATAACATCGTATACAGCCGTTTATAACGAAAGCATAAATACTATGCGCCAGCAAAACAGGGCTCTTGTTAACCGGCTTGAAGGCTGGATTGACGTAAAAGGAACCGTGGTGGAAAACAATGCCATGCTGCTGCGAGATCCGGATGTAAGCAGAGATATGGTGGCCGCATACTTTACAGCGCAAATGCAGACCATGGACGATATAGCCGCCGTATACGCGGGGTTTCCCGATGGAAGCCTCATTTTTGGAGGTCAATGGGATGTTCCCCAGGGTTGGTACTCTCCCGTGCGTCCCTGGTACGTTGCAGCCTCGCAAAATCCCGGCGAAGTGGTGTTTATCCCTCCTTATACGGATATATTACTGGGCCAGCTGGCATTTGCAAGCGCGCGTACAATCAGCAGCTACGATCCCAGTCTGGGTGTGGTTGCTCTTAATGTGCCTTTAGACACTATGGCGGAACACATCGCGCTCGACAATGATTTTGCATACAGCTTTTCATTTATTGTCAGCCACTCCGGCAGCATTTTGTTTCATCCTGACCCTGACTTTGCCCCTCTGACCGACCTAGCTTTCCAAAACATACATATAGTAGATAGCGGCAGATATAGCCAAATGTTTGAGGCAATAGCGGACGAGGGCTTCTATGTCGGCGGTGGCGCCGTCTATGTAGGTTCGGTGCTTTCCGCCACCGGATGGCATGTGATTACCCGCATACCTACTTCGTACATTATGGGAAATGTTTTCGCGACTCTGCTCAGCATAACTGCAACGGTTTTCTTTGCGATGATAGCGCTGGTGGGCACGTGGGTAGTACTGCGTAAGAATAAGCAGACCATGAATAGAGAGCGCGAAGCCACTGAAATGAATGAAATATTTCTGGGCGCGTCGCCGTTCGCTATCGACCTCTGGGACGAAAATCTTAATCATGTTGATTGTAATCGGCAAACATTGGAATTATTCGGCCTTTCCAGCAAGGAGGAGTACCTCGAGCGTTTCTTCGAGCTTTCCCCAGTATATCAGCCTTGCGGCACGCTTTCGGATCAAAAGGCCCTTGGGCACATACGAGGAGCCTTGGAGAAAGGAAGCGACCGTTTCGAGTTTACTCACTTTACCGCGGACGGCGAGCTGCTGCCGACCGAGGTAACGCTGATACGTATCAAGCGTCAGGAAAAGTATATGCTTGTGGGATATATCGTAGATTTACGACCCATAAAAGAAGCCATGAAAAAAGAGAGGGAAGCGGATGAACGCGCTATGCTTATGCTTGACGCGACGCCCCTCTCGTGCTTTATGACCAGGCGGATTGCCGCGGAAAACGGTACGGTGGGCTTTGAGGCTATTGACTGCAATCAGGCGGCGCTTGATTTGTTCGGATTTGATACCAAGGCTGAAGCTATTGCGCGGTTCTATGATCTCTTTCCCAAGTCGTCAGAGGATGTATCGGTCGTAGACATAGTTTTTGATGACGCGTCGGCAGCCATAGAGAAAGGCTTCCACCGCTTCGAGTTTATCCACCGACGTCTGGACGGCATGCTTATACCATGTGAAATTACCCTGGTAAGCGTAAATTATAGAGGCGAACAGGTTCTGGCCTGTTATCAACGGGATTTGCGAGAAATAAAGTCGGCGATGGAGAGGGAGCGAGAAGCCAGTAAAATGAATAAAATAATCATCGATTCCGCGCCGTTTATAATAAATATGTGGGATGATAAATTCAATTTGGTAGATGTAAGTCACCAAGCGGCAAATATATTTGGACTTGATGATAAGCAGCAGTATATTGACCGGTTTTACGAGCTTTCGCCCGAGTTTCAGCCTTGCGGAACTGCCTCGGCCCAAAAGATTCCCGAAAACTTAAAAATGGCGTATGAGCAAGGATACGCGCGCTTCGAATGGATGCATTGCACTATAGACGGCGAACTTTTGCCCTATGAAATTGTGCTTGTTCGCTTTACGAACCGGGACAAGAACATGATTCTGGCATATTGCAACGATCTGCGCCCAATCTATTCGGCGATGGAAAAAGAGAGCCAGGCATATTTGTGGGCGCAGATGTTTTTTGAAGTTTCGCCGATACTCATCGAAATCTGGGACGAAGACTTGAACATGATCGACTGTAACCGGCAGGTGTTGAATCTGTTTGAGATATCCGGCAAGGGGGAATACGCGCGGCGCTTCCCGGAGCTTTCGCCAAAGTTCCAGCCTTGCGGCACGCCTTCGATGGAAAAGTCCGACGCCCTTATTGAAAAGGCGTTTAAAGAGGGTTTCTCCCGCTCTGAATGGGTGCACTTAATGCCTGACGGCAGACTGCTTCCCGTTGAATCTAATTTTGTGCGCCTTAGCCGCCAAGACAAGTATATAGTTCTGGTATACAGCCACGATCTGAGCGAAGTTAAAGCGGCGGCGGCAAAAGAGCGAGAGGCGGAAGAAAGATCACAAATCTTGATTGACACTTCTCCGGTCGTATGCTTCCTGCTTGACGAAAACCGCCGGGCAATTGATTGCAATCAGGCCGCGATTGACCTGTTTGTCAAAGAGCCTTATAAGCAAATCGTAACTACATATCCCGGCTGGGAAAACCTGGAACATTGCCTTTATGACGAGAACTGCAAGCAATATCAACGCTGCGGCCGCAAGGACTGCCATCTTCGCCGCTTCCTTATTGACAACTATCGATACACGTTCCCGGATTACGACCGGAACAAGAAAGCGATCGAGAACTCGATGGCTCAGTGCTGCCTTGAAGTTTTAGAGGTCGGCATAAAGAAGTTTGAGTTTTCATCCGTAACATTGTACGGGGAATCTATCCCTTGCGAAATAACCATCGTGGCGGTAAACTATCAAAAAGGACACGGATTTGCCGTATATCTGCGCGATCTGCGGGAAGAAAAGCGCCGGGAAGCGGCCGAGGAAGAAAGCAGGGCGAAGACCCGCTTCCTAGCTCGTATGAGCCACGAAGTCCGCACACCTATGAACGCGGTAATGGGCATTACGGAAATTCAGTTGCAAAAAGGCGGCCATACGCCGGAAACCGAAGAAGCCTTCCTGCGCATCTACAGTTCATCGAGATTACTGCTTACCCTCATTAACGATATTCTTGACTTATCCAAAGTAGAGGCCGGCAAAATTGAGATAGTTCCTGTTCTTTATGAAACGGCCAGCTTGATTGCCGATACGGTACAGCTCAATTTGATGTATGTCGGCAGCAAGAGGATTGAGTTTGGTCTTGATATAGACCACAGGTTACCGGCATACTTTATTGGCGATGAGCTTCGTATCAAGCAGATTTTAAACAACATTCTCTCAAACGCTTTTAAATATACCTCGGAAGGAAGGGTGGATATGAGCCTTTCCGCGGAGACAGCACCCGGTACGGATAACGCGATACTGGTCGTCAGCGTGTCTGACAGCGGAGACGGCATGACCGGGGAGCAGGTTGACAGCCTGTTCAACTCGGAATTTATACGGTTTAACTTAGAAAACAACCGCGGGATCGAAGGTAGCGGCCTCGGTATGTCTATCGTGCACTCTCTGATAAAGATGATGGATGGAAATATAAGGATAGAAAGCGAACCGGGCAAGGGTACGACCTTTACAATGTATATTCCGCAAAAAGTCAGCGGCAGCGATATCTTAGGCATGGAAATGGTGGAAAGCCTGCGAAACCTGGAAGATACCTCAAAATACTTGAAGCGCGCGTCGTCAATGACGCACGAACCCATGCCTTATGGGCGCGTATTGGTTGTGGACGACGTCGATTCCAACCTTTATGTTATAAAAGGCTTGCTGTTCCCGTACAGGCTGACGGTGGAAACCGTGGAAAGCGGAATCGAGGCGATTGCCAGGATAAAGGAAGGCCAAGTGTACGACATTATATTTATGGATCACATGATGCCTGAACTAGACGGTGTCGAGGCGACAAAGATAATACGGAGCATGGGGTATCGAAACACAATCGTTGCTCTTACCGCCAATGTTGTAGCCGGCGCGTCCCAAGTATTCATGAACAACGGCTTCTCGGAACTCATTGCCAAGCCTATCGACCCATACAAGCTTGACGCGTGCCTGAAGCGCTTTATCCGTGATATTCAGCCGCCGGAGGTAATTGAGGCCGCTTTGGCGCAATACTCAAATCAATATGAAGCCGAAGAAGAGGTGAAAGTATTGTCTGAAAGGCTGGTAAAAGCTTTCCTCAGGGATGCGGAGAGATCACTTAATGTGTTGAAGCCCCTCATTAAGCTACGGGAAATCGACGATAGAGCCTTCAAAATTTATACTATACAAGTCCATGGAATGAAGAGCGCGCTGGCTAACATTGGGTGTTCAGAGCTTTCCAAAGTCGCGGCTGTTTTGGAGCAGGCCGGCAGAAATGAGGACGCGGAGATCGTAAAAGCCCAGACGCCGCACTTTTTGGAGAGTGTAAGGGAGATTGTGCGTAAGCTTTCATCCCAGGAAGAAGCGGGCGCGTCAAATGTTGACGAAGACCTTGCTTTTCTGCGCAAGCAATTGCTGGCTATTTCCGAGGCTTGCGAAGCATACAACAAAAAGAGCGTACAAAGCTTGTTGAACACGCTAAAACAAAAGCCGCTCTCAAAGCATACGAAGGCGCTGCTTGATGAAATTGGCAAGCACTTGCTTCTCAGCGATTTTGAGGAAGCCGCTGTGTTTGCGAAGCAAGCGTCGCATGATATACACATGCGGGAGGACAAGTAGAATTATAGAGGAGGTCAAACCCGACATAGCCTTTCCGGCGCAGCCTGACCGAATCAGACTTCATGTAGATTGACAAAATAATGTTGATAAAAGTAGTGAGGAGGATGTGCCATAAAGACTGTATTGCAGAGGGTATCGGAGGCGGAAGTTGTTGTAGATGGTCAAGTAATATCGAGTATTGGCAGAGGCTTCCTGGTGCTGCTTGGCGTGACCGCCGCGGACAAAGAAGCTCAGGCCGAAGCCTTGGCCGAAAAGATCGCCAAGCTTCGCGTTTTTCCCGATGAAAGCGGCAAATCGAATCTATCCATAACCGATATCGAGGGTGAAATATTGATAGTTTCTCAATTTACGCTGTATGCCGATACAAGGAAGGGCAACCGGCCGGGCTTCACCGACGCGGCTCCGCCGGAGATGGCTAATGCTCTTTATGAATATTTTATTGAGTACTGCAAGGGCAGGTTCAAGAAAGTAGGGTCTGGTTCTTTTGGAGCGGATATGAAGGTGCGGCTTGTAAACGATGGGCCATATACGATTGTTATGGAGACGTCAAGTGTTTAGAACCTGTATTCAATTCCAAGCGCTGCGATGGTTCCGGCGTACAATCCAAACCTTTCTGGTTATGGGGCCGACTCTAATCAATTGCATGTCCGTCCGCCGGCGATATCGGCCGGAGCCGCTGAAATAACCGTTGGTCGTGGAGGCGACCCCAATGGTATATGTCTGACCTGCAGATCACGCTGCTATCAGGATGTTTCAATCGATGACGGCGTTCCTTCCAGACGCCGACGCATATATCGCCGAAATTCGTGCTTTCATGTTGTCTAAAACTTTCACAATTTAAAAGTTGGTACAGTCTAAGTGGTTTTAGACAACGAAACGCGAACAAATTCGTGCTTTCATGTTGTCTAAAACTTCCAAAATGTAAAAGTTGGTACGGCTTAAATTGTTTAGACAACGAAACGCGAACAAGGCGTCATTTGAGGCTGTGCGCGCCCACGAGAATGAACATATAACCAGCGACCGCTCCGCGGCGGAAGAGCGCGGGGAGCGGGGACGAAGTTGTGTCACAAAGCGTAACTTACCGTGTAGCCTCCTGCCCGGAATGCGGCAAGATGTTCAAGGCTTGTGGAATGGCGACAACTATTACAAGGTCGATGCCGTAGGAGGATACATCAATCGTGTTCTCTCCTGGATATTTACGCATAAAGTGTATTCGCTAATAAACAAGCCTTGAAATCGTCGGAGATTTCAAGGCTTGTTTATTGACTATCATTTCAGATATTTGTCCATCCAGCCGGTGATCTCCGTGAGGCGGCGGACTCGGTTGTCAGGTCTGCCAGAACGCGAGAGCTCGTGGTTTTCGCCGTGGAATATGTGCAGTTTTGTTTCTACTCCGTGGAGCTTTAGAGCCGTGAACCACTGATAGGCTTCCGCGATCCAGCATCTATAGTCTTCGTCGGAGTGCAGTACCAATGTGGGCGTCGTTACGTTGGGGGCATATTTCAGGGGAGAGTGCCACCACATCTTTTCAAGGTTTCTCCATGGATCGGACTGCATTTGCTCCGTGTTAAAATAGTAACCGATGTCGCTGGCGTAAGCTTTAGAGATCCAATTGCAGATACTTCTCTGGGTTGCGGCGGCCGCAAACCTGTTGGTGTGGCCGACGATCCAGTTTGTCATGAATCCTCCGTAGGAGCCGCCTGTGACGCCGATCCTGGCGCTGTCGATATCGGGGTATTTCCGGCACATCTCGTCGGTAAACTGCATCAGGTTGTCGTAATCGACCGTGCCGTACTTGCCGCGTATGTCGGCAAATGCGCTGCCCTTGCCGTCGGAGCCTGTGGGGTTACAGTATATTACGAAGTAGCCATGGTTTGCCCAGTACTGCATTTCGTGCAAGAATAAGTCGCCGTACGCGACTTTTGGGCCGCCGTGGATGTTGAGTATCGCGGGGTACGGCTTGCCTGGTTCATAGTCGACGGGCTTTAGCGCCCATCCGTCAATTTTACCGCCGTGCTGATCCGTCATTACATGGTGTTCGGGCTGGGATAGCCTGCGATTGGCCGTTATATCGTCGTTAAAAGAACTCTTCTTCGTGGTGACGCCGCCATGCAGCTCATAAACCTCCTGAAGATCCAGACCCTTCATTGCTCCGTAAATGATGCTAGAGCCGCAAATGTCGAAGAAGTCTATATTCCCGCCGCATTTGGTTACGTTTGTAAGTGCGCCGCTCTCAAGGCAGAGCCTGTAGACGTCGGCATAGTATCCGTCCAGGGATATGAAGTAGAAGCCGCCGTCGTGCGCCTTGTCGACATAGCCGCCGCCGAACTTGCTGTCGGAGGCGGCGCTTGAGCCTATCGACAGGTCGTAGTCGAGCAGCAGCTTCATGCTGCCGTCCAGCTCCAGCAAGTAGAAATTCGCATGCTCGTTAAAGGAGTATTTTTCACCGGCGGTAGCGGCCAGCAGTATTTTGTCGCCCGCGAAGTCAAAGGCGCTTATCAGCAGCTTTTCCGCAAGCAAGGCCCTTGTCGTCCCATTTGCGATGTCAATGAGGTAGAGGTTGCTCTTGATGTCGTGAATATCAAAGGGAGCTTTGTCTCCGACGAAAAGTATGTACCTGCCGCACGGCGAAAGCTTGTGGGATTCAACATCGTCAAGGGCTTCGGTCAGGGGTTCCGGTCCGA
The DNA here is from genome assembly GCA_009780015.1 of Defluviitaleaceae bacterium. Lineage (GTDB taxonomy): Bacteria > Bacillota > Clostridia > Lachnospirales > WRAA01 > WRAA01. The sequence continues at coordinate 14,332 of WRAW01000038.1, read as the reverse complement.
TGTCGGCGCTGTACTTGAACAGGCGGCGGCGCTTCTTGTTTATGAAGCCTCGACCGTTAAACCAGAAGGGCAGCTCGTCTATAACTTGGTAGCTCTTCTCTTTCTTGAATTCTTTCAGCAGCTCGTCGGCTTCGGAGGGGCTCTTGTCCTTGAGGCATGGCCTGGAGTTGTCGAACAGTACCGTCATCAGGTACGCGCCTCCGGGCAAAAGCTCTAGGTCGGTGACGACGGCGTCCACATCAAACTCCGGCACAGCTTCGCCGCCGTTGATATTAATTCTGTGAAAGCTTGTGATCTCGTAGCCCTTCTCAACCTTGTCCTGCACGTTCTTGCTACGCGTTTCCGCGAAGAGAATGTTCTCGTCGTCCAACCATATATATGGCCCGATGCTGCCGCTTATCGACGTAAGCGGGAAATGTCCCTTGCCCTTGTCTACATAAATTGTTTTGCTGTAGCCGTTCTTGTCGTTGGCCTTGCTACCGACAACGGCTGAACTCCCGCCCGACGGCGAGTATTTAAGCCTGTTGAGAAACACATAATTTCTAAAGTCGTCCAGTTTCAAATACTCCATTGACGATCCTCCTTCTAAATTGAATAACCGCCGAAGTTTCAGCACCCCGGCGGTTTATACTATGATGGTTATTGTTATTCGATTACCCTGCGGGCGCCGAAGTAGGTTCTAAGGCTGTGTTCGCTCGAGAGGCTGGCAAAGGAAACGCCCAGACCCCTTGTATCGGTGGAGTGTATGAACTGACCGGAACCCATGTACAGAGCCACATGGGTGACCACCGTACCGTTTGCGCTAAAGAAGATCAGGTCGCCGGGAGCGATGTCTTCGCGGTCGACAGGGATACCGTTGTTAATCATATCGCGTGAACTGCGGCCGAGGTCTATGCCGAATTCATTCATTACGCTGAAGACGAAGCCCGAACAGTCGACGCCAGTGGACAGGTCTGTGCCGCCAAACATATACGGCGTGCCGATGAACTGTCTGGCGAAGTCGATAACTTGCCGGGCAAGATCGGGATTGTGCTCAGGCGGTGCTTGGCGCTGACCGGAGCGGACGGTAACAAACTCGTAGCTTACGTATCCGCGTAAGCCGTCCAGAGTCGAGACTCTGACCCAGTCCGCGAAGACGTCGTAGACGTTCAGCGTCTGCATAGGGTAGAGTGTGGTGACAACGCCGGATTCTGTGGATTGGCTCTCGCGCAGATTCAGACCCGTAGGAGAGATGACGGTGGCGAAAGCGTCGGCTTGCGGTATGGCGCTGAGCTCGGGAACGTCCAGATTTTCCAAGTTGAAGTTAAAGTTGGCGAAACTGGGCAAATCAGGGTTCGCGTCAGGGACGCTTGGTGCGGGAAGCGGCAGTAAGAGCGGTACTTGAGGCGACGCTTCGCTGGGAACTTCGTCGGGTTCTTCCGCTGCGTCAACCGCGTCCCATATTGCGGACAATGGTACGGCAAAGCCTCCGGCGGAGGCGTTAGCTGGCTGAGGCTGCGTAAATGCGGGCAATGACGGCATCGTTGCTTCTGATGGAGGCGTAGCAGGTGGTTGAGATACGGGAACCTGCGGCGCGACGGCGTCGTTTGACGTGATTGTCAGGAAATCGCTGAATATGTATGCGGGCTGAGAATTATGAGATATCCTGTACCAGTCGCCGACTCTGGCGAGTATCGTAAATGTGTCTCCCACGTTGGCAGTGGCCAGTATGGCGGAGGAGGTCGAGCTTCCGGCGCGGATGTTAATGCTTGGAATGTTTGCTACGCCACGCGATTGGATCGGCGTTTCGTTTTGAGTTTCATCTGAGGTGCTTGTGACGCCGCTTGAATCGTGCTGCTGCGTACTTGCGGCTCCGCGGGTTATGTACCTTGTAGGGATGTAGACGCCGTTTGCGACGCCGTCGATGTTGACTCTGTAAAAGGTTCCGTAGCGGGCATTGCCGTGACTTGAGTGTATCGTTACGGCTTGATTTTCACCGGCGTGCCCAAGGAGCGGGGCGCGTATATCAGGGCCGACCCTGAAACCCGCGCCGTCGGAATTTACGAAACCGGCCTCCGCGGCTGCTGCGCTGACGGTTAAAGAAGCTGATATAATAGCTGTAAGCGATATGAATTTACACGAAAACGGGAGTAGTTTTTTGAAACATTTCATATGTACCTCCAGAGTGCGGCTTGTCCTATAATTAACCAAAGATTAAAGTCATGATTTCAATTATTACACAATTATTAAGGATATATTAACACACTGGAAAGATATTTGTCAAGACTTGTTGTATAAATAAATCACCAAATTTTCGACAAGCTCTTATCTCGGCATTTGAATGGGTTCGACGTCGCTTGTGATTACGTCGAATACGAAGTCCTCGGCAAGAATGTCGATCATCCTGCCCATCATTTTGGCGGTGGCCGGCTGGGTGTCGTGCGCCAGCATTATAACATGGTCGCCGCTTACCGTCTCGAGGCCGCGGGCAAGAAGCCGTTCCGGCGTGGGGTTGCCGCCGATGCTGTCGTCGATGCTGGCGTTCCAGTCGAAGTAAACGTATCCGTTGCTTTCCAGGAAATTGATGGCCGCGTCGCGAACTCTCTCGTTAAACCGGGTGACGGAGCCGCCCGGGAAGCGATAGATAACGGGATAATAGCCCGTAAATTCGGCGATGAGGTCGCGGGTAATCGTAAAGTCCTTGATAAACGCCTCGAGCGAGGCGTATATCTGGTTGTAGTCGTGGGTGTCGCTGTGTATGCCGACAGTGTGGCCTTCGTTGACTATGCGCCGCATTATGTCGGGGTTCTCGCGGACATTTTTGCCGATTACAAAGAATGTGGCCTGTATGTCGCGCTCCGCCAGGATGTCCAGTATCAGCGGGGTGACGTGGCGCGTCGGGCCGTCGTCAAACGTGAGGTACATGACTCTTTGCGGCATACCGCCTGTTGGGATGTGCTCGGACTCGTATACATATTCGTAATTGTAACTGTATTCATAAATATAATCATAATCATAGGAATGTAAATATTCGTAATCCAGCTCGGCTTGATACGGTTCTGGGCGAAGCGCAAGAAGAGTCGCTCTTGTAAGCTCGTAAGCGTCGTTTTCAAAACTTAAATTACCGTCGGTAAGCGCTGCGTCTGGTGCATATACGGCCGACCGGTCGCCGGAGTCCGCAAGCGCAAGCTCTACTCCCGCGGCAAAGGACGCAAACACAAGTATAGCGGACATTGTCACGGCTGTCGCGCTGTTTTGTAATTGTGCAACCATAGGCAGTCCGCAAACATCCAAAAAATACCTAATATTAAACATATTTCCACCCCTGAGTTGTACTTATAACTATATATATTTCACAAATCAAATTATGCTCATCATAACATAATGCGCAAAAAAACACCAGTTCATTCTTGTAAATAATGTTTACAAATCAGAACCGGCATATCAAGTTAAATCAGAATAAATATTTGCTCAATGCCTCTCGCCGGCCTCCGCGATTTCCTTGGTTTGATGAACCGTGCCGAACAGATGATTGGGAGGGGCATAGATGGAATACAGCTTCAAAGGTCTGTCGCCCGTATTGGTAAGATTATGCCATGCGCCTGCGGGTATGAAGATTGCGTAATCATCAAATACAAGATGGGCAATGTACAAATTGTCCCTGCTGTTCCCCATCTGTACCAATCCGCAGCCGTCTTCGACGCGCAGAAACTGATCGACATGGGGGTGTACCTCAAGGCCTATGTCCTCGCCGGGCTTTATGCACATTACGGTTAGCTGCAAATGGGAGCCGCTCCACAGGGCGGTGCGGAATGTATCGTTGTTAAGAGTAGCCTTGGCTATGTCAACAACGAATGGGGCTCCTCCAAAATCCTTAGGCGGCCCCGCGCCTTGGGAATCAGCCGCGTGCGAGTTTGCGTACATATTGTTGCGCCCGGCTCTGTTCATTGCAGGTTCATGGCCATAATATTTCATGACATATCTCCTTCTCCAGTACTGGATTTGTTCACGTTATCGCGAATTTGAGCAATCATAACAATATATGCGCCAGAAGTTCCGGCGTTAATGTCCCGAACAGTCATTTGCGTTCAATAATTCAAAAACTATTCTTGCCCCGAGTTTCATGCCTATTTCCGTATAGACTTCCTCATAAGCGGTGAAGGCTTCGGATAAGTCCGCGACAGCTTTTTCAAATTCTCTTTCATCCGGGTATGTGTCTTTTAATCTCTTGAGAATGGAACTGCTTCCATCTTCTAATACGGTTTCATATTTGTAATTCCTGGTTTCCAAGCTTTCTGAACCGTTTAGGAGGAAACTACACACTTGCCGTAATTCAACTCTTTCAAAAATATTGTCTACATAACCCATAAATTATAGCCTCCTTATGTTTTTATCATAACTTCCATGATAGCACATAAAAAGAGGCTATATGACATTTGGTCTAAAATGGTCTAAAAAAGTTTTTATTGGCCTATTAGTTGGCCTCAAGCAGGCACACGCTTTCGATATGCGCCGTGCGCGGAAAGAGGTCGACCAGCTTTGTAGCCTTGACGGAATAGCCTTGCGATGTGAGGGTTTGCAGGTCTCTTACAAGGGAGCTTGGCTTGCACGAGACGTACACAATCCTGGGCGGGCGCGCCGCGATTATCTTGGCCAGCGCCTTGGGCACGACTCCGCTCCGTGGCGGGTCAAGGATGATGATGTCGGGGCGTTCGCTTACTTCGTCTATGGCCTTTAGCACGTCGCCGGATATAAAGCCGCAGTTGCTTATGCCGTTGGCGGCGGCGTTTTCGCGGGCGCTGTCCACGGCTTCGGGCACGCTTTCGATGCCTATGACCCGGGACGCGTTTCTTGCGACAATCTGGGAGATGGTTCCTGTCCCGCAGTACAAGTCGAACACGACGCCTCCGCGGCAATCCGCGAATTGGGACGCTGTTTCGTAAAGCAGTTCGGCCGCCGCCGAGTTTGTTTGGAAGAACGAAAACGCCGATATCTTGAAGTTGAGCCCGAGCAGGCGGTCGTGGAAGAAGGCGTCGCCGCGCAGCGTCCTGACGCTGTCGGGGACTATGGCGTCGGCGACGGAGGTGTTGACTGTATGCAGGACTCCCGCAAGCGACCCGTCGAGCTCAAGCCGCGCCATTTCGTCCGCGAGGGGCTGCAGCGGCGCGGCCAGACCCGGCGCGGTAACGACGTTGACAAGAATTTCGCCCGTAAAGAAGCCCTTGCGGACGATGAGATGGCGCAGAGCGCCCGTGTGCGTCCGGCGGTGGAAGAATTTTTCGCCGGCGTCCGCGAAATAGTCGGCGGCAAGAGCCGCGATCCTGCGAAAGTCGGCGTCTACCAGCATACATGTGCGGGCGTCCGCGACTTCGTAGAAGCTCCGGCGTTTGCGTACGCCAAGGCACAGCCCGCTGTCCTTTCCGCTGTCGCCGAAAGCGAATTCCATCTTGTTCCGGTACTCCAGCGGAGACGGCGCGGGGGTTGCCCCAAGATAGTCCCCCATGTCAAGCCCGGCCTCCTCGAACAGCCGCCGCGCGCCGCCTTCCTTAATGTTCAGTTCCTCGCCGTATGGAATGTCGTATGTACAGCCGCCGCAGCGGCCAAAGTGTCCGCAAATCAAATTTTATTCCTCCATGTCATTTTAGCGTTGTAATTTATAAACCATTGTGCTATAATGCAAGCAATACAAGAAGTAGCTACCGTTGAATATCAAAATAGGAGTGTTTCAATGTCAGAAAAGACAGATAAGGCGGAAAAGTTGGAAGTCGGCGCGATTGTCGAGGGCAAGGTAGTCAACTTGAAGCCGTTTGGCGCAATCGTGGTGTTGCCGGATAACACGCAGGGGCTTGTCCATATTTCGCATATATCGACCAGTTATGTTCAGAACGTCAACGATTACATAGCCACCGGGGATATCGTCAGGGTGAAAATACTCTCGATAGACCCGACCACCAAGAAGATATCCCTGTCGATCAAGGAGGCCGCGCGCGAAACAGGTCAGGCCGAAGCGCACGCAAGTCCGCAGGGGTACTACGAGAAGCCGCGGGCATCGGAAGGCGGCAGCACTTTTGAAGAGAAGCTCAAGGAATGGGTGAAAGTATCCAACGAGCGCCACGCCGGGCTCAACAAGCGCAACAAGCGCAGATAGCTTCACTTCTGCAGATAGTTTCACTTTTTCTTAAATATGACGTCCAGCATACTCTGGATTTTATTCGTGCGCGCGGCGGTTGAATCTTCGTCGAAGATCAGCCGCTTGCCGTCGTATATCAGTACATCGCCCTCCTTTGCGCCTTTTGGCAGGAGGGCGATTTCAAATTCACGCGTTTCGCCTTGGTCGAGCGGTTCGCACACGGCGATTCCGCTTTCGATCCTGTCTATAACAAGAATTAGCGAATTCAATATGTCCGCTCCCAACTGATGCGTATGCCGTCGGCTCCGGATACCATCTCGATATTTCCTCTTTCGCAGGTTCTCAGCGTGTAGACGCCCCGCCGGTTAAGCCTGTCGAGCACTTCATGGTGAGGGTGTCCGTACTGGTTGTCGGCTCCGGCGCTTATTACGGCGTAGCGCGGCGATATCGCGTCCAGAAATTCTTCGGAGGTGCTCGTTCTGCTGCCGTGGTGTCCGACCCTCAGCACGTCGGCGGAGATGTCCTCGAAGTTTTCGAGAATCTCCCGCTCCGAATCGCTCTCGGCGTCCGCGGCGAACAGGAACGAACTGTCCCCGTGATCCATTATCATGACTATCGAGTAGTTGTTGAGATTGCCGTACCCCGATGAATTCGGGGCGATTATCGTGAACACAGCGCTGTCGAGTTCCAGTGTCTTTCCGGGGTATGGCTCCTGTACGTCGATCTGATTGTCGATCAGCGCGGCCAGGAAGTTTTCGTATGTGCGGGTCGTGTGGACTAAGTTGGGCATGATTACCGTGCCGATTCCAATGCCGTTGTCGCTGTCGATAAGCGGCACAAGCCCTCCGATGTGGTCGGCGTGCGGGTGGGTCGCAATCACATAGTCCAGGCGGGAGATGCCTTCCCGTCTCAGTATCTCGGAGATTTTCGGATATGCCGTCCGGACGCCGCCGTCGATCAGCATTGCGGCGTTTTCGGTCTGGATCAGCGTGGAGTCGCCTTGACCCACGTCTATGAATGTGACGGTGACGAGGCCGATGTCAGGCGCTTCGACAAGTATGGAGGGTGCGTCGGCGGGAGCGGCGGCTACAGGTTCGGTTGAACAGGCCGACAGTACCAGGCTGAGCGCGAATATAAGCGCGAGAAGATATTTATGCGGTTTCATTGTGTGACTTCCTTTCTGAGCATGTCGTGTTTGTGAAGCGGCCGCGGCGGTTTGAGGCGCACAATCTGCTGCGCGTGGGGTGCGCTGGTTATGGGTTCGCCGTCTTCGCCGAACATTTCGTCTATCGTAAACCGGAACGATTCGTCCACACAAGGGAAAGCTTCAACACATTCGCCCACAGAAAACTTGCCGCGCTGCTCGATTGTGGCGAAGCCGGTTGATTCGTCGAAATCTTGCACCACGCCGACGAACTCGTGCGTGCGAATATATGACGAACTGCCGTAGACCTGCTGCCATTCGTCCGGCCTGGAGAGTGCGAAGCCCGTGGTGAAGCTGCGGTGACTGGCTTTTGTAAGCTCCTCAATGTATTGGGGGACGCGCTCGGCGTACTTGGCGGGGTCGCTTGCGTAGTCGTCGAGGGCGCGGCGGTAGGTCTTGACTGTGACGGCCACGTAGTAAGGCGTTTTCATGCGGCCCTCGATCTTCAGGCTGGCGACGCCGGCTTCGGTCAGGGCCGGAATGTGCGCGGCCAGGCACAAGTCCTTCGAGTTGTAGATATACGTGCCGCGGCCGTCTTCGTAGACCGGCATGAACTCGCCCGGGCGCGTCTCTTCGGTCAGGTAGTACTTCCAGCGGCAGGGCTGGGAGCAGTCACCCTTGTTCGCGTCTCGTATCCGCGTGTGCGTGGAATCTTTGGCGGTCATGTAATTGCTGAGAAGGCAGCGCCCCGACATCGATACGCACATCGCGCCGTGGACGAACACCTCCAGCTCGGCGCCGGGCGGTACGCGCCTGCGTATGCCTGCGATCTGGTCTATCGAGAGCTCTCGCGCCAGAATTACGCGCGATGCGCCCAAGCCGTGCCAGAAGCTTACCGCGCGGTAATTGGTGGTGTTTGCCTGAGTACTTATGTGCAGAGGCAGCTTCGGCGCGGCTTCGCGCGCCAGCGCAAACACGCCCGGGTCAGAAACTATAGCGGCGTCCACGCCCATCTCGTAAAGCTGCTCGAAGAAGGGGGCCATTCCGTCTATATCATCATCATGGGCGAATATGTTGGCGGTTACGTACACCTTCCTGCCGCGCTTGTGAGCGTAGGAAATACCGGCTTCCATATCGGAATCGCTGAAATTCCGGGCATTCGCGCGCAAGCCGTACTGTAAGCCGCCGATGTATACCGCGTCCGCGCCGTAGTTTACGGCGGTTATCAGTCTTTCAAGGTCGCCGGCAGGGGCCAGCAGTTCCGGTATTTTCATGTTCTTATTTCTCCGTTTGTATTAAAACTTGGTTAGTATATTTTGGTAATTAGATTAACGAAATTGCAGAGTTTATTCTCGTAAGAATATTTCTAATCACCTTGCTTTCTCCGTACATACAATCCGATTACCGTGCCTATCATTGCAACGATTAAATGAAGCAGGAAAGAAGGGAATCCGAGGAAAACATTATACATCATGTAATAAACGAAGCTTCCGGGGTTGCGTCGCATTAAGTCTATTGCCGGAGGAATCAGATATGCAAATACGGCAACGGATACAGGGTATAGCCATGTTGATTTTGAGAATTTGTTACTCCCAACTGCAAACGCAAAAAATAATGACACAGCAAGAATCACCAACCACCATCCCATACTAGGGCCATATATGACGGCGCGCCTAAATGTAGGGGCTTCAATTAAATAGATAAAAATAATCACGGCAAATGTAGCTACATAATAGTGGAGTGATGTCTTTTGCAAGAAGCTTTTCACCGATCCTGCCCCATTTCTAAGATATATTTCAATCAGTGAATATCTGGGTACCCTATAACAATCAACAGAATAATTCTGTCACTTGTTATCTTGTAAAAAGCGCTATTTGCGACCTTGTCCACGTTTCAACGTTCATATGCGGCACTTTGTAAATCTGTCACTTGCCTATTGCGCAGGAGGCATATTCATTGGTTTTGCAGGTCAGAAGCAAGCCGTCGCCAATAGGTATTATTGAGGATTCAAGACCCGGCGTGTTGCCGGCTTCGCACAGGAGCGATCTCATCCTTGTGTGGGTTGTGCGCTGACGCCGCGCGATTTCGTAGCGTCCGGCGGCGGTGCGTCCGCCTTGGAGCACGTTGTCGGCCAGCAGTACCCCGCCCGGGCGCAGCAGTCTCACACACTCCGGGAAGAATAAATGGTACTGACCCTTTGCCGCGTCCATGAAGATAAAGTCGAACGGGTCGGTCAAGGTGGGTAGTATGTCGCGGGCGTCGCCCTCCAGCAGCGTCACGATGTCTTGGATGCCGAGCTTTAGGAAGTTTTCACGCGCCCTTTCGATCATTAGCCCGTAGCGGTCAATTGTGGTGATATGCCCGCCGTCTGTAAGGAAGCGGCTCATCAGAGCCGCCGAGAAGCCAACCGCGCAGCCGATTTCCAAGATATTGGAGCAGCGATGGATCGAGAGCAGGGTCGAGATGAAGCGCGCCACCGTGGGCGGGATAATGGGCAGTCCGTCGCGCATCGCATTCGCCTGTATCTCGCCAAGGACTCCTGTACATAGAGGCTGCACTTCGTCTATAAAGTTTTCAATTCCGGCATTGTTGACTGACATAGCTTAGTACTCTTCCTGTCTTGCGTACTGGTACTCATCATAGTACGGCGTGAAGAAGAACTCGCCCGTTTCGATATCTACCAGCAGCGCGTACAGGTATTCCGCGGGATACGGGTTCAGAACGGCGTCGATGCTGGCCGCGCTGGGGTTACAGATTGGCCCGTATGGAAGCCCGGTCTGTATGAATGTATTGTGAGGAGAATCGACCTCGAAGTCGGCCGGAGTCAGCAGGTTCAGCGGTCTATCGAGTATATACACCACTGTCGACGGCATCTCGAGCGGCATGTCAAGACCAAGCCGGTTTTGGATAACCGCGGCGAACTTGTTGCGGTCGGAAGGATTGACGCTCACACGCGTTTCGCGCTCGACAATCGAGGCCATTATTATTATTTCGTCCATTGTGAAGCCCAGTTCAGCGGCGCGCGCCGACCTTTCGGGGTCGAAGATGTCTTCAAAGCGCTGGAGCTGCCTCGCTATGACCTGACTTGCGTTGGCGTTGCCGGGGATCATGTATGTGTCGGGAAAAAGGTAGCCTTGAAGGCGGTTTGTTCGCTGCGGCACGTTGGGCAGGAAGCTGAAGTCAAACTCGACCTCGCTCGCGACGGTAAGAAACTCTTCGGCGCTCATTATGTCGTTGTCTTCGAGGTACGAGGCGATGTCCGCGTTTGTAAAGCCTTCCCCGATCCTGATCTGTACGTCCGTGAAAAAGCTGGCAGCCCGCATGGCTCCGGCGATCTGCGCAGCCGTCATTTCCGAGCTCACCAGGAACGTGCCCGGCTCGAAGTCTGCGGTGTTGCCCTGCAGGAAGTTTTCAATGCGAAACATAAGCGCGTTTGAAATCAAGTCGCGCTCGTAGAGTATCCGCGAGACCTCATCCAGAGTGGCAGGGTTGCTGAGGGTTATCTCGACCAGAATGGGCTCACGATCTTCAACCAATGTCGCTCCAAGTCCGCGCCCGTATTCAAAGGCCGCGATGCTGACCATGTACACCAGGTAGACCGTGACAAGCATTACGGCAATGCTGAACACGCTGCCGACGAAGAATTTTAAAATCGACTGAACCATGGGGCACCTCTTTCGCAAAGAAATCATCTGCCTATAGTTTACTACACAAAAGTCCGTCAAGTCAAGCGCTGTGACGAGAAGCCAAATTCGTGCTTTCACAATATAAAAGTTGGTACAGCCTAAGTGGTTTTAGACAACGAAACGTGAACATGACAATTTCAGGGATATTTAGAATCTTGCCAAATCGCAATATTTAATAACTGCTTTAATACTTTAATCGTTTGTGCAATTGTGATATAATTAGCAAGACCCTATAGAAAAGGGATTATCGAAAGGGGACTTACATAATGAATAAAGTTGTAGTTAGTAAGACAGCAGCCATTGTGGCAGCCGTCTCGATTGTGTTCGCGGGAACGACAAATATTGGTGCGGTCGATGTCTCTGCCAATCATGATTTTAACGTATCTAGCTTTGCGGGAGAAGCAGCTTCCGGTCTAAGCGGAGGCGGAGCTGATCCAAATAACTTAACAGGAGGCACCCCAACACCTACTCCGGTCCCAGTACAGCCTCCGGTACCCACACCCGACCCGTCACCGCTTCCGGTGTCCACGCCTGTGCCGACACAGCCTCCGGTACCCACACCCGACCCGACACAGCCTCCGGTATCCACGCCTGTGCCGACACAGCCTCCGGTACCAACGCCTGCGCCGACACCAACTCCGGAGATACAAGCTATGGCGACTATAACGTTTAACTTTGGCGACGGACGTCCGTCTATATCTCGTACTACCATACAAGGGTTCAGTCTGGGTTCGGATTTCCCGGCGCACCCCGGCGGCAGTTTCGCGCGTTGGGTAGATTCAGGAGGAAACACGTTTACGTCAAGTACGCCGGTAGTCATGAACATGACCGTAAATGCCGTATGGAATAACGTAGCGCGAATTCACAACGTAAGCTTCAACCTAAACGGCGGACATATCGGCGGAAACACAGGAAGCATAAGCTTCAACATTCAAGACGGCATGACTATTTCCAACACGCCCGGAGCTTATTTCCCTCAAAACCCAAGCCGTTCGGGAGCGACGTTTATGGGATGGCAAACCCAATGGGGAAGTCAATTTAACTCAAACATTACAGTAAATAACAACTTGGTAATAACAGCCCAGTGGAGTACCTCCAACAACAACGTCACATTCAATTTAAACGGCGGGACAATTGGTCATAGCTCAACAAACCCTGTCGTAACGGTGACTCAAGGGCAGAGCATCAACTCCACTCCAAACGTCTATCTCCCGCAAAACCCAACCAGACAGGGCTTTACGTTTAACGGATGGCAACAGCAAAACGGTCAGGTGTTTAACGCAAACACCGTGGTTCACGGTTCCATGACGGTTAAAGCTTTGTGGGTAAGCGGAAACTATCAGCATACTCTCACATTTAACCCGCAGAGCGGAGTGTGGCACGACGGATCGACGTTCAATATCACCAGAAATATTAATAACGGTCAGAGTATCCGCTCTGCCTATAACAGCACTTTGGCAGGCTTTATACCAAGTGTTGCCAGGCAGGGTTATGTCTTTGAAGGCTGGACAATCGGCAATACCAACAACGCTTTCACAGAAAACACAATAATTAATTCTGATACGACTCTCAACGCCAGGTGGAGACAGATCGCCCAGCCGACTCCTGAGCCTCCGCTACCGGTTCAAGCGCCTCCGCCCGGAGTGGCGGTACAGCCCGTACCACCTTATCCCGCTCCAAGCGGCGCCGCCGTGGTAAATCAGGTCATAACTCTTAGGAGAAGCGGGGAGATGGTATCGGGAGGCGTTCCGGTATATCTGCCGGCGGACTTGGGCAGTTTTCACGTAAACGAGGACGGAGTCGCTGTTCTTCCGGCACGTGCCGCGCTTTCCGTACTGTTTGGGGCAGACCCTTATGACCCCGATTTGTTTAGATGGTATACTGACATACGTACCTTTGCAATTGATCCGCAAGGGCACAACATCAGTATACAGGTAGGAGGACAAGTCATGTACGTTGGGAATCAGGAGCGCAAGATAATGTCTGGAGCTGGTGACGGCGCGTTCTCGTATGCCGCTTATGTTGATCCTTCCAACAATCGTTTGTTTGTGCCCGTGCGCTCTCTTGCCGAAGCCCTGGGCTTTACGGTACACTGGAACGCAGAGACTTCCGAGGTCGTGCTTACCCCGCCTAATTTTAGATATTAGATACGTATTCATAATTTCAGATCAAAAAGTCTACAAAGCTAGATGATCGTTATGACTGCTACGATTAGTGGTAATAACGCGGCACAAGCATCACATTGGGATTGCTTATGAGATTCCTGTGCGCAATTATCCCGGCCCCGACATACAACACCATATAATCCGAGATGCAATGTATAATCTTAACGGGAATATCGGCGCTACCTATTCCGTCAAACCCTGAATATGAGCCGACCGCTGCGCTATAAATTCGGCGGCGCTATTTCCACCCTTTACAGCGTACATTAAAGCCGCCGCCGGTATCGCTGACTATAATGAACAGAGCGGTCTTGCGGTCTCCGATAGTGCCAAGCTCTATGTCGTCATAGGATGTAAGTTGTCGGGCCTCCTTGATATCAAGTGGCGCTAGGTGCGAGCCGCACATTACTAGGATAAATTTGGAAATTTAGTCTGTGCGTTTTGTCAAGAATTTTTTAATCATTGACCCAATTTGAAATAATCCGAAAAATCGTTTGTGGCTTCATCCTCTGTTTGTGGTATAATTATCAGGTCGCTCCTAATATTTTGTCGATGTCTTGTGAGTCGGCACAGAGATAAAAGATGTCAGAGGTGACATATCTGTCGAGAGCGTAAAGACAAAATACTAAACTACGACATAAAAACCTGTCTAATATTTTTTTGCTGTCGGATTTGTGAGGTGGTTTTTCGCCATTATAGGAACCGACAACGACGCGAACCCTTGTGGTACGCTAGGATGCTGTGTGCCGGTGGCACACGTTTAGCATCCGAAGCGCCAGCGTAGGCGGAGGAGGTGACAACGAAGGGCGGAAAACCGACCGCAAAGACGATAGCAAAAAGATATTAGACAGGTTCTAAGGGGATGATTGCGATGAAAAAAATAGAAGAATTGATAGGAAGCGATTTTAACGGCGTTGTTTCCGTTAGCAAAAATGGGGACTCTCTTTTCAAAGAAGCGTATGGCTACGCCGACTTGCCTAACAAAAGACCAGTCAATACAGACACGATATTCGAGGTGGCATCTGGTAGCAAGACTTTCGTTGCTATCGGCATCATGAAGCTTATAGAAGAAGGCAAACTTTCACTTGAAAGCACTATCAGAGATTTGTAAGAACCTGTTTACCATCTGCGCAAAAGCAAGGAAACAAAAGGCAAGACGGTGATTTGAACAGTATTGTCTAGATTTCATTCGCAGTTTTTCTAAAGTCTGCGATAATGCTCAAGCCAGCTA
>WRAW01000037.1 GCA_009780015.1 Defluviitaleaceae bacterium | reverse complement strand
TCCAGGCGATCATTAGCAAAAACCTCGGCATCATGGAACAGTTTTTTAGCAATATCGGGGAAAGTCCAAGAAAGGGAAGCATAGCGGGTCTCATCCATGAGGAAGCTTTGGAAGTCGGCGGTAGGCTCCTTTGAGTCCAGGATGAACGGGTTCTTGCCTTGAGCCTTTAGCCGCGGGTCATAGCGGTACAGATGCCAGTACCCTGCCTCGACGGCTTTTTTGGAGTGCTCGACCCAGCCGGACATACCATGCTTCATACCGTGCTCGATGCATGGGGAATACGCGATTACTATCGATGGGCCGGGATAGCTTGCCGCTTCAAGCAATGCCTTCAGGGTCTGGCTCTGATCCGCGCCCAGGGCGACTTGAGCTACATAGACGTATCCATAGCTGATAGCCATCATGCCAAGGTCTTTTTTCCGTACATTTTTGCCGGCTGCCGCGAATTTGGCGATTGCGCCGGTCGAGGTGGCCTTGGATGCCTGGCCGCCGGTGTTGGAATATACCTCTGTGTCCAACACCAGCATATTGATATTGTCTCCCGACGCGATTACGTGGTCTAATCCGCCGTATCCGATATCGTAGGCCCAGCCATCCCCGCCGAACGCCCAGTATGTCTTGGGCGGCAAATAGCTCTTGTTCTGTAATACGTACTCCTTCAGAACCTTCTGCTCATCATCTTGCGGGGTAAAGGCTTTAAGGGCCTCCAGCAGTTTTTCGCTGTAAATGCGGGAGTCTTCGCCGGTGTTAACGTGCTTGAGCCAGTCGGAGGCTTCGTTCTTAACCATACCAATCTCAGTCATCCGCTCTAACTTTTCTCCCACGGATTTCTTGACCTTCTCGGCTCCCAGCAGCATACCGTAGGCATACTCGGCGTTGTCCTCGAAGAGCGACATAGCCCAGGCAGGCCCGCGGCCCTGCCGGTTCTTGGTATATGGAGTTGACGGCGTAGAGCCGCCAAAGGCCGACGAGCATCCGGACGCGTTGCCTATATACATGGTGTCGCCAAACAACTGAGTGGCAAGTTTTATGTACGGAGTCTCTCCGCAGCCTGCGCAGGCGCCGGAAAACTCAAAGAGCGGCTTTGCAAACTGGCTTTCCTTGATGGTTGCGGGCCTGCCGCCCAAATCTTTCTCTGGAAGGGCTACGGCAAAATCCCAGTTCTCCCGCTGGTCAAGCTGACTTTCCAAAGGCCGCATCTCAAGCGCCTTGCCGTTCTTGACCGGGCATACGTTTACACAAACTTCACAGCCGTTGCAGTCCATAGGAGAAACCTGGAGGCGGTACGAGTATCCTTCGAGGCCTTTGCCAACTGCCTTTATGGTCTTGAACCCCTCCGGGGCGGCTTTCTGTTCATCCTCCGTGAGCAGGAAGGGGCGTAAAACGGCGTGCGGGCATACCAGAGCGCACTGATTGCACTGGATGCACTTGTCGATATCCCACCAAGGCACGTCCACCGCGACGCCTCTCTTTTCGTATGAACTTGTGCCGTTGGGGAATGTGCCGTCTTCTATTCCTGTAAATGTGCTGACCGGAAGTTCGTTGCCCTCCAGGCGGTTCATGCGGTCGGCTACGTTCTTGATGAAGTCGGGGCGGTCTCTTACTACGGGCTTGACCTCAATCGACGCCCAGCTCTCGGGGACTTCCGCCTCCCACAAGCCGCTGATGCCGCGGTCGATTGCCGCGATGTTCATCTGGATTACCTCTTCGCCCCTCTTGAAGTAGGTCTTCTTGACAGCCTCCTTCATGTCTTCAATCGCGCCTTCGATGGGGATGATATCGGCCAGCTTGAAGAAGGCGGCCTGCAATACGGTATTTATCCGGCCGCCAAGGCCAAGCTCCCGGGCGATGCCCACGGCGTCGATGGCATAAAATTTGGCTTTCTTCTCCGCAAGAGCTTTCTTTACGCGGTCGGGCAGATGCTCTTCCATCTCTTCTTGAGACCATTTGCAGTTAAGCAGGAAGGTTCCGCCCGGCGCAAGGTCTTTGAGCACGTCGTAGAGCTGCAGATAGGAAGGCTGGTGACAGGCAACGAACCCCGCGCGGTTTATCAAGTAGGCGGAGCGGATAGGATCTTTCGAGAAGCGCAGGTGAGATTGCGTCACCCCGCCGGATTTCTTAGAGTCGTAGACGAAATATGCCTGGGTATACAGGTCGGTTTCCTCACCCACTATAGAGACGGTGTTTTTGTTAGCCCCGACAGTTCCGTCCGAACCCATACCCCATATTTTGCAGCTGACGCTCTTGTCGGTGGAGATATCACGATTGGGCATTGGGAGCGAAAGATTGGTGACATCGTCGTTGATGCCCACCGTGAAGTTGTGGCGCGGATTTTCTCCGGCCAGGTGGTCAAATACCGCCACAACATGCGATGGGTTCATTTCCTTGGAGGCAAGCCCGTACCGCCCGCCGATTATAAGCGGCGCGCTGTTCCTGCCGTTAAAAACCGTGCAGATATCCTGATATAGAGGTTCGCCCAGGGAGCCCGGCTCCTTGGTACGGTCAAGAACCGCGACGCGCTTCACGCTCGCCGGCAGCGCTTTAAGGAAATGCTCCGCGGCAAAGGGGCGGTATAGGCGCACAATGACAACCCCGACCTTTTCGCCTTGGGATACAAGGTACTCTACCGTCTCGCAGATTGTATCCGACGCCGACCCCATAACGATTATGACGCGTTCCGCGTCGGGAGCCCCGTAATAGTTAAAGAGCTGATAATCCCGGCCGGTCAGCTTGTTGATCTCATTCATGTAACCTTCGACTATTCCCGGCACAGCGTTGTAGAAGGTATTGCACGCCTCGCGCCCTTGGAAATATATATCGGGGTTCTGCGTTGTGCCGCGGGTTACGGGATGCTCAGGATTTAGCGCCCTCGCGCGGAAAGCGTTTACGGCTTCCATATCCAGCAGCTTGGCCAAGTCGTCATACTCGAGAACATCTATCTTTTGAATCTCGTGAGAAGTTCTGAATCCGTCAAAGAAGTGCAGGAAGGGCACACGACCCTTTATTGCGCTCAGATGCGCGACCGCTCCCAGATCCATGACCTCCTGCGGGCTTAACGACGCCAGCATGGCGAAACCTGTCTGACGGCAGGCCATGACATCCTGATGATCTCCGAAAATTGAAAGCCCGTGCGCGGACAATGCCCTCGCGCTTACATGGATAACACCGGGCAGCAGCTCACCCGATATCTTGTACATGTTGGGGATCTTCAACAACAGTCCCTGCGCCGCTGTGTATGTTGTGGTCAGCGCTCCCGCGGCCAATGACCCGTGCACTACCCCAGCGGCTCCTCCCTCCGACTGCATTTCCACTATCTGCACCGTGTTCCCAAATATGTTCTTCTTCCCGTTCGCTGACCATGTATCTACATACTCCGCCATTTGTGACGACGGCGTTATCGGATATATCCCCGCTACCTCCGTAAACCCGTACGATACATACGCCGCCGCATTGTTACCATCCATTACTGCTTTCGGCATTGTTTTTATCTCTCCTTCTAAAAACTATTTCTTAACAACCTGGCTCACAACACTTATAATACGATTGATGTGGCGCTGCATATGAATTGACGCAAGCTGCTCATCCCTTTCCTTTATGTACTTGAGAATAACAGCGTGGTCTTCAATACCAACCGCAGTACCAATGCTGTAACTGATCCTCTTGTGCTGAGCGATAAGAACATTCCCGCAAAGCTGGCTGATCTGACTTACGAATGAATTTCGCGTACCCCCGGCAATGATGTTGTGAAATTCATAATCCGCCTTATGGAATTCTTCGAGAGATTCCTTGCTTTCAACCATTCTTATGTAGTTCTTTTCGAGCTGTCTTATTTCATCGTCAGTGCATCGATTGATAAACAGGCTTATATTACCGCACTCAAAATGAATACGAAATTCCATAATAGACAAAAAATCTTCATCAGATAACGCTACTATGGGCGTAAGGTTTTCCGCCAAAGTATTTATGCTTATATCTTCGACATATGTCCCCGACCCCTGTATCTTTCGCAGTATTGACATCGCCGAAAGCTTCTGAACCGCTTCGCGGACAGCCACCCGGCTTACCTGCAGCTCCTTGCTGAGTTCAGTTTCGGTCCATATTTTTGTATTGGAAGTCCATACTCCCTGATTGATTTTTTCTACTATGAAATCATATACAATGTCCGATGCTTTAAGGTTTTGTGCCGACATAAGATGGTTTCCTTCTTCACTTGTAAAGTATTGTTTTAGAATTGCTATCTTGCCAGATAACCGCCGTCAATGGGAATAACCGCTCCATTAACGTAATCCGACGCCTCGGAAGCCAGAAATATGATGAGCCCCCTCAAATCTTCCGGCTTGCCCCAGCGTTTTGCGGGGATGCGATTATTGATTACGTTTAAATTGTCCGTATCATTAGCGATTGATGCAGTCATTTCGGTGGCCATATAGCCTGGGGCGAAAGCGTTTACGTTAACACCCTTGGAAGCCCACTCGTTGGCCAGAGCCTTGGTAAGCTGAGCCACTCCGCCCTTGGAGGCCGCGTAGGATGGAATTTTAACGCTGCCAAACCAGCTTGTCATAGAAGCCGTGTTAATGATTTTTCCCCTGCCCTGCCGGATCATAATGCGCCCCGCGAGCTGGCTCATAATAAATACGGTACGCAGGTTCAAGTTTATGACGTCGTCCCAATCCTTCAAAGTGGAATCCTCCGCCACAACGCGGCGTACAATTCCGGCGTTGTTGACAAGAATATCAAGCCTGCCGCCAAACTCCGATACAATATTGTCAAATGTTTCTTTTATGCTGTCCTCGTGTGAGAGGTCGCTTTTATACCCTGTAACATCGTAGCCCTTGGCTCGGAAATCTTCCGCCGCGCTGAAAACACTGTCGCTCGAGGCTATTATAGCCACTTTTGCGCCTGCCATCGCCAGCCCTTCGGTAATCCCGCCGCCAAGCCCTTTGTTGCCTCCCGTGACAATGGCGGTCTTGCCATGTAAGCTGAAAAGATCCATAGTCTGTACCACCCTCCTATACTTAACTTACTCATTTTTCTGTTGGATATTGTTCCTTAACCGCTTGCGCCATCCGCTCGTTTATGTACTTTGGAGACAGTCCATGTTCCATAACGGTCAGCCGAAAAGCGCCGATAGCCGCCTGCGCTTCCACAAATGGACCGGGCAGGTTGATAAGCAAGGTTTTGTTTAAGAATCCACACACCAACTTACACCACAAATGCCCGTTCTTCCCGTACAGAGACGTAGAAAAACAGTCTTTCAAGATTTCCTCCATGCCGCTGTGGGTGAAATCGCGGCCCAGTGTCGGGCTATGCCTGTGACCTCCGCCGGAGCCGCCGATCAATATTATTAGGTCTGCCCCGCTATCCGACAGAGCGCGTATCTGCCCGATAATCTCACCCTGCTCATCTATGACCGGCGGCATACGCGTTATCGTACAGCACGCGTTCATCCTTAGCAGCTCCCCCATAATCATGGGGCTGTCGGTGTCCAAAACAACTCCCTCCCGCATTTCATCACCGGTAGGAAGTATGTAAGCCTTGCTTATCATCTGTCCATCCATCTTTCCGCTTTGCATCCTCCCTCGACATAATCCGGCACATCATTAATGTCCACCTCGCGAACTTTTTTTACAGCCGCAAGACTGGCTACATCCGACAGCGTAATGCCCTCGGCGGAAGCCAGTGCCTTTATCAGTCCGTCTTCGTCGCGGAGGATGTCGGCTTCCTCTAAACCGTACACGTCCATTTCCAGCGAATCGCCCGTAACGCCGATAATACGAATCAAGCCGCCCAGCCTATCCCTTAAAATGTTCTCCAATTCGGAAGTATTCAGTCCCTTGACCGAAAGTCCCGTTATTTTGACGACGGTCTTGTCGACTTGTACCAATATTTGTGTATTTTCCCGCATCGGAGTTCACCTCATTAGATTTTTAGAACCTGTATTCAGTACCCGGAATGTTGGATTGGCGAGCCTGATTTTACGCCAATCTAGGAGGAAGCGACGCCGCGTACCCGAAGCGGTACGCAAGGAGCTGACGACGACGAGTGGCGTAAAATCAGCCGCCAAGACAGCGTTCAGGTGTACTGAATACAGGTTCTTAGGGCAGTTATGCGTAACGGACGGATACAACGTCTTGCACATTGAAAAGTTTCGGATTTTCCACGCCGGGAATAATTTCGTGCGCTTTGGCTATTATCTCGTCGTCGCTTAGCTTTTCAACCTTTTCTTCCATCCATTCTCTCGTGAATCCGACGCTTGCCATTTCTACCATAGAACCTTCGGTCATGTTGTCAAAGTCAGGGAGAATGTGCATATGACGCGCCACCGCCAACACTGCCGGCGAAGCCCCGATATCTCTTCCGGGCACAACTCCTGCCCTAAGCGCCTGGATGATGTACTTTACGTACACCGACTTATCCGCCGCGATAATCGGTATGTGACTTTTGAGGAACTTAGCGTATTCGCCGGACTTATGGGCGCTCTCTCCGCACTTCCACTGCCTGTTGGGAACAATGCGTCCGTATTTCTCACCGACGACCATACCGATTCCTACCGAGATAATATAGCCCGTGCCCCCTATCTCCACCTTTCCGTCACGCATAATCTCAAGCTGGCCGGTTACAGGGAGAAGCAATTCTTCCATGGTAATGGAGTTCATCATTTCGGTGGCCGAGTTGTTGTTTCCGGCGCGGCCGGTAAGTACGGCGTTGTGTATCGGGATGTTTTTCTTCTCAGGGTCGGGGCCCATGAGCAGCTTGCGGTCAGGGTAATTCACCTTCCACTGCTTGAGATGGGGCTCGGCCTGAATAAGCTCGTCGGAATAAGGAAGCTCTACCATTTCAAGATATCCGAATTCTTTGTTTATTTTGCCATAATCGCTGGCTGCCATACACGTCATCGAGCCGTCTATCATAACACCGTCGCTGTTGGTGGTAGTAGCGGTCATATCGAACATGTTAATGCCTGCGGGGCCGGGAATTTCAGCCGCGATTTTGTCGCACGCTTCCTTCATCCCTAATCCAAGAGCTTTTACATCGGCATAGTCTACCATCGCGATAGAAATCGGTATGTGAATGCCGCAATGATCTCCCTCGGGAATATAGCGATATTTTAATTTGCTCATACTGGCGCTTCCTCCTCGTTTAATGCTTTCCTATGGACGGCCGGCGATCTTGTACATCCGGGCAATTGTGAATCAGAATATCCTCTGTGGGATGCAGAATGTTTATTGTTTCTAAAACGGCGTGCACAGGGTTGCCATCCTTGTCAAAGCCTCTTACCACGGCGCTGTGCATGGACTCGGGCAAACGGGGTATAACAGTTACTTCGATGCGGTGTACGGCTTCCTTTTTAGCAAGGTCTTCCACCGCCTGCTCGATTCTTCCCGTTCTCAGCGATTGCATCTTTGCGGTTTTGAGGTTTTCAAGCCCTACCACTTGACATTCTTTTTCAACTTGACCCTTGGTTGCGGCCGCTACCTTCATTTTTTTAATGAATTCCGGCAGCTTGGTATGCATCAGAACCATATTACAGACCTCCATTTCAGATTATGTTTTATGTTAAAAAGTTCATAGGTACAAGCACAAGAGCCGGGAACAGCATGAATATCAACAGCACTACAATTTCAACCGCAAGAAACGGCAGTATACCCATAACCATTCTTCCGAAAGAAAGCTTGCCTACGCTGCACCCCATGAGCAGTACGTTACCAACAGGAGGAGTGAGCAGGCTGATACTCAGGTTGAGCACCATGATAACCGCAAAGAAGTGGGGCTCTATACCCGCGGCGATGATAATTGGGAAAAGCACCGGAGCGAAAATCAAAATATTCGGCGTAAGATCCATAACCATGCCGACCAGGAACAAGAACACGTTTATCAGCAGAAGCAACAGAAGCGGATTGTCGATAAGAGGGCTGAACATTTGCACGGCTATGTCCGGCACCTGCGCAATCGTGATAAGCCATCCGACAACCATCGCGGCCGATATTATGAACATAACCATCGCCGTGCTTCTTGCCGCTCCGACAAGGCAGTCTATCAATATTTTGAAGTTTATACCCCTGTATACGAATGTACAGATCAGGAGCGCGTAGACAACCGCAAAGGCGCCGGCTTCCGTTGGGGTGAAGATGCCGAATCGTATGCCGCCTATGATAATTACAGGCATAAACAGAGCCGGAATCGATGCCCATAGAATCTTCATGCTTTCCCTAAAGGTAAATTTCACCGTATCGGTCAAGCCGTCCTTGCGGGCTATAAAGAACCAGGCGATCATAAGGGCAAGCCCCAGAACAAGACCGGGGAATATTCCGGCCATAAACAGCCTGGTTATCGACAACCCTACGGTCGTACCCAGCACTATCATAGGTATGGACGGAGGAATAATCATCGCGATTATAGAGCCCGCGCAGATAAGCCCCATGGCACGATCCTCTTTGTAGCCTTTTTTGACCATTACGGGATATAAGATAGACCCGGACATGGCCACGTCGGCTACGGCGCTTCCAGAAAGCCCCGCAAACGCTATGCTTGAGAGAATGTTGGTATAGCCAAGCCCGCCCCTGATGCGCCCAACCAGAACGTTGGACGCCTCGATTATGCGCTCGGCAAGTCCGCCGCGCGCCATTATTTCTCCGGCCAATATGAAGAACGGTATGGCCATTAGTATGAAATTGTTTGTGCCGCCCACCATTCTCTGAGCCATCATGATCGGGTCAAAAAAGTCCAGATAAAACATTAGCACGATAGCGCAAGCACCCAGGGCAATAGCTATCGGAACACCCAGGAAAAGGAAGACCGTCAGTGAAGCTATAAATACTATTAATGCCATATCGCTTATGTCGCCTCCTTTTCATCACTGCCCGCTTTATCTTTTGGGGAAAAGTGATCTGTTAATGCGTTTTTAATATCGCGGATAATTTGCGACATCGTCATAATCAAGAGAGCAAGAGCCATGATGGCAAGCGATACGGTTATGATCCAAAACGGAGTATTTGTTGCCGGCGTAGGGAAGTTGGAGCGCAGCGTATAAAGAAGACCGCCATAAAAAATCATTCCCATTGTGGCCAGTATAACAATCTCGCGCATGATTCGTACAATAAGCGCGGATACGCCTTTAAGCCTGTCGGTAAGGATGGTCACGCTCACATGGGAGCGGCTCTTGTTGGCGACTATGATACCCATAAAGGACACCCATACAAAGGCAAATCTCGCAAGCTCCTCCGAAGCCGGCATACTGGTATTGAAGAAATAACGCAAAATAGCATTATAAAATACCAGCCCTACCATAAGAAGTAATGCGCTGACGGCAAAAAACTTAAAAAAAATGTCGATAAATTTATCAATAGCTTTCAATAAAACAACACCTCGTCTATGTAAAGAGTTTGACAACTTGCTACTGATTGATATTTTCCTTATGTATTAATCACATCCTATCACATCCTTTTGAGGTAAGTTTTTTCACAACCTTTGCACTCCTTTCAAACCCTTACAAAATTCATATTACCTTTTCTAATTCATCAAGCTATATACTTTATACAATATTATCATATTAGAGCGCATATTGTAAAGTACGCAATTGAATTTCTGTCATAATTACAATTTTTTCATGCGGTGTTTGTTGAATAATGATACTGTCTTTAAGTAAAACAACATTATCTAAGTTATAACAATTAAAATTCATGTGATGTTTATACAAATTTCAGAACATATTCTTGTACCTTATGCCAACTTGTAATATAAATATCTTTATGATAGAATAGTGTCAGTGATTACATAATGGATGTGTTTATCTGCGATATCCGCAGTTTCGATGATTATTACTTGACTTTTGGCGGATTTACAGTAAACGCGCGTTTAACGAAATAGGCATCTTTAAAAACCCGGCTTCATACAATTTCTGTGATACAAAATCAAGCTTAGAGCCTGTCTAGTATCTTTTTCCCGTCGGATTTGCGAGGCGATTTTTTGCCATTCTAGGAACCGACGACGACGCGAACCCTTGTGGTTCGCTAGGATGCTGTGTGCCGGTGGCACACGTTCAGCATCCGGAGCGCCAGCGCAGGAGGAGGAGGTGACGACGAATGGCGGAAAATTGACTGCAAAGACGATGGGGAAAAGATATTAGACAGGCTCTAAATGTTTTATAATTTATTTCGTAAGATACCTAACACTAGAGTACATAGTTTCTATAATCTTAGAGAGTCTGGTACGAAACAACCATATCATTCCCGGTAACATCGCAGTCATTGACATTTGCGGCTGTTATTACAGTAATGGCGTGGGGCAAGCCGATAATCGATACCCATGTGCTACTTTACGTATGAAGTTTTTCCTGTATCGTACCTTTCTATCTCGACTATGTCTGCATTTTGAGTGTTTTTAAAACCAACTATACAGTACTATAGGGTTTTGTTTCCCTGTCATTCAACCTTATCCTCCATAGTATTTTTGTTTTCAATGTCTGTTTTGCAGAAATGCGTTTTTCGATAATCTTGTCGGACAAAGCCTTAAAGGCTCCGAATATATTATGAAGGGGGATTTTTACTGATGAAACGTATTCTCTCAATTTTGCTTGTGTTGGTTCTAAGCTTTGGTCTGGCCGCATGTGCCTCACCGGCACCGGCACCGGCGCCAGCACCTGCCGCACCAGCACCTGCTACGCCAGCCACACCGGATGCTGCGGCACCAGACACTCCGGACGCGCCAGCGATTGACTTCCCAACTGGCCCTGTCACTATCCTTGTTCCTTTCGGTGCCGGCGGTACTACCGACATTATGGCCCGCGTACTTCAGCCAGTCCTTGCGGATATCCTGGGCGTCAGTGTTATCGTCGAAAACCGTCCCGGCGGCGGCGGCGTTTCCGGTATGATCGCGCTTGCCGATGCGGACCCGGACGGACACACCCTCATCCTGACCGCGCAAGGCCCGGCGACAACCATACCGAACATCACGGATGTCGGCTATACCTATGTTGATTTCGCGCCGATTTCAGGTATTTCCGGTGCGCCGATCGGCGCATGGGCCAGACCCGACCAGGGCATCTATACCCTGCAGGAAATGGTTGATTTCGCGCTGGCAAACCCCGGCACGACGTTTAGTTCCGGTTCCGCCGGCGGCGACGGTCACTTTGCGGCAGAAATGTTCTTCGCCTCAATTGGGCATCCGGGTCTGATGGTGCAGGTTCCATATGCGTCCGGTGCGGAAGGCTTTGCGTCCTTTGTGGCCGGGCACATTGATTTCGCGTTTGACGATGCTATCGACGGCGTGCCCTGGGCACTGCAAGACCTGGCCATCCAACTCGCGATTATGCACCCCGAGGGATGCGTCTATCTGCCGGAAACCCCAACTTTTATTGAGCTTGGACACGATATAGTTTATATCACTTGGTGGGCTACGGCGGCCCCGGCCGGCACCCCGGACTATATCCTGGATTTCTATGATGCGATTTTTGCACAAGTCCTGTCGGATCCGGAGGTTTATGATACACTCCATCGCTTGATGATACCCGCGATGTACCTCGACCGTGCTGACGCAACAGAAAGATGGATAAATGATTGGTACAACAACCGCGCATTGGCCATTGAGATTGGCCTGTCTGAGTTCGACGAGTAAGAAGGCCGAGCAATTGAGTGATTCGTTCGCCTGGTAATATCTATAACCGAATGCCCGGATCATTGGGCATTCGGTTATATGATGGGAGATTGTGGAGGATTTTATTGTGAAGATTACGCTTAGTTTTGTGATTTCCATAGCGATTATCATTGTGGGTTTAATTATACTGAGAGAGGCGTGGGGGTTGCCACTTTCCTCTCCCACTGTAGCAGTTGGCGGCCCGGGCACGTTTCCGCTTGCTATGACAGCCGCCATCCTGTTCCTTTCGGTTTGTATTGCCCTATCTGAATTAGTGAAATCATATAAGGCATCCAAGGATCCTTCCGCTTCTGCGGAGCGGGTAACCATTTTGTCCTTGTTGGAGATAGAGAAAAAAGAGGACCTGTATCGTGTCCTGATTGCAATTGCAGTCGTTGTGACCTATACGTTTGTCGTGGCACCGCTTGGTTTTCTGGTTGCCACGCCCCTGCTTCTTGTTGCTTCGATGTGGCTGTTCGGGGTAAAGAAAATTATCTACTATCCGATCGTGGCAGTTAGCTTTACGGTTTTATTATACTTCTTGTTCCAACGTATTCTCTTGATTTCACTGCCATAAAGGAAGGAGGTAGAGCATGTGGGATTTATCAGTTATTTTTTCAACAACCAACCTAGTTACTAGTTTGCTTGGCTCCATTATCGGTATCATTTTCGGAGCGATTCCGGGAATCAGTACTGCGATGACAGTCGCGCTCTTTTTGCCATTCACCTTTGCCATGGAGCCGATCCAGGCGTTTGCTTTTTTGGTGGCGATCTATGTAACGGGCGCGTACGCCGGAGCCATCACAGCAATTTTGATCAGAA
The DNA here is from genome assembly GCA_009780015.1 of Defluviitaleaceae bacterium. Taxonomy (GTDB): domain Bacteria; phylum Bacillota; class Clostridia; order Lachnospirales; family WRAA01; genus WRAA01. The sequence goes on along the minus strand of WRAW01000037.1, from coordinate 12,716 downwards.
CGCCTGGGAGCCCTGCTTCGGCCGCCTCAGTTCTGGATGGATATCCGATGGCGCAACAGGGGCGTGCAGCGGAAGCCATTTCCATTGCCACCGTTGCTTCCTTTGTTGGGGGGTTGTTTGGCAGCGTTATTTTGATTGGATTGGCGCCACATGTTGCAAATATCGCTATGCTACTCGGCCCGCCGGAATTTTTTGCCGTCGGCCTGTTTGGGTTGAGCATTATCGCAAGCTTATCCACTGATAATTTTTTAAAAGGAATTCTTGCGGCATGTCTGGGTGTACTTGTCTCCACAGTGGGCATAGACCCCGTCGCCGGTACGATTCGTATGACCTTTGGCAACCGCGGCTTGATTGGCGGCGTTGAATTTGTCTCGGTACTTATCGGTTTCTTTGCGTTTTCAGAAATCCTCAAAAAAATTGAGGAGCGCCGTAAGGAAGCTGACGCTCCCAAAATGACAGTTTCCGGAAAGTTGGTGAGCCTGAAAACGGTATGGAGCAATTTCTTTAACATGATTAGATCTTGTGTCATCGGGGTTCTCGTAGGTATTGTACCTGCGGTTGGCACGGGTGTAGGATCTTGGGTTTCCTACAACGAAGCCCGGCGCGCCGCGAAGGACAAGTCAAACTTTGGAAAGGGCGACCCCAGGGGCATTTTTGCGGCGGAATCCGCCAACAATGCCGCTTGCGGCGGTGCGCTCATCCCCACACTTACGCTGGGTATTCCCGGAGACCACATCACGGCTATCATGTTGGGCGCGTTTTTGATTCAAGGCCTGACCCCCGGGCCAACCCTATTTAGAGACAATCCTGAAATTGTGATGGGAATCTACATGATGTTTATGGTTTCCGTTGTCTTTATGTTTATTTTGGGGATGTTGGGCGTTAGAGTGTTTGCGAAGATCCTTGACATACCGTTAAATATCCTGATGCCCTGTGTGCTGATTCTCTGTCTGCTGGGAACCTATTCGAATACCATGAATATCATTGACATGAGAATCGCTTTGATCGCAGGGGTCTTCGGCTACTTCTTCCAGAAGGCGAAATTCCCGATCCCGCCCATCATTCTCGGACTCATTCTTGGTCCGCTTGTAGAGTTTAATTTCCGGCGGGCGCTTCTCATGTCTAATGGAGACTTCTCTATCTTTGTGACCAGGCCAATCAGCGCCATCTTTATCTTCATTGCAGTTATGGCGTTTATAAGTCCAATTCTCTCCAAGCAGTATAAAAAATACAAAGAAGCGCGCAATGCAAAAGTGTAAGCTATAAGAGCCTGTCTAATATCTTTTCCCCATCGTCTTTGCGGTCAACTTTCCGCCATTCGTCGTCACCTCCTCCTCCTGCGCTGGCGCTCCGGATGCTGAACGTGTGCCACCGGCACACAGCATCCTAGCGAATCACAAGGGTTCGCGTCGTCGTCGGTTCCTAGAATGGCAAAAAATCGCCTCGCAAATCCGACGGGAAAAAGATACTAGACAGGCTCTAAGAACCTGAAACCTGTAGAATATATTCAATCAATTCTTTTAAGGAGGGGCTTTACTATGGCGTTGGAAACAAGCGCAAAAAATAATGTGGTCACAAATCTAGTGTCGGATATGATACTGCCTCCCATGATTAGGGTTCGTCAAGTAATGGATGAGAGCCATATCGCGCAAGATGATATCCCGTCGATTATCCGCGAAGGGTTCATGAACAGCCCGGCACGGCAAAGAATTAAGCCGGGTATGAGCGTCGCCATAACCTGCGGAAGCCGCGGAGTGGCTAATATTGCCGTTATAACAAAGGCCATTGTAGAGACTATGCGCGAAATTGGAGCCGACCCATTCGTGTTTCCCGCTATGGGCAGCCATGGAGGAGCCACTGCCGAAGGCCAGATTATGGTACTCTCTCAATACGGTATAACCGAGGAATATCTCGGATGTCCAATCAAGTCAAGCATGGAAACGGCGGAGATCGGGCAAACACCGGACGGCCTGCCGGTTTTTGCCGACAAACACGCGCTTGAAGCCGACGCCATCATACTGTGCGGGCGCATTAAGGCGCATACGGCATTCCAGGGCGACTACGAAAGCGGACTTCTGAAAATGGCCGTAATAGGTATGGGGAAGCAGCACGGCGCCGAAACGGTACATGAACCGGGGTTTACGCATATGGCAAAGCTTTTGCCGGAGTGCGCCAAGGTAATCTTTGATAATACTAACATTGTTTCCGGTGTCGGTATTGTAGAAAACGCGTTTCATCAAACCTGCGGCATAGATGTTCTTGACCGCGATGAGATATTCAGCAGGGAACCCGAAATCCTTTTGATGGCAAAGCGCCGTATGGGCCGTCTTTTTCTTGATAATCTCGACGTTTTGGTTGTGGATCGCATGGGAAAAAATATCAGCGGAGACGGTATGGACCCGCATGTCACAGGACGTTTTCCTGACCCCGAAGCTATCACCGGCGGCTTAAAGGTTAAACGGCTTGCGGTTCTTGATCTTACCGACGAGACTCATGGCAACTGCAACGGCGTGGGACATGCCGACGTCACCACAAAACGGCTGGTAGACAAAATCGACGTAGATGAAACATATCCGAACGGAGTCACTTCAACCGTAATTAACGTGTGCAAAATTCCCTTATTCACCCATTCCGACCGCGCCTGTATTCAGCTCGCTCTCCGCACAACTTACGGAGCAGACAAGAAAAACTCGCGCATTGTCCGAATCCGTGATACGGCTGATGTGACCGGCATCTGGATTTCACCGGCCCTGCTTGAGGAAGCGCGCCTTAATCCTTTGATAGAAATTATTGGTGAGCCGGAGGAATGGCCTTTTAACCTGGACGGCAACCTTTGGTAATTAAACGCGTTAACGCTGTAATTCGAGGGGATATTTATGAAATTGCTGAAAATTGACTCCGCAGACAATGTAGCCGTGGCACTTTCGACTATTGCCGCCGGTGAGGAAGTAGATGTACATGGTATTATTTTGACAGTCTTGGAACCGGTAGACGCCGGACACAAAATTGCGCTTGAACACATTGCCGCCGGAGATGCCGTGGTCAAGTACGGCCACCCTATCGGACACACGTCCGAGCCTATTTCACCGGGTCGACCGTTCACACCCACAACCTAAAGACGGCGCTTGAAGGTCTGCTGGAGTATACATACACTCCGCAGCTTACTGCGCTTGCTACGAGGGAACCCGGAATGTTCCAAGGTTATCGCCGCCCTGACGGCAGAACGGGGATCCGCAACGAGGTCTGGATTGTGCCCACAGTGGGCTGTGTAAACACAAACGCCGCGCAATTGGCGAATTGCGCGGAAGTTCAGGAGCTTTCCAGCGGTATCGACGGAGTGTACGCCTTTCCGCACTCCCACGGCTGCGCGCAGATCGGGGAGGATCAAGAAAACACGCGCCGCGCGCTGGCCGGGCTTATCAACCACCCTAACGCGGGCGCGGTGCTGGTTCTTGGCTTGGGCTGCGAGAACAACACCGTCGAGGGTATGAAGGAGATGCTTGGCGATTACAATGACGAACGCGTCAAGTTCCTGGTTTGTCAGGATGTCGAAGATGAATTCGAGGCCGGCTTATCCCTCTTGCGTGAGCTGATAAGCTATGCCTCCAAGTTCCGGCGTGAGCCTGTACCGATGAGCGAACTCGTCGTTGGATTAAAATGCGGCGGTTCCGACGGTTTTTCAGGAATTACCGCAAACCCGCTGGTCGGGTCTTTCTCCGACAGACTTGTAGCCGAGGGCGGCTCAGCCCTATTAACGGAAGTCCCCGAGATGTTCGGCGCTGAAACTATCCTGATGAACCGCTGCCCCACACCCGAACTTTTTGAGCGTACGGTAGCCATGATAAACGGCTTCAAACAATACTTCATCGAGAACGGGCAGAATATATACGAGAATCCGTCTAAAGGCAACAAGTCCGGAGGAATCTCTACCCTTGAAGACAAGAGCCTGGGGTGCATCAAAAAAGGCGGGCGCTCCGATGTCGCGGATGTGCTGGATTATGCCGAGCCCGTGAAGACGCGAGGGCTGAGCCTTCTTACCGGCCCGGGCTATGACCTTGTTTCGATAGGCAACATGACCGCGAGCGGCGCGCACCTAATACTTTTCACCACCGGACGCGGTACCCCCTTCGGATCCCCCGTTCCCACGGTAAAGATATCCAGCAACACGGCTCTTTATCGCAAAAAACAAGGATGGATCGACTTCGATGCCGGCCCCATTCTTTCAGGCGTACCTATAGAGACCCTCGGCGACGAATTGTACGAATATGTTCGTTCCCTGGCCTCCGGTGATATATTGGCCAAGAATGAAACATTCGGCTCAAGAGAGTTCATAATATTCAAGAGCGGCGTGACGGCGTAGCACGGACACAACCGCGGGTTTATACAGCACGTAATATATGATTACAGTTGACATTAATTTGCACCCATATTACAATAACAGTTGCAAATTCAGACTCGAGCCTGATCGAAAATATTCTAAATTTAATGGTGATGTGTATGACTCAGTCAACAATGAAAAATTTAACCCTCTCGGCTATGTTTTTAGCGATTGGTATTGTGTTGCCGTTCTTGACGGGCCAAATACCGCAGATCGGAATGATGCTGCTTCCAATGCATGTGCCTGTGCTGCTGTGCGGCCTGATCTGCGGCTGGAGGCACGGCGCCGTCGTTGGGCTTATACTTCCTATAATGCGGGCGTTCATGTTTGGGATGCCGCCGCTATTCCCTATTGCCGTCGCAATGTCTTTTGAGTTGGCTGTTTATGGACTGGTAGTTGGGTTCTTGTATGGAAGCTCCCGCTGGCAGTGCGTTGTCGCGCTTTATCGCTCGCTGATCTGCGCAATGATTGCCGGCCGTGTGGTATGGGGAGTTGCAATGGCTGTGCTGCTTGGTATTGGCGGGGGCTCTTTCACATTCCAAATGTTTATTGCGGGCGCGCTTGTAAACGCAGTACCCGGAATTATACTGCAGCTTGTATTTATACCGGTAATCATGGTTGCTCTGAACCGCACCGGACTTGTCCGCTTCTACAGAGAAAAGAAAGAAGAGGTGGCGGTTGGGAAATAACAGCATATTGGAGTCTGTTCTACATAAAATTGAAGCTGTCAAAACTTCGCGCATACTAATAGCAATAGACGGCCGTTGCGCCTCCGGTAAAACCACGCTGGCTATGGATATTAAGAATGCCGCAGGCGGCAACGTAATCCATGTGGATCATTTCTTTCTGCCGCCTGATCTTCGTACCGAAGCGCGGCTGTCGGAACCCGGCGGAAATGTGGACTACGAGCGTTTTTTAAAAGAAGCTCTGCAACCTCTTACGGAAGCCTTGCCGTTTTCATACAAGCCTTTTAATTGTGCAACACGGCAGTTTGGTGACAGCATACAGATTCAGCCGCACCGTATAAATATCATTGAGGGGGCTTACAGCTGCCACCCTCTGTTTATCGGCAGCTACAACTTAAAAATTTTTTTAACTGTTGATAAAGCGGAGCAATTACGGCGGATTCAACAGAGAAACGGCGAAGCAGCCGCGCTCAATTTTGTACATAAATGGATTCCGTTAGAAGAGCAGTATTTTGAGTTCTTCAAAATAGACGAACAATGCGATATTAAATTTGATTCAACAGAGAAGTGAGCGTGAATAATGAAAAGGATTCTTGCCACCCCCCGATCCTTTGCAAAAGAAGATAAATCTCCGCTGCACCTGTTGAATGACGCGGGATACACCGTAGCGCTTAATCCCGTGGGGCAAATAATGACAAAAGCGCAAATGATTGAACATTTGAAAGGCTGCGTTGGCGTTATTGTCGGCGTCGACCCAATGGACGAGGAAGTCATAACTTCGGCTGCAGAGCTTAAAGCTATTTCCAAGTACGGTGTCGGAACCGACAATATCGACTTGGAAGCCGCAAAGCGCCGCGGTATTCCGGTATCAATAACAGCCGGGGCCAATTCTAACGCTGTGGCGGACTATGCTTTTGCCCTAATGATGACCATAGCGCGCCGGATAATCCCCATTGACAAAGCTTGTCATAGCCGAGACTGGAGCAAGCAGACTTCCTTGGACATATACGGAGCCACTCTGGGGCTGCTGGGTCTCGGAGCCGTTGGCAAAGGCGTGGCAATTCGCGCGTCTGCAGGTTTTGGAATGAAGGTGTTGGCTTACGATCCTTGCTGGGATGAAGACTTTGCCTCAAGGTACGGTATACACCGTGCCACGCCTGAGGAAATCTACTCGCATTGCGATTTTATTTCCCTGCACTTGCCGCTAACCGAACAGACTGGAAAAATGATCGGAGCCAGTCAATTCGCGATGATGAAGCCGACGGCGATACTGATAAACACATCACGCGGCGGAATAATTGACGATTCCGCTCTGGTAGACGCGTTGAGCAGCAAGCTTATTTACGGCGCCGGAATTGACGCTTTCGAGCATGAACCGCCGCTTAATCAAGCTTTATACGAACTGGACAATCTCGTAATGGGCAGTCATACGGCGGCTTCTACTATAGGCGCGGTAAATAATATGGGGCTGATTGCGGCTAAAAATATCTTGCGGGAACTTAGTTAAAATTTGCAGGCATATACTTCATACTAGATATCTAAGGGGGAAAATCGCAATGAAGTCGATCCAATATTTAGGCGCAAACCAGCTGGGAATCGTAGATACATCTATCCCTGAAATTCCCCAAGGATGGGCTCGGATAAAAGTATCTCACGCAGGTATCTGCGGGGGTGATCTTAATATTTACGCCGGCACACATCCGAGAGCCAAAGTTTCACTTATTATGGGGCATGAATTTTCAGGTATTTTGGACAGTGATGCCGGTAAGTTTAAAAAAGGAGACCCCGTAGCCGTATTTCCGCTTATATCCTGCGGAAACTGCACCCCCTGCCAAACAGGCAACCCTCATGTTTGCAACACGCTGGGGCTTTACGGAATCGACAACTCCGGCGGGATGGCCGAATATGCCATAGTCCCGCAAGATGCCCTTGTACCTCTGCCAAAAGAGCTTTCCTTGAGGCTTGGGGCGCTCATCGAGCCTATTGCGGTTGCTGTGCACAGCGTACGTGACGCAAACTTTCTCCCCGGTGACAACGCCATAGTACTGGGAGCGGGGCCTATCGGGCTTTGCACGGCGCTTGTGCTACGCACTTTTGGAGCACGGGATGTCGTTGTTGTTGAAAACGATCTCAAGCGGCTTGCCCTTGCTGAGGAAATGGGCTTTGAAACATTCAACCCTGACAAGAGCGATTTGCTTGCCTTTGTCAAGTCTAAAACAGACGACAACGGCTACGACTACATATACGACTGCGCCGGAGCGCCCGCTTTCACCTTAATTTTGTTCGATTTAGTAAAAGCCCGTGGTCAGATAGTGATTGTAGCGGCATATAAAAAACCTGCCGAGTTCCCCTTCTTCAAGGGTATGCTCAAAGAAGCCAGGATTGTATTTGTCCGCGTATACCGCAGAAAAGATTTCGACATAGCTTCCCAACTGGCAGCCGAGGAGCCTTTGTTTGACAAAATCATAACCCATGAATTGCCTGTTGAAAAGGCTCAGGAAGGATTTGACCTGATTTTAACAAAAGGAACCGGTGCTGTTAAAGTTATGTATAAATTTGACTAAGATATAAAGAATTTAATTTTAGAATTATAAGTAAATTCATAATCAGTGGTGATCCCATATGCGCATTTTGGTACTAGAGTCCAGCACGACATCCGCTAAAGCAATGATTTATGACACAGACACCAAAAGCTTCTTTGTCGATTCCAGGGCTTATGAATTTACTGACAATAAAACGGACGCGGCTTCAATTGGAGAGCAGGACCCGCGCCAAATATTTTCCACAACTATCGAGGTCGGGCGTCAGCTTTGTTTGAGTAAAATCAACTCAGACAAAGCCTCTCGCAAGAAGATTGATATAATCGCACTGGTAAACACCTTCCACAGCGTAATGCTCTGCGATCGCCAGATGAACCCTCAGACTCCGCTGTATCAGTGGCATTTTACCGGAGCCTCGTCACTTTGCCGCGAACTGCGGCACGACGAGGAATATACGCTCAAGTTCTATAAAAAAACAGGCTGCATGGTCAACTCTACATATCCGTTCTTCAAGCTCAAGCTGCTGCGCCAAAACGGCTGGGCTCTCGAAAAATACAACATAATGGGACAAGGAACCTACAACACTTATCGTCTTACGGGAAGCTGGGTCGTACCTGATGTAACGGTATCCGGCAGCGGTCTGCTTAACACCCACACGAGAGACTACGACGATGAATTGCTGAAGGAGCTCAGCATCACCCGGGAAAACTTGGGGGCACTTGTAAGGTACAATGCCGCACAGACGCTTAGCGCCGAAGGGGCCGCTCTTTTGGGTCTGGAACCGGGAATCCTCGTCTTGCCGTCGATAGCCGACGGCGCAATGAATCAGATAGGCTCCGGGGCTCTGGCCATGGGTACTATGACTTTTTCCGTGGGCACAAGCGGGGCTATGCGCTTGAGCGTTCCAAATCCTGTTATTCCAGATAAGCCCAGCACTTGGTGTTACCTTTCTCCGCATGCGTGGATGTCCGGCGCGGCTACACCGGGTTGTACAAACTGCGTAGACTGGTTTAAGACTCAGTTCTTTGACAGCACTATGAATTATGAAAAAATCGAGGAAAACCTCTCCAATCTGTCAGATTACTCTAATTCAGCCGTGTTTTTGCCGTTTTTGTTCGGTGAGCGCTGTATAGGCTGGAAAGACGATCGACTGGGCGGCTTTGTGGATATCAGACCGCATCACACCAGCTATGATCTTTACTACAGTGTTCTTGAAGGTGTGCTGCTAAACCTCTATCAATGTTACGAAGCGCTGACAAAAGTGTCTGGAGTACCGCAAAAAGTGAAGCTTTCAGGGGGAATTCTCAACTCCAGGTACTGGCTACAGATGTGCGCCGACATATTCCAAATACCTATGGAGATAGACCACTCGCAGCACGGCTCCATAATGGGAGGCGTGGCAATCGCTATGGAAAAGCTGGGTGTCATTCCATCGCTGCTTGATATTGAACTCCCCATAGGAAATATTGTGCAGCCAAACCCTTATAATTCCGACATGTACAGGCAGCGCTACGAACGCTTCCTTCACTGGTACGAAATTTCAGCAAATTGAAGTTATCATAAAGGAAAATATACCGGCAGGCAAATTCAAGTGTTTAACCATGTTTGAATTGCTTGCTGTTTTCTGTTTTGTAAAGAAAACTCTCTACACTCGACATCCAGTCACTAATTTTTTGGTTGCGTTTATATTTAAACTTGTTATAATTAAATCAAGAACTTATATTCGGCCCCTGAAACGCTGTTTTAGCAGCTTGGAGATGAACACAAGTTCCAAAGATCAGAAAAGAATGGCAGGTACGTGATGATTAATGTTGACATGGAAAGGCTTACCGAGCTGGAAAAAAGAATTCACAAGACAATATTAGAAGCAAGCAAGACTGACAAGAAATTGACGGTTAACAAGGCGGCTGAGCTTAGCGGATGTTCAATGTCAAAGATAACCAAATTTATACAAAAGACCGGATTTCAAAGCTTCAAGCAATACATGGGGCTGGTATACGGAAGCAATAACCCTCAAAAACAATCTTCTAACGAAATTCAAAGGATAAAATCCTTTCTGGATAACTTTAACACGTCGCTTGTAGATGAATTTATATCCCTGATCCGCAGCCACAAAAAAATAATTCTATTCGGATACGGGCCGACACTTATATGTATGCAATATTTTGAGTACAAATTGCGCATTGTCACAAACAATGTCGTTATAGCCGTGCCGGACGAGACTACGGCCGCAAGGATGCTGGATGAACTAAGCTTGTTTGTGATTTTCTCCACAACCGGGCAGTTCAGGTCTTTTAAGTCCATATACGAACATGCCAAGCATATGGGAAGCAAAGCGCTGCTCGTTGTAGAGGAATACAATACCTCACTGCTGGGCGAATGCGATAAAATCATGTATCTGACACAGTCTTTTCAAGACATGAACTTGCGTCCTTACGATAAATCAAGGAGCGTTTTCTTTATCTTTATCGAAGAGGTTGTCAGAAGGCTGCTTGAGGAAGATGGTAAAAACTTCGGCTAGACTGCGTCATTCGTCAGTTTTGATATTACCGTATCGTAGTATTCCGGCATATGCGGCAGATGGCAGTCCATACAGGACTTGACGCCTTCGACGTATTCAAATATGCCGCCGCACCTGTCTCCCATCGAATACAGAGGACAGTAGCAGAACAGGCAGTTGAAATCGTCCTTTGGGGATGTATGGCACGGGAAGTACTCACATGCTTGATTGCTGAAAAATCTGCTGCTATTCTCCATGGCGCTACTCCTCTAATGTAATTTATCAATTATAACATCATACCGCCCCTGATGCAACATCAGTATTCAAGCATTGCTAAGGTTTGGTAAAAATTTGCCGATATAGTTATTGAGGCTATAGCACGGACGCTTAGTACATAGCTATATAGGAGAGCAGACAATGTCAACATCTGTTAGTAGTTTCCCCAGCTTTACGCCTTTCGGTCTTGGGCAGAGGGCATGTCCAAAGCAGAGCGCTGTGGGCTTCTCGAGGCGCATAGACGCCCTTGAAGCTAATCTTCGCGGCCAAACTCTTTCCGAAAAATTTGCAGACACCGTACAAGTATACAAGGATAAAATGCTTAGAGGTCTGAATGGTATGTGTGAGGCAGAAATTAATGGACGCATACGAGAATTCATAGCAAACAACTGGCCTGAGTGTGGAACAGATGAAGCGATAGCGCGATTCTTACAAGCGCTTGCGGAGTTTATCCGAACACTGCACGAACAGCCTACCGAAAATCTAATTATCACCTCAGCAGAAGCGCAGGAGGGTAACGACGATAATAGTTCCGGGCTTGTAACAACCGACTTATTGAAATCCCGAAGGGCGGCCGAACTTACACCACCTCGAATAGGGCTCAGCATGATGTCCCTAACTAGAAACGATAGCCAAGCCCGGACACAACCCATCCAAACCCAGCCTATCCGGCAAGTAATCGGCAGCTACGAGCAAATGTTCTCAATACAACAAATATAATATGCATGGGGAAACTTTCTGAGAAAAGTTTCCCCATGATTTTTGTTTTATCGTCTGATTGGGCTGACCCTGATCTGGTTGACACCCATGCCGGTGTTACGGCGAACGGCATCCTCAATCTGAGCGAGTTCGGCGTCGGACAGCGCCTCGCGCGCTACCAGGATGTCGACATACTGGTCTGCAATGCGCACATATATCTCGTTAAACCCTCGCGACTCAAGCATAGCTTCGGTGGCTGTTTCCCGCTCGATCCGGCGCTGTATCTCAAGCATTGCGTCGGTGATTATGGCGCGCTGTTCAATGTCGATATTCTGCTCGTTAATCATGTTCATAAGGATGTCTGTTTGGCGCGCGCGCGACTGTTCGCGCTCGAGCCTTGCCTGCACAAAGAATGGCGGCGAGTCGACGCTGCTTACGAACACGGCCTCGCCGGGCTCGTGCGTTTGCTCGACTATGGCAAAATCGTCATAAAAGTCGAAGCCGTAGTCGAACTCGGCGTTAAAGTCGAACTCACTTGAAATCCAGGGCGCGTCGTGCATGAACATGTCGTCAAAATAATCGTAGTATATGTAGTCCAAGTCGAGCTGGCCCGGCATATTCGTGACCTGTCCGAAATCGTCCAGGGCGATGGCCTGAGCAAACTCGACCTCTTCCTGCCCGTCGCGCCAGTTCAAATACCCTGCCACGGCGATCATGGCCACGAGCGCTGTGATAATTACTTGATTTCTCTGAAATCTGAATTTCCTCATGCTATCTTCCTCCACTAATCATTCTTAATACCTGTACCTGGTGCGCCTCGACACCCAGCACGGTCTGAGCAGCCGTACCAAGCTCTGCCCTGATCCGCGCGTCGCCCGCTCCCTGCGCGGATATTATCACACCCTCGACGACAGGCTCGTACTCCCTGATGAGCACGGGTTCCTGATTACCGTCCCGCGTAATCGTCATCATGGTTTGCTGGCCTGAAACGTCGCGCTGCTCCCTCCTTCCGCCCGCACTGTCCGCCTCACTGACTGAAGAATCGCTTCGCACGACATTTTCTGCGTATACCCTGTGCGATCCCGCCGCGAGAGTAATCATCACGCGCACGTTGCCGACCCCTTCCACTGTCCTCAGAATGCTCTCAAGACGGCGTTCGAGAGCCTCCTCGTGGCCGGTGGGCAGTGACCGCTCCGCCTGCTGCCGCGCCACTTGGGACGTTTGAGCCGCCTGCGCCGACTCGTACACTTGTTCCTCAGACCCCGGATCGCTCGGCCCGCTCGGGCTGAAGAACAGATTTGCGGCGACAATCAGCCCTATTCCGAACAGTATGGCGATGGCTATGTTCGTCGCCTTCATCCTATCCTTCGTCATTAGGTTCTCGATAATATTTATCATGGCGTTCATCCCCTTGGCTCAACGGTTTCTCATCAGTACTTCTATATGTATATTGTCAGAGTCAATGTTATAGAAGTCCGAAATTGTTTGTTTCAAAAGTTGTATGCTTTCGTCTGTGGATTCGGCAATCGCGGCCTGATTGGATTGGCGCAGGCGGCTCTCGCGCAGGCTTACGTCCACTCTTTCTACCCTGATGAACGGGTAGCCCGCATATATCTGTGGAACGTCGTCTGTATCAT
>WRAW01000036.1 GCA_009780015.1 Defluviitaleaceae bacterium | reverse complement strand
GGACCGTAAAAGAAGTCGTCAAAATTACTGCGCGAAACATCCCGAAAAAACATGACCGGCAAGCCTAGGTTAAAAACTACGGCATTCATCTTCCGGTTGGTGGCTGCGTCTGTCCAGCCGATCGTCCGAATTGCGTAACCAACCGCCAACACCATGAAAATTGGCATAACGGAATTGACGCTAAATATAAAATTGTCGAGCATAAAATTCTCCAATCAATAGAGCGGCACGGCTCTTTTTCTATAAACTTACCTTTGTTTAGCGCCAAAATTCGAGCCCAGCTCGTTCATAACGACGGCCATAGCCTCGTCCACTTCCTTATCGACCATCGTGCGCTCCGGCGCCCTGAAGTTCAGCCGGAACGCCACCGAAACAAGACCCTTGCCGACTTGTTCTCCGGTATAAACATCGAACAGTTCGGCGCTTTCCAGGTTCTCTCCCGCCGCGGTCACGATCACGCGCCGCATCTGCGCAGATGTTACATCGTCCGGCACCACGAACGCGATGTCGCGGGATATTCCGGGAAACTTCGGAAGTTGGCGATACTTTTTGGTGGGGCGCGGCATTACAAAAAGTTCTGTCAGGTTTAGCGCCGCAACATATACACGTTCGTTTATCTCATAATTCTCCGCGACTTCCGGGTGGATTTCGCCGACAAAGCCGACTTCTATCCTGCCGGGGCCCACGACAAGCTTGGCTGCGCGACCCGTATGCAGGAACGGTATATCGGCACAAGCCTCCGCTTCAACAAATGGTGCGATACTGCCTTCGACCTTCGTGTCCACCACACGCGCAATCAACTCCTCCGCAACCCCCTTGGCCATGAAGAAGTCTGACCCACCGCCGTACATTCCCAGCGTCAGCATCTCCGCCTCGGCCGCAAGCCCCTCTCCGTCCTGGCGAGGCGCATAGGTTCTGCCCATTTCAAACAGCCAGGCGGAAGCGTTGCGCCTGTTGTAATTGAGCGAAAGCGACTGCAGAATCGCGTTAATTGTCTGCGTGCGCATTATGCTGTATTCCTCACCCAACGGATTTCTAACCCTTATGACATTGCGAAGGGAGTCGTCTTCCGAAATGCGCAGGTTGTCAAACACCCTCGGGCTCTCAAATGAGAAGCACAAAGCCTCGAAAAAGCCGCAAGACACCAAAATTTCTCTCAGCGCGTCCTCACTAAGCTGCTTATGCGTCTTCTTGCCGGCTGTCAAACCGGAGGAGGCGCCGGTACTACGCTGCGTCGGTATCTTGTCATAACCGTACAGTCGGGCGACTTCTTCGGCTATGTCGGCTTCCATCGTTATGTCCTGTCGAAATGTTGGTACTGACGCCACTCCGTCCCGCGCGGAAATACCCAGGCGCGCCAGGTACGCCTCTATCTGCTCGTGCGTGAATTTCACATTGATTAAGGCGCTGATGCGCTCGGCATTGTAGCTCACCGTAGTTGCGGCGCGTTCTGCGGGATACACGTCCACAACGCCCTTTAGCGCCTTGCCGCAGCCAAGCTCTTCAACCAGCTCGACGGCGCGTTCTATCGCAAGCAGCGCAAGATTTGGATCGAGGCCCTTCTCGAACTTGGACGACGCCTCTGTGCGCAAACCCAGCTTTGCGCCCGTCGCCCTAATTGTCGGCCCGTCGAAGCACGCCGACTCGAACAGGACGGTTTGCACACCCTCGCCTACCTTGGAGTTTTCGCCGCCCATTACGCCGGCTATAGCCAAGCTCTTGTTTGGGTCGGCTATCATAATCATCGAAGAGTCCAGTGTCCGGCGCTCGCCGTCGAGAGTCACGAACTTTTCGTCTTCAGCCGCGTTGCGCACAATTATCCGGCGTTCGTCCACACAGCTTATGTCGAACGCGTGAAGCGGCTGACCCATTTCCAGATTTACATAATTCGTTATATCGACTATATTGTTTATCGGGCGAAGCCCCGCCATGGTCAGCCTGTTGCGCATCCACAGAGGAGACGGGCCGATAGCCACGTCCGTTACCACACGAGCAACGTATCGCGGACAGCCTTTGGGGTTGTGTATTTCCACGGAAATCTGGTCGGAGGTGTTGCCGTCGCCTTCTTCCCGCGGATTTGGGCATGGTTCCTTGAATTTGCGCTCGAACGTAGCGGCGGCTTCCCGCGCAATTCCCATGACCGAAAAACAGTCCGTGCGGTTAGAAGTTATCTCGAACTCGACAACGTTTGCGCGAAGCTTTAGAAGCTGTACCACATCAGCGCCAAGGGCCTGCTCCTCTTGGAACACGTAGATGCCGTTCTCAGGAGCCTCGGGATAGTCTTGCCGCGAATATCCCAGTTCCTCGATGGAGCACATCATACCCTGTGAAGGCACGCCGCGAATTTCGCCGGTAGATATCTGCCTGCCGCCGCCTATACGCGCGCCGTTCTTTGCGACAGGCACGAAGTCGCCTGCCATGACGTTTGCGGCTCCGGCCACAATTGTCAGCTCGCTGCCCTCGCCGATATCCACGTCAAAAACCCGCAACTTGTCCGAATTAGGGTGCGGCCTTGCGCTAGTAATCTTGCCCACAACAATATTCTCAAGCTCCACGCCTATTTCGTGCACACCCTCGACCTTCGTTCCGCTCGCGGTCATACCGTCGGTGAAGCGGCGTATATCAATGTCCGATATATCAACAAAGTCCTCAAGCCATTTTATTGGAATGTTCATACGATACCTCCTCGCCCTAGAACTGCTTTAAGAATCTGACATCATTTTCGTAAAGAAGCCGGAGGTCAGAAACACCGAACCTTTGCATTGTTATTCTTTCCAAACCCATGCCAAAGGCAAAGCCTGTGTACACGGTTGGGTCTATGCCGGACATCTGAAGCACACGCGGATGGATCATTCCGCAGCCCAGTATTTCTATAAAGCCTTCATATTTGCAGACACGGCAGCCCTCTCCGCCGCAGGCAAAACAGCTTGCGTCCATCTCGGCGCTCGGCTCGGTAAAAGGAAAGTAGTGAGGGCGGAAGCGTACGCGTGTATTGCCGCCGAACAATTCCCGGGCAAACAGTTCCAGAGTGCCCTTGAGGTCACCCATTGTCACGCCCTGATCGACCACAATCCCCTCCAACTGATGGAACACAGGGGCATGAGTAGCGTCTACCTCGTCCCGTCGATACACGCGTCCCGGGCAAATCGCCCTTATCGGCAGCTTGCCCTGCTCCATTATGCGTATCTGCATGGGCGACGTCGATGTACGCAGAGAATCCCCGCCCTCGAAATAAAACGTATCCTGTTCGCTACGCGCGGGATGGGTCGCAGGAATGTTGAGCGCGTCGAAATTGTAATACGGCGTCTCAATTTCCGGGCCTTCGGCAATTTCGTACCCCATTCCGATAAATATCGCTTTCAGGTTGTCCAAGACAGTTGTCATAGGGTGCTTTGCGCCAAGAGCCGGAAGTTTGCCAGGCATGGTGACATCAATACGTTCGGCAGCAAGCCGCTCGTTTCGCTCCTGCTTGATTATGGCGCTTCTTGCCTCTTCCAGCATTTTTTCGATACTCTCGCGAGCGCTGTTAACAAGCTGGCCCAGCGCCGGTCTTTCCTCCGGCGACGCGTTGCCAAGCGACTTCAACAACTGAGTCAGTTCACCCTTCTTGCCCAGCATATCAAGCCTAAGCTGTTCCAGCTCTTTCAGGCTTTTCAGATTAGATATCCTCTCGGCGCATTGTAACTTCAATTCCGCAAGCTTGTCGGTCATAGCGCTTCTCCTTCCGTAATATCATAGACCTGTTCTGAAACCGGACAATACCGGATTTGTGAAGCAATTTTTTGCAAGGCTAGGGACTGGCGGCGCATTGCGAAAACCGTCCCCACAAAGCCTGATCTTGGCTTTGTGGGGCGGGGTATTGACCGCAAAGTCGGCGTTGGCCGGTTTCAAGACAGGTCTCATGTACAGCAGTTCCGGCTTGAAAGCTTGAAGCCGATTTCCGAGCGGAACCGCGATATCGCAATTCCACTTGACACTAAGCTTCATTGTTCGCCGGAAATCGCATTGAACCATTGCGATTCCGGCTCCAATTCAGCAAGTGTCAAAGGGAAGTGCTATATAAAAAAACCGCCCACAAAGGACGGAATATCTCAGAATTATCCTGTAGGTGACAACAGTATAGCATATTGCTATCTGTATTACAACACAAAAAACTAATTTCCTCCCGTAAGCCTGCGCATTACCTCTCCGTAATCCGATCCCTGATTTAGCGTAAAGTCCCCTGCCATGATCCTTGTAGCCGCGCCGCTTTCAACAACGAACGCTGTGAACGCGGAAGCATCATCAACAATGCCTTGATCCTGTAAGATCGACGATATAACTTGCAGCGCGCTGCCTGACGGTATGGAGACATGCACCGCCGATCCGACGGTTGGCGCGCTTGGCGTATAAGTTGGTATGTATCCAGGGTCGGGGCCTGTCTGCACATCTTCCTGTAAGGCCTGTGCAACGCTTGCTTGTGGATCGGGCACAGCCGGCGGCGTATACTGGGGCTGCTGCTGTTCTACGACCTCTTCATAGTATTCATCGGCATAGTACTCATCTGCGTAGTAATCCTCGCCGTAAGCGTCGTAAGCCTCATCCGCGAATGTCATTCCCATAGCTGTGGCCTCTAGGATAATTGACTCAGGCTGTAGCATCATGTGCAGACTTTCCATCAGCTCGGATTTTTGCCTTTCCAGCTCCGCGATTTCTACTGCACGGTTGTCGCTTTCCATTGCAATTGCCGCCTGGGCCTGCTCATGTGAATTGCGCAAACCGTTGCCCAGCATCATAAATAATATAGACATGGCAAAAATACCTATGCCAAGCCCGAGAATAAAGGAACCTTTTTTCATATTTCACCCGCTACTTTATTTTGCCGAGATCGAGCATCAGCTTGACCTCGCCCTTTCCGATTCCAAGCCTCTTCGCCGTATCCTCAAGCGAGAGCCCCTCTTGCTGCAACTGCCGCACCTTGCGAATATTTGGGCTGCTCAAGGCAATAGCGGGAAGCTCGTCGGCTTCGGGAGACGCTGTCTTTAGAGTTTCGCCGGGTTTATAGTCTGTGGGTTTTATTGAATGGAGGTCGGCCAACTCCTTTTTCTTTTCCTCGATAAGAGAATACAAAAGCAACAATTCCTTATATTTATTTTCCATTTCTTCAAATATATGTTTTGAGGTTTCATGGAGCTCGTCCATTGTTTTATCGATCTCGTCGATAGAGGACTCCATAAATTTTAGTGTGTTTGCAGTCTCAAAATAACCGGACGTACCTTTTCCACCGTCCGCTCTGCTATAAATAAATATCGAATATACCACAAGTCCGATACCCACAACCATTGATGCAATCAACGATACCTGATAAATAGTTTCCATATTACACCTTCCACCGGCAGTATATGGCTGCCTTAAATCTTGGCGCTAAACCGTCCTTGCTCGTTCTTGAACAAAGGCTTGCCCGAGTCCTTAGAGTCTTTGTCCGAATCCTTGGGATCCTTTTGTTTGTCGCGCTTATTGGAATTTGCCGCTCCGCCGCGCCCATCCTTATCTACCTCAGCTTTTTCCGCGCTGTTTGGATTGTTTACCTGCTGGCCTTGGTTCTGCACTTCTTTTTTGAACTCCTGCGCGAACTGGTTGGCCTGCGCTTGGCCGGCTTGCTGCGAATCAGCGTTGTGGCGCGAAACTTCGGCTGCTCTATGAACCACTATTTGTACGTCAATAGGTCGAATAGCCATACGACACCTCCATAAAATTAGGGGATATACGGGTTGATAGTAACTGCAGAATCAACATTTTTCAAAACGCAGCTTTTTATGTCGTCCCTTATGTGCATCTTGGCATTGCCGATTGTAACCTTTACTCCTGAACGAATCGAACCGGTTGCGACGATTGTGCCGGAGTCGCTGTCCAGTGACCCCGAAAGCCTTTCCAGCGTGGCTTTAAGCTTGAGCAACTGGTCGCGAAGATGTGCTTGTTGGTGCAGAAGCTTGAGAAATATATTCTTGTTCTTGTCTGTCAGGGCGTTTCGCTCGTTAAGAGCCTTCATGCTTTTGGCAGCGCTGTCGACTTTATCATACTCAGATTTCAGAGTATTATACTCCTTGATGTACTCTCTATATTCCTCATAGGCTTCGGGATCAAGGCCGACTTGGATATTGGTCGCCGTCCCCATTGCCGATCCTATGGTCTTTGCGAAAACTCGGCCTTGCACATACGCTTCCCCGCCGACCAGATAGCCGCTCTTGCCCGCAAGCTCCAGATTACCGCGGCATGTAACCTTCGAGTGCAGCACAGCCTCGGCATTTACATTTCTGCCCGCGCGGATGGTGCAGTTTTCAGCAAATTTCAAACTGACGTCACCGTCGGCAATTATCTCGGCTTTATCCGCGCCCTGCACTCCGCGCGATATAAGAACATTTCCCTTAGCCTTGATATACGAGCTTTCCACAACGCCCGTAATGTCGATATCTCCTTCGGCTACAACCTTAAACCCGGCCACCACGTTCCCTTTTACTACAACCGAGCCTGTGAATTCAATATTTCCGGTAGAGTTGTTTACGTCGCCGGCAACTTCAAATACCGGGTTAATTGTCACCTTTCTGCCGTCAAATAGTATTTGACCCGGAGTAGTAGCGTACAGCTTCATGCCGTCACCGGAAAGGTAGGTGTTTTTCGTAACGGGAATGGGGACAGCCGGTTTGGATTTGGGGCACGGAATAATTTCACTCAACACGTTTATTCCGTCTGTTCCCTGCACTTCGGGAACTATTGTGACCAGCAACTGATCCTTCTTTGCCATCTCTATCAAGTTAAGGGCGCGAAAATCGACGGTTCCATCCTCCAATACCTTTGGCTTGGGAACCTTCTTCTTTGTGTCAAAGTTATAGTCATGGTAGGCGTCCTTGCCTGACAAATAGTTAAGCCCAGACGCGAAAAGATACGGTTTACCGAACTCTCGGACACCGCCAAGATTCTTAACAACGTCCTCCATGATTCCGAAATTAACCCCACTCCTGTCGATCTCGCCCTTCAGACCGGCCGGTGTAAGGCCTTCTCCGCCGTTTACGGGTTCAATAAAAGTGATATGGGCTTCCATCTTATTTTTTGATACGGTGATCTCGACCTTCTCGGGTTCTTGACGAATATTTGTGTTTGCGGATATCTTCGCTTCGATGTGCGATTCTTCCGAAGTATAAATTTCGGCAAGCGCCACGGCGTCAACTTCCTGAATGCCATAGCTTTCGATAAGAGCATTGATTTGATTAGTGTTGATCTCCGTAAAAAACTCCCTATCAATGATAAGATAAACCCCGTCGCTTCTCAATTCAACCCTAGCGATAACTTTGTTATTCAAAACCATCATCCCTTAGTCTATGTATCGAACAAAATGGATTTGTGCCGCCCTAATAACCGCGAAAGTTTGAAAAGCGCCTTTGAATGTATTTGAGACACCCTAGATTCCGAAACATTCAGGCATGAGCTGATCTCTTTTTGAGTAAGCTCGTCGAAATAATATAGTGACAGGACCATTTGCTCATTTTGTGACAGCTTTTCGATTGCTTGTTGTAGTATATCCTTTACTTCTCTGTTTGAATACACTTTTTCCGGATTTAGCTCGGCGCTTCCGCCTTCCGGCGACAACATCGGCTCATTGTTCTGCTCCAGGTACTCATCCAGAGAGATCAGTCCAAATATCTGCGCTTTTCGGAAGAGATCCTGAACCTCTTCGACGGACATGTCAAGTCTTTTTGACAGTTCCGCCTCCGTAGGCTCACGGCCAAGCTCGGCTTCCATCTTGCCGTATATATGCTCCAACTGTTTTTGTCGTGTGCGCAAACTGCGTGGTATCCAATCCAGCTTCCTGACGCTGTCGATAATCGATCCCTTGATTCTTAGCGCCGCGTATGTTTCAAACTTAACGCCCTTTGTTATGTCAAAGCGTTCTATCGCGTCTATAAGGCCGAATATACCGTAGCTTACCAAGTCTTCATATTCAACGGATGTCCCCAGGTGCATTCCAAGCCGTCCGACACAATATTTAACCAGGTGCGCGTATTCCATAATAAGTCTGTCTCGTAAGGCGGGGTCATTGGTTTCGCGATACTTTATCCATATATTTGTTAAATTGTCCATCGGTAAGATCTCCTGAGACCTTCATTTTCGGCACGCACATTGAAAACTAATCGTACTTGCTGCGCTGCATTTTGGGCTGCGAGCCGTCAAGATTTTCAAACAACGACGAACCGTCGGCCATATTTTCGCCTTCCTCTGCAGAATCAGGATTTTCAAGGACTTCATCCATGGCTTCCTCCGGCGGAGTAAAGAACACATATTTTTTGAGATAAATTCTTGCCGCTAAGCCCAAGGCATAGAACGCGATAATTACAACGATAAGCCTAATAGCCAAGGTGTCCAGCGAAACGTCTTGATATATGGATATTAGCGTAACAATCAGCGACGCCACTATACTAACGAAGATTTGAATTTTATCAAGCATTGGTTTCCCCCAGAGGTAGGATGCTACACCGTATAAGTGCCATGTCCGATAGTTTTAATTACAAACTTACCCGTATCCGCATACAGCTCGACGGTTCGTCCATAATTGTCGCCGGTTTCATTTGCCAGAATAGGTATGCGAAGCATTTTGAGTATGCTGATGCAGGCCTCGATATTCCGGTCGCCAATGCGCATGGACGGGCTTGTGGAATTGAAAGCGAACATTTGCGCTCCGCCGGCGAGCTTGGCCTTCACGTTCTGCCTTTGCGCCCCGATCTTGCCCATATCCTGTAAAAGCTTTACAATAGCCGTGTCCGCAAACTTGGCTACGTTCGAGTTATTCTGTATCTGTTTACTGTCTGGAAGCATTATGTGCGCAAGCCCGGCAACCTTGTTTATGTTGTCGTGAAACGCAATACCAATACAAGAACCAAGACCTAGTGTTGTTAGAGCCCCCGGACTCTTGCACACATTCAAGTCGGCCATTCCGACAATTATCATATTCCCTGACATAATGTCTACCCCTAAACTAAATTATCGTTCCTCAATGGCACAGAGCGTACGCTAAAAACTAAACAGACGCTCAAACGACGGCATATCCGGCACAAATATAAAATAACCGGACACTTGCTCCTCGTCTGCTCCAAATACAGACTCGATAAACAGGGCTTTGTCCGCAACCTTACCAAACTCAATGGCAGGAACCGATAGTATCGCATTTGCCATATCCGCCGCGATCTGCGGGACAGAGGGGATAATCTTTTTATTCATCATCGAGGCAAGTGATCCTAAGTACGAAGACACCAGGATGTTACCGACCTCTGTCAGCGTAGACAGTTCCAGTTCACTGAAGTTAGGGCTGCCGTCATCGCTGCTTCCCCCGCTTGTTCCCAGCAGTATGCTTATCAGGTTGCGAGCAGATTCTTGTTTAACCAAGAACATTACAATGCCGTCAAGGTCTCCCGAAATATTTACCAGTACACCCAGAACAAGGGTCTCAGGCCCTCCGACAAAGTTTGCTACATCCTTGAATTCGACAAAGTTTACAGTTGGAACGTTCATCCTAAAGTTCCGCTTGAGTAGCTGTGACAGCGCTGTGACAGCGTGACCGGTACCAATGTTGGATATCTCCTTCAGAGTATCGAAATGCATCTCTAGTTTTGAAGGCCCGTTACTCATAACTCCACTCCTCTCTAATCTATCAATACTCATTACCAGCACATTTACGAAGTCTATCGCGTGTTGACACGACTATTGCCCGGAGTCCTCCCCCACCGATACGCCCCGCCTTTGGCGCAGCAGGAGTTTTCTCTGTTGATTGAATACGTACTGGACTATTTTGTCCTTTTCCTCGGGCAAGATACCTACAAAGATGATCCGGTATTGAAACTTGTACGGCGACTTTGGAAAACTGTGCTTTTGCAGAACCTTTCCAATAACAACGATGTACTCACGCTCAAGAAGCAACAAGCACTTTAAGTTGTCGCCGTTGTCGACTTCCGCGTTTGCAACGAAGCGCAGCCCGCCTCCGCCCAGATCCTTGATAATCCCCTCATGAAGGTTCTGCGCCGTAGTGGCAGGCTCCTTAGGGCCAAGCCCCGAATCCGGCTTGCTTGATTGTATAACCGCAAACCTTATGGGAAGCGTGCACTCAAACCTGAAGAATTCCCGGCGCTGTATCTTTTCGGCATCCGACGTAAGCACCATCTTCGTTAAGGTCAGGTCGTCCTTAATATACGAACTGACGACTGCCGCCGAAAAGCTCAACATGCTCTCATCCTGGAAAAACAACAGCGAACATTTCTCAGAGTTAGGCAAGTTTACATGTTTCCCGTATGATATGGGCGTATGGATTATAACCGTATTGTTTTCATATTCATAGACCTGGCTAACATAAATTTTTGAAGCTTCACCCTCAACGAAAAACCTCATTTCCAGCCTGTCTCCAACCTTAATGTTATGCACTTAAACCCCTCCGCAAATCAGGCTTTGTTCTTAAAAATCCCTGCTAAACGCTTAACAAATGACTTCATGCCGCTGGCTGCGTTATCGCCGCCGTCTTTTTGCACAAGCTGCGCGGCTTCGCCGAAAAGAATCTTTTGACATATCTCGTTAATGGCAATGGTCGATGGCGCCTCGGGAAAACCCACGGCTACAGGCGTCTGAGCCTTAACCGCTCTCACAAGGCTGTGATCATAAGGTATCGATCCCAAGTTCTCAATATCTATCGACAGAAATCTGGAGCACACCCGGTTAAGCTTGTTATATATCTCAAGGCCTTCTTCCCTGGATTCAACACGGTTTACGATTAGCTTGAAGTTAAGCGCATGAGCCATTTCTTCTCTTGCCGTTTTTATAATTGCATATGCGTCGGTGATGGAAGTGGGCTCGGGTGTTGTGACGATGATCGTCTCGCTGGAAGCCAGTACAAATGCCGTAACCGATTTTGAAATGCCCGCGCCTGTGTCTATCAGCACGATGTCGGCCAGCGAGTCAAGCACCTCCATGTTCTCGACTATGTGCTGTATCTGGTCATTGTTTATGTTTGCCATGTTGCTTAAGCCGGAACCCCCGGATATGAAAGACATGCCCATTGGCCCCGACGTAATAACATCCTCTATAGAACGCTTTTGCGAAAAAACATCGGCGAAGCTGCTCTTGGGAATTATGCCCAGCAGCACTTCGATGTTGGCCAAGCCAAAGTCGGCGTCAATAATTACGACGCGCTTTCCAAGCCGGCTCATCGCAATGGCTAGGTTTACCGTAAAGTTTGTCTTTCCCACCCCGCCCTTGCCGCTTGTAATTGTTATGACCTTTGCGTGCTGCTTTGGCGTATGATCGGCGCTGCGCCGGCTGCTCAAGAGTTCCGTCAGCGGTGTATTTATTAAATCCTCGACAACTGCCGCATCACTAACGCCGGCCGCATTCTTCGCCTTTATTATGTCCCTCAACCTATTAGCCTGGTCGTTCACAATTACACCTCTTATATTGTACCAAATCCAAGCAGCGCTCTGGCGATTTTTTCCGGCTGCATCACTTCAATGTCATCCGGTACATTTTGACCTGTGGTAACGTATGATACCTTCTTGCCGCTTACATAGCACGCGTTTAGGATAGATCCCAGGCAGTTGGTTTCATCCAGCTTTGTGAAAATAGTATGAAAATCCGTGATATCTTTGTAAAGGTCTATAATGCTCAATATATCCTCGCACTTAGTGGTTGTGCTCAGGACAAGATATTTAACAGATTTTGGAGCCGCGCTCAACAGCTGCTGCAGCTCGTCGACGTTTTCCTTGTGTTTGTGAGATCTTCCCGCGGTATCAATTATAATTATCTCGCAGTCATTTTTCAGCTTCTTAATTGCACCGGTCACGTCAGCTTTGTTATATGCCGTCATTACCGGCGCGCCCAGTATCTCGCCATAAGTTTTAAGCTGTTCTACGGCAGCTATTCTGTAAGTGTCGGCCGTTATCAGTCCAACCTTCTTGTTAAGCCCAAGTATGAATAAACTGGAGAGCTTCGCGATGGTTGTGGTCTTGCCGACCCCAGTCGGGCCTATGAAAGCGATGGTTACAGGGTTACCGCGCTTGGCGCTCTCCACGTCCACCAATTGCGCCGATCCCAGCATTTTCACAATCTTGCTGTATACGACCTTTACGACCACGTCAACTTCAAGCAGTTCGTACTCTTCCACATCGGCCAGCAATTCTTCGGCTATAGCCTTATCTACACCTTGTTCCGTCAATGTGTTGTAAAGTATCTGCAGCAGATTGTTGTCATACTTGCGTTCGGATATCGAATTGTTTGTATGCTGCGCCACGGACAGCTTCTGCATTGTGGTGGCCAGCATGTCTTCGGTACTATACAGTTTTTGTTCCAGCGACCTTATCTTTTCCGCCTGCTTCTTGAGCTTTACTTCTTGCTGGTCGAGCGCCGGCGCCTTTGGCGCGCTTTGAACCGGGAGGGATATTCCCAGCGAATCCGCGGTAATCGCCGCGTTTGCACTCAGAGACGCAAAGCTTGGCTTATCGGAAAACATCCCGGGGTCTGCCAGGACACCCTGCTGCGTCGGCTGTGCCGACGCGTTTACCGCCTGCATTCTGGGTTGAGTTGTGCGAAGCGCCACAGGCTCCGATTTAGCGGAAGTTCTGGCTTGCGCCATGCCCCCCTGCAGCGACTGTATCGCCTGTATGGACTCCACAATCCTGTCTACCTGTTCCGACTGGCTCTGCGCGGGCTGATGCACGGCGGGCGCAGCTTGCGGCACAACCGGCATTACCGCCGCTGCCGGCGGCTCGGAAGTTTGCACAGGCGCAATTACCGCCTGTAACGGTGTCCTGGCCGCGACCTTCTTTTCGTCATAAGCGGCCGTTACCTCCACAAGCGGGCTTCTCATAAAAGCAAACACGCCCTTTGGCTTGGTCGTCTTAATACTCAAAACGAGCGCGTCAAGCCCCAGCTCTTCCTTGACCTTTTCGATAGCTTCCTGTTCAGTCCTTGCGTCAAATTTTTTTATCTTCAAGTCATGCTCACCATCCCAATGGACTGGATTTCAGCTTTAGGGTCAATTTCGTTATATGAAAGAACGACGAGATCGGGGGCCACCTGCTCCACAAGACGTTTGAAATAGATACGCACGATGGGCGAAGTCAGTATTATGGGCTGCAAGCCCATAGAGGTAAGCTTTTGGGTCTCGCTGTGCAGGTTGTCGAATATGCGTTGGGTCGTGGACGGATCAAGCGCCACATAGGAGCCCTGCTCGGTCGCCTGAACGCTGCCCATTATTCTCTGCTCAAGCTCAGGGTCCAGAGTCAGCACGTTGTTGATCCGGTCGTCAAAGAACTTGCGTGATATTGAGCGGCGCAGAGCCTGGCGTACATATTCGCTCAGCATGTCTGTGTCGCGGGTAACATGGGCGTAGTTGGCCAGCGTATCAAGTATAGTCACCAGGTCACGGATGGAAATACCCTCATGCAGCAGATTCGCGAGCACCTTCTGTACATCGCCGATTGTCATCATGCGCGGGATGAGTTCGTCCACCAGAACCTGGTTTTGATCCTTAACGTTGTCGATAAGAGTCTGGACATCCTGGCGGGACAGCAGCTCGTGCAGATGCGAACGTATGATCTCGGTCATATGTGTGGCAATAATCGCAGGAGGGTCTACCACGGTGTATCCAAGCGCCTCGGCGCGTTCGCGCTGTGTCTCGGATATCCAAAGCGCCGGCAGTCCCAGGTATGGTTCCACCGTCTCGATGCCATCTATCTCTTCCTCCACATAGCCCGGGTTCATGGCCATGTAGTGGTCGAACATTATATCGCCCCCGGCGACTTCCACTCCCTTGATAAGTATACGATACTGGTTGGGAGAAAGTTTTATGTCGTCCCGAAGATGTATCACAGGTACTATTACGCCAAGCTCCAGAGCTATCTGGCGGCGGATCATGACAATTCTGTCAAGCAGATCACCGCCTTGCGCCGGATCGGCCAGAGGTATCAGTCCGTACCCGAACAGCAGCAGTATCTGGTCTACGTTAAGCAGCGAAACGATGTTCTCCGGCTTTCGTATTTCGGCGGTTTCTATCTCTTCGGCGGATATTTCTTCCTTTACTTCCTCCACGGCCAGCCTGCGGCTCTGTATCTGCGACATAACCACAAGGACTACTCCGACAGGTATGAACACAAGCCCCGGCAGCGGCGTGAAAACCCCAAGGAATATCAGCGCCGACCCGGCAAGTATTAATACTATAGGCATTGTAAAAACTTGCTTTGTAAGCGTCGTCGTGATGTCGCCTTCGCTGGTGGACTTTGTCACTATAAAACCGGTAGCGGCCGACGTGAGAAGCGCCGGGAGCATGTTTACAATACCGTCGCCGATGGAAAGCATCATGAACAGCGACGTAGCCTCGCCGATGCTCATGGACTCACCGGTAGCAAGACCCGTAGTACCCATTATAATACCGCCGATAATATTTACAAACGTGATGATTATACCGGCAATGGCCTCGCCCTTAACAAACTTGGCCGCACCGTCCATCGCGCCGTAGAAGCTGGACTCGTCCTGAATCTTTTTGCGGCGTTTCTTTGCCTCGTCCTCGCCTATCAGTCCGGCGTTAAGGTCGGCGTCGATAGCCATCTGCTTGCCCGGCATCGCGTCCAGCGTGAAACGCGCGCCGACTTCCGCAACGCGCTCCGCTCCCTTGGTGATTACCATGAAGTTTATAAGCGTCAGTATGAAGAATATAATTACGCCAAGCACCAGGTTGCCGCCGGCCACAAAGTTTCCGAACGTATCTATAACCTGTCCGCCATGACCTGTGCCAAGAATCAGCCTGGTTGTGGAAATGGTGATCGCAAGGCGAAACAATATGGATGTCAGCAGAATTGTCGGAAAGGTGGACATTTGCAGCGGCTCGGTGGCATAAACCGCATTCAGCAGTATTATCAGCCCGATAGCGATATTTATCATCAGAATGAAGTCCATCATCTGCGAGGGCGGCGGAATGATGAACACCAACAGCACAACTATTATGAATATACCAAGCGACAGTTCTCTAAACTTCATGTATGTTATCACCTATTTTTGAGTCCAGAATGGGAACAGTTTATTATAACCATAATATTGAAGAAATTACACTATTAACCTTCGCATAATCTTCCTCCACTATCATTATAATCTAGAAAAGATGTTTTATCAAGACATATTTATAATCTATTGATAATAAACTTGTTAAAGCAACCACATAACTGCATAGGGAGTTGAAAAACATGGGCGGTACAAAAATTTTCGTGCTGCAGATGAGGCAGATCCGAAAGATATTATTGATTGCCGCGGCGGCATTGGCCGCGCTTTTGATTGTATTGTTCCTGTTCGGAGGAAGATCCGCACAGAGCCCCGCAGCGCCGACAGCGCCGCCGCCGGCAATACCGGCAGCTCCGCGCCAGCAGCAACCTCCGCCGGCAGGCCCGGGCGCGCAGGCCGTTACACCGGTCGGAAACTTCGTACCCGGTACATATTATTCAGAGATAGTGTTGTCAAACTCGACAATCCTCGTCAGCGTCGAAGTCAGCGAGAACGCTATCCTAAACATCAGCATCTCGGAACCCTACGAGGCTCAGGAGGTATTCTACCCACTGATGCAGCCGACACTGGAAATTATATCACAGCAGATAGTCCAAACGCAATCGCTAAATGTGCAAACTTCCGGCGAAACGCCCTATACCCAGGAAGTCTTAATATCCGCGATACGCAGCGCCCTTGACGCAGCGCGCAGATAATAAGCCGTTAAAAGAGCCGTGCGGTGCGCGGTTCTTTTCGTTTACAGCTCCAACTATGTTGTATTCCCTTCCGATATGTGTTATACTATCCAAATAATAATACGTTACCCATACCATGGAAAACAGGCCCGTCCGGCATCACAGGGTTTCCTGACAGGTCTAATGTGAAGGACGTGTTGTATGCGTCAATATCTTCTTTGAGCCAGGAACAGCAGAAATTCAGCTCAAGAAACATGTTTGTACCCGTCTCCATCAGCTCTGCGCTGCTCTTAGCTGCATCTTGAAATATCCCTTCCCGCTTATAACGTGGCGGAATCATAACCGCCGCTTGACGGCTACGAAAGCATTTAAACAATACTCGAGAGAAGGCTCAATATGACCAATACGAATGAAGGCGTAAGCCAAACCGAAAAATTCAAGCGCGTCCCGACTCACATCGGAATTATCCCCGACGGAAACCGCCGCTGGGCCCTAAGCCATGAAATGGCCAAGCACGAAGGCTATGCCCACGGCATAGACCCCGGAATGAGGCTTGTAGAACTGTGCGCCGCCTACGGAGTCAAGGAGGCCACGTTCTACGCCTTCACCGTAGACAACACTAAGCGCGCTTCCGCGCAGATCGAAGCATATACCGCCGCCTGCGTCAAAGCTGTCGAGGCCGCGGCAAACCGCGACTACAACATAATGGCTCTCGGCAACGAGGATTCCAGGTTCTTTCCGTCCAAGCTCTCGGAATACGCAAACAAGCGCGTGAATTACGGTAACGGCGTCCTAAACATCAACTTCCTGGTAAACTATAGCTGGAAGTGGGATCTGTCTCATATCGACGGTTCCGGCATGTCGCCCGGCGCAGTCGAAAAGGCCGTCGCTTCCCATGATATTCCGCGCATTGACCTGATTATCCGCTGGGGCGGAAGGCGGCGTCTAAGCGGTTTCCTGCCCGTTCAGTCCGTATATGCCGACTTCTTCGTGGTGGACGACTACTGGCCGGACTTCAGGGACGAACACTTTCTGGACGCACTTAGGTGGTATCAGGACTGCGACGTTACGTTAGGAGGTTAATATGAGCGCACCGAGCAACAAAGGCACGCTAGGCGTGATAGGAGGCATGGGGCCTCTGGCAACCGCGACTTTTTTCGAGCTTCTTGTACAGCACACGCAAGCCGCAACAGACCAGGAGCATCTTGACATAATAATTTACAACATGCCAAGGATACCTGACCGCACAGGTTTCATACTGGGCAGAAACGAGGAAAGCCCGGGGCCACTTCTCAGCGAGTACGCCCGGAAGCTGCAGGCCGAAGGCGTAGCCGCAATCGCCGTGCCATGCGTTACGGCAACATATTTTTACGACGAAATCATAAAAAGTACCGGCGCAAACGTTATAAACACAATTGATGAAATTGCCGTCCACATTGTAAACAGGAACGCCAAAAAAATCGGTTTGATGGCCACCGACGGCACGATCACAACCCGTATCTTCCAAAAATACATGGTCAAGTATGGAATAGAGTGCGTAACCCCCGACGAAGCTCACCAAAAACTCGTCATGAAGGTTATTTTTGAGGGCGTAAAGGCCGGTCGCGACGTCAACATGTCCGAATTTCACAGTGTCGCCGCGCATCTGAAAGACTGCGGCTGCGACGCCATAATACTAGGCTGCACCGAGCTCTCGGTCGTAAACAAACAGCATGGTCTTGACCCAAATGTCTTTGTCGACGCTCTTGTCGTACTGGCCGGAGCTTCCATATTGCGCTGCGGCGGAAAGGTCAAATTTTGAAAAAAAGCAGGGTTTGAAATCTGGCGCGACATGTGTTATACTGTAGCAGACGCTTACTATAATCTCAAAACCTGTGTTACTAGAAATGAGGTGACAATATGGATGATGGAAGTACGCTTGACAAGAACAATCTTTACAACAGCCAACGCATACCAAAGCTGCTTGAGAAAGACGGCGTGATATACGTACCCAGCGGAGAAGCTCCCGTTCCCGAGGTCGGAGCATTGTCTGAAAACTCGGATCGTCCCGGCCTGCAACGCCGCTCCCGCGAGACCCCAAAACGCAAGATGAAACCGCAAAAGTCTCAGCTTGCACTTTTCTACATCCTCACCCTAACCATAGGGGTGATAATATCTGTCGCTGTCTTTGGCATAGTGCTCAACTACTTCACGAACAGCGACTTGCAGACCGCGCAGCCGCCTCAGCCGCCTCTTTTGGCCGACGCCGGCGCGGCGTCCGGCATAAGTATCGCTGAAAAAATTGAAGTATCGGGCGTAATATCCGACATAAACCTGGCCGACCAGAGAATGAGAGTCATGGACGCCGAAACCGGGGAAACCATCACCCTCAACGTCGCTCAGAACACAACCTTCCTGAACCGCAACCGCGTCGAGGTCAGTTTCGCCAGCTTCAGCATCGGCAACATCGTAGACATACGCTACGACGCGGCTACCTCTACCGCCGAAAATGTCCAGATAAGCCCAAGCGGCTGGGAACACAGGATGATAAGCTCCGTACACATCAACACCGACCGCCGCTCCATAGGCATCGGAACAAGCAACTACTCCTACGACGATTCCACAATCGTGATCTACCGCAACTACAGATTCGACATCGAACGCATCGCCCCGATAGACATTGTTACGGTCAGCGGTTTCCGCTCGAGGGCGCTGTTTGTCGAGGTCAACCGCAGCCACGGCACGGTCAGATTCCTGAATACCGACGAAGTGCGGGGGGGAACTGTCGAGATCAACACCTCTATGTTCCGCCAGCTTGCCGATTCCGAAGAAATGCTGCTGCTTGAGGGCGCTCACAGGATCGTTGTGCGGGGCGACAACATCGAGCCAATGGTGCGTGAAATAGTACTCGCCAACAACGAAACTATCGAGATCGACCTTGCTCAGGCTCAGTACAGAACAGGCCTGCTCACAGTCAACATCAACATAGACGACTACACGCTGGAAATAGACGGCGTCGAGCACTCAAGCGACGAACCTATCGTCCTGGCTCTGGACGAAGAGCATTCAGTATCCGTAACAAGCGAAGGCTACATTCCCTTCCTGCAGATAGTCAGGCTCACGGAGCCCGCGCTGACCCTCGACATCGAGCTGACCGAGCTGGTGCAGATGGGTATGCTCGTAATCAATACCACACCGCCCGGAGCAACGGTTCTCGTCAACAATAGTGTGGTTGGAACCTCGCCCGTGTCCGAACTGCTGCCGTTCGGCTTCCACAATATTTCAATACGTCACGAAGGCTATGATACGTGGTCGATGCAGTTCGACCTGAACCAGCCGCGGCAGGAGTATCAAGTCGTATTGACGCCAAACACGACTTTCCCGACAGCCTCACCGCCTCCGCAGGCAATACCGTTCCCAACTCATCCGCCGGGAACACCCGGCGCCCCGGGGGCAGGACTGCCAACGCCTATGCCGTTCCAAAGCCCGAACGCGACTCCGCCTCCCGCGCCAATACCGTTTCCGACAACACCCCCCCCGCCGGCGTTCCCGACACCGGCTCCCACGGCCGAACCATACGACGCTCCAAATCCGGCGTCCGAGCCGTCGGAGCAGAATGAACAGCCTTCTGCCGCCGCGAATCCGAACTCCGCGATCAACTTCTCGCAAATTGATGAATTTGCGAATTAATAGACTTCTTCAGGAATTGGGCAACCCTGGATTTGCGCAAGTTTTGTCGCAAGGCAAAGCGCGACGAACAACCGGACTCCCGCGAAGCCTGCCTTTGGCTTCGTGGGATGGAATGAGCATACCCGCAGTGATACGCAAGTGAGGAGTAGCGCGATTTTGCGGCAAAAAGACCGCAAAGGCGGCGCTTACTGATTTCCTAAGAGGTCTAATAGGTATAACATGTACAATAGAAGAATCAGCACCGTTGTCAGCGTCGGCGCCGTAAATGTCGGCGGCGACAACCCCATTTCAATTCAGTCGATGACGAACACCGACACGCGCGACATCGCCGCCACCGTCCGCCAGATACATACCCTTACCGATGCCGGCTGTGAGATCGTGCGTGTTGCTGTACCCGACATGCGGGCCGCGCAGTCGCTTAGAGAGATAAAGCGACAGATCGCCATACCCCTTGTGGCCGACATACACTTCGACTACCGTCTGGCGCTCGAATCCATCACCCAAGGCGTAGATAAGCTGCGCCTTAACCCAGGCAATATCGGGAACTACGAACGCGTCCGCCTGGTCGCCCAGGCCGCAAAGGAACGCGGCGTCCCCATACGTATCGGCGTGAACTCCGGTTCGCTTGAACAGTCCCTGATAGACAAGCACGGTGGCGTCACCCCGGCGGCTCTGAGCGAATCCGCGCTGAATCACGCTAAAATACTCGAAGACCTCGACTTCGGCAACATTGTTATATCTATCAAGGCCTCAAGCGTGCTACAAACGCTCGAGGCCTATAAGCTGACCGCCGCACAGGTTTCCTACCCTCTGCACATCGGCATCACCGAGGCTGGAACCCTGCGCGCCGGAACGGTAAAGTCCTCCGCCGGAATCGCCGCCCTGCTCTCGCACGGGTTGGGCGACACTCTGCGCGTATCCCTTACGGCCGACCCGGTCGAAGAAGTAAAACTCGCGCGCGAAATACTCCAATCCATGGAACTGCGAAGCTTCGGCCCCACTTTGATTTCATGCCCGACATGCGGACGCACTGAAATCGATCTGATCCCAATGGCTCAGAAAGTAGAAGCCTTCCTGTCCACAATCCGCAAGCCCATCAAGGTCGCCGTAATGGGCTGCGTAGTCAACGGCCCCGGCGAAGCCAGAGACGCCGACCTCGGCATAGCCGGCGGCAAAGGCTCCGGCATAATCTTCGCCAAGGGCCAAGTCATCGCCAAAGCCCCTGAGGACAAGCTCCTCGGCCTGCTGTTCGACGAAATAAGAAAGTTAACCTAAAGGTGTAATCATGGAGCCACGAAAATTCGCAGCCGTTTTTACGCAAAAATCATTTTCGCCAGCAACAATCAGCCGCTTCTCGCACACCACTGTCGAGAAAGTGTTTGTGAACTCGTCCGATCAGGCGCTCTATGTTCAATTGCAAAGCCCAGAGCTAATCGACGAAAGGCATATACACGACCTTGAGAGCGAGCTCTTCGGCCTGTTTCCAAGGCTTAACTCGGCCACGGTACGCGTATCTTATTCTCTTGATACCGGACACAGACACGACATCCCCAACATAGTAGACGCCGCGTGGAGCAACATTGTTACCAAGGTCAGGCGGAAATCCCCGCTGTGCGCCAAGCTGCTGGCCGACGCCGCCGGCGCGCGGAACTTTAATCAAACAGGCGAAACCAGCCATCTGACCATCTCTATTCCCTACGACGCCGTTTTCCTTCTGAAATCACACAGAATCGGAGAGATGATCGAAGGTTACTTCAAAACCAGTTTCAACACATCGGTAGCCGTATCTTTCAGCGTGTCCGGCAACAAGCCCAAAAAAGCGCCCCAAAAGACGGCTCCTGCATATAGTACGCAAAATCCTGCCCCACAAGCGGCAACCACCTCCGACACGGCTCAGCCGCAGCAGTCCGTTCCCGCACCGGCGCCCCGACCAGTTAAGGCGGCGAGCTACTGCGAAGGCGGTCAGTTCCGACGGCGCGGTAAGAAGACCAAGCTCGTCGAGTCAATCTCCGGCGACGCCATAACCCTTCAAGCCGATATACGCCCTGACGCCGAAATAGTCATATGCGGTCAGATCGTTAGCTCCGAAACGCGCGAGACCAAGGGCGGCAACATCCTCACCGTTTTCGACATATACGACCGCACGGGCGCGCTGACCGTCAAGTTCTTCGCGAAGCCCAGCGACTACGAACCCTTCAGGCAGCATATTCGCAAGGGAGGCTTTGTGCGCGTCAAAGGCAAGGCCGTCCACGACGATTTCTCGAAAGAAATCACATTGATGGCCGAAGAAATCGCGCCCGGCGAAGCATTTGCCGTTCGCGCGGACGAAGCGCCTGAAAAGCGCGTCGAGCTTCACCTTCACACCCATATGAGCAGTATGGACGGTGTGACCGACGTCAACGAGTACATACGCCAAGCTGCCGACTGGGGTCATGATACCATTGCCGTAACCGACCACGGCGTACTGCAATCCTTCCCCGACGCGATGAACGCCGCCAAGAAGCACGGCCTTAAGGTAATCTATGGAGTGGAAGCCTACCTGGTGGACGACCTCGGCGCGATAATTCGCATGGACAAGGGCCAGAGCCTTGACGCGGAGTTCGTAGTATTCGACCTGGAAACAACGGGGCTTGATTGTGAAGGCGACAGCATTATCGAGATCGGCGCGGTCAAGATACGCGGCGGAGAAATAATAGGTCACTTCGCGACATTTGTAAACCCCATGCGCGATATATCCTCACGAATCACTGAATTAACGGGCATCACCAACGAAATGGTAGCCGACGCTCCGCTTATAGGCCACGCTTTTGCCGAATTTACGACCTTCGTCGGCGATGCCGTACTGGTGGCTCACAACGCCGAGTTCGACGTGGGCTTCATAGTCGCGTCCGCGCGAAGACTGGGCGCATCCGTCTCTAACACCTACCTTGACACGCTCAAGCTTACGCGGATGCTCTTTCCCGATCTCAAGAAACACAAACTAGGCGCGGTAGCAGAACACCTCGGCATTTCTCTAGAAAACGCCCACCGCGCCGTTGACGACGCTGGCGCAACCGCCGAAATATTCCTGCACTGCTTAGCGATGCTTCGCTCACAAGACTGCTTCACCCTATCCGACATAAACGTAATGGCCGGCAAATCTCTCGACAAGCGCAAGTTAAAGAGCAGCCACGCCATCATCCTCGTAAAAGACTACGCCGGCCTGCGCAACCTCTACGAACTCGTGTCCCTGGCTCACCTCAACTACTTCCGCAAGCAGCCGCTCACACCCAAGTCCGAATTCCTGCGGCTTCGCGAGGGGCTTCTGATCGGAACGGCGTGCGAAGGCGGCGAGTTTTATCAGGCCATCCTTAACAACGCCCCCGAAGATCATATAAAGGAGCTGGCTGAGTTTTACGACTATTTTGAGATACAGCCCACGGGAAACAACAACTTCCTGCTCGAAAACGGCAAGATATCCGCTCGGTCGGAACTCGAAAATATCAACAGAAAAATTGTGGAATACGGGCGGCGTTTCGGCAAGCCTGTGGTAGCCACATGCGACGCCCACTTCCTAAACCCCGAGGACGAGGTGTTCAGGCGCATCATTATGACCGGAGACGGCTTCAAGGACGCCGATCAGCAGCCCCCCCTGTACTTCCGCACGACTGAAGAGATGCTTGCCGAGTTCGCCTACCTTGGCGCAGACACAGCCTACGAGGTAGTCGTCTCCAACACGCGCCTGATAAACGGTATGGTTGACGCTATCAAACCGATACCCGACGGAAGCTTCCCGCCGTACATAGAAGGCTCGGACGAGGAACTGACGCGCATAACAACCGAGCGAGCGCGCAGCATTTACGGCAACCCGCTGCCGCCGGTCATCCAGTCCCGCCTTGACCGCGAACTGGACTCCATCGTCAAGAACGGCTTTTCCGTAATGTACATCATTGCGCAAAAACTTGTGGCCAAGTCCGAGGAAGACGGCTACCTCGTCGGCTCGCGCGGCTCCGTCGGCTCCTCCTTCGTGGCGACGATGGCGGGCATCACCGAGGTCAACCCGCTTCCCCCCCACTACGTCTGCCCGTGCTGCAAGTTCACCGACTTCGATTCCGAAACCGTACGGCCTCATGCCGGGGGTTCCGGTTGCGACATGCCCGGCCGCCCCTGCCCTGCTTGCGGAACCGCTCTGGCAAAGAACGGCCACGACATCCCCTTCGAGACATTCCTGGGCTTCGACGGCGACAAGGAGCCTGACATAGACCTCAACTTCTCCGGCGAATACCAGGCCACAGCCCATGCGTACACCGAGACGCTCTTCGGCGCGGGAAACGTCTTCAAGGCCGGTACAATCGGTACACTGGCCGACAAGACCGCCTTCGGCTACGTCAAGAAATACATGGAGGAAAAGGGCGTCAACCCACGCTCCGCCGAGGTAAACAGGCTAAAGCTTGGCTGCACCGGCATCAAGCGCACGACCGGCCAGCACCCCGGCGGGCTTATGATCGTGCCGCAAGGCCGAAGCATTTACGAATTCGCGCCGGTTCAGCACCCCGCGAACGACCCCGGCTCCGGCGTCGTCACCACTCACTTCGACTATAACGCCATCAGCGGCAAGCTAATGAAGCTCGACATACTCGGGCACGACGTCCCGACCATCATTCGTATGCTGCACACAATCACAGGTCTTGACCCGCGCCTGGTAGACCTTGGAGACGCGGACGTGATGTCACTGTTTACCTCCCCCACGGCACTTGGGGTCAGCGAGACCGACATCGACTGCAAGACGGGCAGCCTCGGCCTGCCCGAGTTCGGCACTGGGTTTGTGCGCGGAATGCTTGTTGACACCACACCCTCCAGCTTTGCCGATCTTGTGCGTATATCCGGCCTTTCTCACGGTAATGACGTGTGGCTGAACAACGCTCAGGAACTTATTCGCGACGGTGTGGCCAACCTGCGCCAAGTGATACCCACAAGGGACGACATAATGGTCTACCTGATCCAGAAAGGCGTAGACCGTCTGGCGTCCTTCAAGATAATGGAAAGTGTGCGCAAGGGCAAGGGCGTAAGCCCCGAAGACGCCGCCCTCATGGATGAGGCCGGAATCCCCGAGTGGTACACCGAGTCGTGCCGCCGGATCAAGTATATGTTCCCTAAAGGACACGCCGTGGCCTACGTAATGATGGCCGTGCGCATTGGGTACTATAAGATACACCATCCTCTGGCGTTCTACGCCGCCATATTTTCCGTGAAGGCAGAAGACTTCGACTACGAACTGTGCTGTAAAGGCCGCGAACCCGTCCGTCGCGAACTCGCGCGGATCGAGGCCATCCCGCGTGAGAGCCAGAGCGCCAAGGACAAGAACACCCAGACCTTGCTCGAACTGGTAAACGAGATGTACGCGCGCGGGCTGAGCTTTGCGCCGCTTGACCTTTACCGGTCGGACGCGCGCCAATTCCTGGTACAGGGCGGCAGGTTGCTGCCGCCGCTGTGTTCCGTAGCCGGACTTGGCGGAAGCGTCGCCGCAAACATCAACGAAGCCCGCAAAGACGGCGAATTCCCAAATATCGAAAACTTCCGCAGCCGTACCAAGATCAACAAAACCGTAATTGAACTCCTAAGGAAAAACGGCGTGCTGGACGGCTTGCCGGAATCCAACCAAATGACGTTGTTCTAAGAACCTGTGTTCATAGGATGGGAATGCCGTCTTGTCGGTCGAATTCCACCCCACGAAGCCAAAATCGGGCTTCGTGGGGACCCCGGTTTTCCGCCACAGTCCACCCCATAAAGCCAAAACCGGGCTTTATGGGGACCCCGGGTCGTCGGTTCCTCCGCCTACGCTGGCGCTTCGGATGCTAAACGTGTGCCACCGGCACACAGCAT
>WRAW01000035.1 GCA_009780015.1 Defluviitaleaceae bacterium | reverse complement strand
TTGTGTGGTGCTCCTACTATACCACGTTTGGGATATCTTGTGCTTTGTTTTTTACTATTGCTCTTGTTATTGTAATTCGCCGTCCCCGGTTTTGTGCCACTCTTCGTCGGTTCCTCCTTGCGTACCACTGCGGGTACGCGGCGTCATCACCTCCTCGATTGGCACAAAATCGCCTCAAAAATCTTCTCGAAAAACTATTGTCGACACACCCCAGCACTGCGACAAAAATCTCAAAAAATCGCTTCGCCGTTATTGTTGGGCAGACTCTAAGGCGAAAGTGCCCAAATTCCCGCCGTAGCAGAGTATACGCGGGAATTTTTATGTGAATACTTCCATAAAATGGAGGTGTTTACATGAGTCGTTCCGAAAAGCTGCTTACGGTGTTGTTGATAATATTTGTCGCGCTGACTCTGGCGCTTATCGCGTTGTTGTTTACGTATAACTTTGTGCGGACGGACGGGCAGGTTGGCTCGCCTATTCTGGTGGAGGCCGTGGAGCCGGATTATTACGCGCAGGATGCGGAGGGAGACGAGTACGAAGCTGTGCTGGCGAACGTGGGTCAGAGCCTTACAGAGGCGCTGTCTCCCGATCAGGAAGAGCCGGAGGAGGTACGCGCCGAGCCTGATCGCGTGGACGCGTACACGCGTATCGTATTCGAGCGCAACTATGTGCTTGACGGAATTGTCCTCACCAGCGAGGAGCCGATTCCGCATTTTGCCATAAACATGGACAGGGAGAGTCTGGCCAGGATATATGGCGACTGGGAGATCGTCGATTTTACGCCGGGCCTGGTCACAATGCGGCTCAACATCGTAAACCAGCGCGCCGAGCACTATGTCGTGACCGAACACGACGGCTTTGTGGCGGTCTTTGTGCGTACGGGCGGTGATCCGCTACGGCTTACGGAGATCACGCGCACCCCTGTGTCGTCGCTTTCGCCGGGAGAGCAGGCGCGCATCCGCGAGGGTATAATCGTCCACAGCGAGGAAGCGCTTCTGCGGGTAATACAAGATTATGAAAGTTAGAATCTGTATTCAGTACGCCGAAATGCTGTCTAGGCGGCTGAATTCCACCCCACGAAGCCAAAACCAGGCTTCGTGGGGGCCCCGGTTTTCCTCCGCCAATCCAGCATTCCGGGTACTGAATACAGGTTCTTAGTTTAAGACTTTGTACCCGGCGTGTTCCAGCAAGTCTTTGATTGTGTCGCGTGAGAACTTTCTGCCCTTGTATTCTACAAGATCGTCAATATTGCCGGTAAACATATCCCCCGGCTCGTACTTTTTTAGAATTATCTTGTTGCCGTCGATGAAGATTTCTATGGGGCTTCTTTCTTTGAGCTGGAACGTTTTGCGGATTTCTATCGGAAGAACAATCCGGCCAAGCTCGTCCAATTTGCGTACAAAACCTGATGATATCATAGTTTCCCACTTATTAAATCCCGCCAATTGGTGGGATTATTTTGTATTTATGAAATATTGTAAACATATTTAGGCGCAATGTCAAGTGTATTTTATGCGATGCTCAGCGTGTATTATATGTTTTGTGGAGGTGTAAAGGTAATGGACATATCAGATAGAATCAAACAGTTGAGTAAAGAGAGAGGCTGGACTAATTATAGATTAGCTAAAGAATCTAACGTGCCGCAGGCTACGGTAAATAATTTGTTTCGCTTGAATAATCAGCCGACAGTACCTACTCTGGAATCACTGTGTAATGGATTTGGGATAACTCTTTCTCAATTTTTCGCGGAAGGAGATGAGGCGGTTATTTTAAGCGAAGAGCAGAGGGAAATGTTAAAGGTATGGGACACTCTAAACAAAGAACAGAAAGCCGCGTTATTGGAATTGCTCAAAAAGATGTAAACTGAGAGCGGCGATTTGTTAAAAAAACGTTTACATCTTGACAAGATTTGATATAATATACTATAATCTGTGCCTAGGAACGATCATTTGTGAGAGTTATTTCCGGGAGCGCGCGGAGTACGTCGCTTTTAACGCCGCCGGACAGCCGCACGCGGCCCACCGCCGACAGGATAAAGGAAGATTTGTTCAATATTATCGCGCGGCATGTGGCCGGCGCGAGTTTTCTCGACCTGTACTCCGGGACAGGACAGATCGGGATAGAAGCCCTTAGCCGCGGAGCGGAGAGGGCAGTCTTTGTGGAGTCGGACAAGCGCATGGCGGAACTGATCGGCAAGAATATCGCCAAGTGCCGTCTGGACGCAGGTTCCGCCGTAATACGCGGCGATGTGCGGAACGCGCTGGACAAGCTCTGCCGCACGGAACAGCCGTTCGACATAGTATATCTGGATCCGCCGTACGAGGCCGGAGAACTGGGCGCGGCGCTGGAAGCGCTTACGGGTGGGCAAGCCCTTGTCGACGGCGCGCTGGTCGTAGCCGAGCAGGCCGCAAAAGCCCCGCCGATAAGCGGAATCCCGGAGCTTCAAGTATACAAGATAAAGGAATATTCAACGACTAAGCTTACATTTATGAAATATACTCAGAACCTGTGCTCAATACCGCTCAACGCTGACTAGAAGGTCAATTTTACACCACTCGTCGTCAGTCGCTCCTTGCGTACCGCTATTGGTACGCGGCGTCGCTCCTTCCTAGATTGGCGAAAAATTGCCTCTTCTAGTCAGCATTTCGGGTACTGAACACAGGTTCTCAACCAGGAGGACGCCCTTGACAGCCATCTGCCCCGGCAGCTTCGACCCTATCACCAACGGGCATATCGATATAATTAGGCGTACGCTTCGCTTCGCCGACCGCGTGATAGTCGCCATCTGCCATAATGTGTATAAAGAAGGCCGCTTTTCGCCCGAGGAGCGCGCGAGGCTTGTCCATGAATCCCTGGAGGGCGCGGCGGACTCCCATAGGGTGGAGGTGCGCGTGTTTTCCGGGCTGATTGTCGATTTTTTCAACGAGTGCGGCGCGGATGTGATAATCCGCGGGGTGCGGGGCCCGTCGGAATACGAGCGTGATCTGCCCCAGACCCAGGCGAACAGACTGATGAACCCAAGACTTGAGACGCTGTATCTGCCGTCCGATCCGGCGCACGTCTTCCTGAGCTCCTCAATTGTGAAGGAAATAGCCGCCTTTGGCGGAGATATAGATAACATGGTGCCGGCTTGCGTTGCGGCGGCTCTACTAAACGGTAACAATAGGAGGCAGTAATGGATTCTTTGGTTGACTACTTAGACATGCTCGAGGACTTGATAGAAGGAAGCAGGACTGTTCCGTTCTCGAACAAGGTTTCGCTTGATAAGGATCAGATATTCGAGATTATATCGGATATGCGCCTTAACTTGCCCAACGAAATCCGCAACGCCCAGAAAATAATCGACGATCACGACCGCATAATTAACGACGCCAAGAGCAAGGCCGCCCAGATCATCAGGGACGCCGAGCACGAGCAGCAGCAAATGGTCGACGATCATCAGGTGTACAAGCTTGCGGTAGAACAGGCTAACGAGCTTATGGACGAGACAAGGAAGTCCGCGCGGGACATGCGCCTTTCGTCGATAGACTATGCCGACGAGATACTGCTGAAAACAGAGAACTCTCTGCGCGAGTCCATGAACAGCATTAACATGCAGTACCGCGCGATAGAAGACAGCTTCGGCGATACTATCGAGGTGCTGTACTCAAACCGTCAGGAGCTTCGCGGCGGTCAATAGTGTTAAAATCTTCTTCTCCGTTTCTTGACCAGCACGCGGCAGATCGCGGCGAGCGCGATAAAGCCGATGATAGATATTAGGAACAGCGCCGACGAATATCCGAATACGCGGATTATCGGCGCGTCGCCCTGGAAGAACGCCGGCGCGGCTTCGCGTGGCGTAATTCCGAACAGGCCGAAGGCCGCGAAGGCCAGACCGGCTGATATCAGGCCGTGCAGCAGCTTTCCGGCGATGTAGCCTCCGGCGCTTACTCCGGCCTTTGACAGAAAGCTGACGGACTGCGCGTGTATCGAGAATCCGCCGAAGGATATCACAAACGTAAGCGCGGCGATAGTGTGCGCCGTTATACCCGCTTCCGACAAGCGGAGCGATCCGTTGGTCATCTCGACCATTCCCACCATTATGCCGGCCAGCAGAGCGGCGTCAACGCCAAGCGGCTCCAGAAACGGCTGCGACAGCGCTTGCGCGACCTCAAACGTCCCCAGTATATCCAGAACACGGACGATCACCGCGAACAACACTATATAGCCGCCTACGACCACTATCGTCTCCATCGCGTTTTTCACGCTTGTGCCCAGTATTTCGCCGAAGGGCTTGGGCCGCTTCCGGGTTTCCCGGACGTATACAAGCGTGGATTTGTCGTCCGGCGCAAGACGCCCCGGGCCTGTTTCGCGCCCCGCGAAGCGCGCCGTTACAAGCCCCGCCGCAATCGCTCCGGCGTAATGGCAGAACATAATGAAGTATCCGACGCCC
Organism: Defluviitaleaceae bacterium; assembly: GCA_009780015.1. Lineage (GTDB taxonomy): Bacteria > Bacillota > Clostridia > Lachnospirales > WRAA01 > WRAA01. The sequence goes on along the minus strand of WRAW01000035.1, from coordinate 20,958 downwards.
GCGTTGGAAAACAGCCCCGCGCCTACCGCGCCCAGTATGAACAACGGCCCCGAATTGTTGCAAAACGCCGCAAGCCGCCATCCCTGAGACGCGCTTACCTGGCCGCTTTGCACCAGGGTAGCGGCGGTCTTGGCGCCCATGGGGTATCCCGACATCATTCCGGTCACAAGCGCGAAGCCTCCCGCTCCGGGTACGCGGAACAGCGCCATCATTACAGGGTCGAGAAGCTTGCCGAGCAGACCCACAAACCCCACGGCCGCCAGTATGTTTGTGCCGATTATAAACGGCAGTAGCGCAGGCAAAACATTGTTAAACCACAGGAGAAGCCCGGTGCGCGCGGCCTCAACAATGTCGCCGGGAAACAATATTAAAAGAAAGTTGAAAAACGCCACTACCAATGGTATAATATAGTTTACAGGACGGGACAGCAGCTTGCGCATGGCTTTCCTCTCATTCGCGAAAAGGCTGTTATATACATATGCGTGACGATTGCAGTTGATAACAAGGCTGGTGTGATATATGGACAAGAGAAGAGGCCCTAAGCCGCCCGGACGCGCTCCCCGCAAGGGCGAGCTGGAAGAGTTTCGCAAACGCAAGCAGCGCAGCCGCGCGGGCGTCAACATTCCGTTGTTGATAACCGCCGCGCTGGTGTTTGTGTTTGTGTCGACTCACATGGTAAGCGGACTCAGCGCCATGCTGACGACGCCCGAGATTGCCACGATATCGCCGGACTTTGGAAATGTCGCCGCGCCGGCGGTGTTTACGGGCGTTATTATCCGGGATGAAACGGTGTACACCGCGGAGCGCGACGGAGTGCTGGAGTTCCACGCGGATCACCTTGAGAGAGTGCGCCCGGGACAGGCTGTAGCCGCCGTTTCGGAAGAAAGCTATGTAGCCGGGATACACGCAAGCATCGAAGAGCTTGACCGCCAGATTCTTGAAATGCAGGCGCGCCGGGGCGAGATATCGGCCTTCAGCACAGACGTGGCCAGGATGAACGAACAGTTGCAGGCGGCGGTCGATTCGCATTTGCCGAGGCTGACTAACTCCAGTTTTGATGAGCTTTATAACATGGCCGAAAACGCGCGCCGCATGGTCGGCATACGCAACCAGATGCTGTTGACCGAAGACCGCGGCAGCGTACGCGGCATGGTCGATGAGCGCGAACACGCCGTACAGCGCCTTGACGGAAGCGTTATGTCCGTATCGGTACAGCGCGGCGGAATACTTTCATACATCGTAGACGGCCTGGAAAACATACTTACCATCGAGAACATGCGCAGTCTCGAGCCCGAGCAGACGCGCCAGTCCGTTGACCACACCACGCTGCACAGACTCCGGGAAGTCTCCGCCGGCGATGAAATATTCAAAGTGGTAAACTCCAACATATGGTACATCGCGGTATATATGCCGTTCGAGGCCGTTTCGGAATGGCAGGCCAACGATCTGCGGCGAGTCTATATGCAGTCGGGCGAATCGTTCCGCGAGATGGATACATATGTCGAACACATCAGCCACGGCGAAACATCGAGCTTTGTCGTGCTTCGCGTCACGCGCTTTCTAAGCGACTTCATGGACAGGAGGGCAATCAGCTTCCGCCTGACGAGCAGCCTTAGCGACAGCCTCAAGATTCCCGCGCACGTAGTCACAACCATGGACGCGGTTCGCATACCCGTCGAGTTCGTGAACAGACCGGACATGCACAACCCGTCCGTAATACGTCAGGGCTCCGATAATTCCGCCGACCAGACCGTATTGCTGAACATATACAGGCGCAACAATGAGTTTGTCTACATCCTGATCGACACCAACAATCTGTCGATCCGCGATATATTGCTGCATCCGACCGACGCGTCCCAGACGCACATCATTGAAGAGATTGTTGCCCTCCGCGGAGTATTTGTGTTGAACTTCGGCTTCGCGGACTTTGAAGAAATCAACCTGGGCGATGAAGTGGCGGCAATCGACGGACACATTGTTCTCGATGCGGCAGCCAACCGCCGCATTACGCCTTCCAGCCGGATTATCCTGGATACGACGGGACTGCACGACGGCCAGCGGCTGCTGATGTACTAGGGAGTGAAGCCTATGGGAATTGCGAAGAATTTAGAAGACACCAGGGTACGCATAGCGAGGGCCGCGGCCAAGTCGGGCCGGTCTGAGGCGGATATTACGCTTGTGGCCGTTACAAAGACCGTCGGGGAGGATCGTATCCGCGAGGCGCTGGCGTGCGGCGTGCGGGAACTTGGAGAGAACAAGGTTCAGGAGATGGTGGTGAAGGCGGCGTTGCTGAGCGGATCGGAAGAGAAGCCCGCGTGGCACATGATCGGACGGCTGCAGACCAACAAGGCAAAGGCCGCCGCGGAAACGGCCGCGTTGATACATTCTGTCGACAGCCTTCGTCTGGCCCAGGAAATTAGCAGGCGCGCGCAGTCGCAAGTTAGTATATTGATGCAGGTAAATGTCGCAAATGAGACCACAAAGGCCGGGATAGATGTCGAATCGGCAAAAGCGTTCGCCCGAGATTTACACAGTTTACCAAATTTGCGCCTGCGCGGCCTCATGACCATAGCGCCAGCCGTCGAAAACCCGGAAGGAAATAGAATTGTTTTCAGAAAATTGAATAAATTATTTGTTGACATTCGGGACGGTTTAATTGATAATGATATCAAGTACCTCTCCATGGGAATGACTTCCGATTTCGAGGTAGCTATCGAGGAAGGATCGAACATGGTCAGGATTGGGACAGGCATCTTTGGAGAAAGATAGCCTACAAGGTCGCGTTGTAGTTGGTTTATCTTACAAAGGAGGAGACTGCGTGGAATTCTTGAAGAAAATTAGGGATGGCCTGATGGGCGTTGAATATGAAAGTGAAGAGGAAGATTACGAATACGTCGAAGACTTTGACGACGGACAGCGGGGGCATGGTTCCGGCGACAAAATGGGATATTTTACGCGTTTCGACCGTGACGAGCGCGAAGAAGAGCGCCCGTCGAAATCCAAAAAGAAGAACCGCGGCTTTCTGTCCAAGGAACCGGCGCGCAGCAAGCGGAGTAGCCGCGACTACGAGCAGGATTATGACTACGACTACGAAGCGCCGCGTCAGAGCGGGTCTCGCCGGTCGTCGTCCGATTCCAAGGTCTTGAATCTGCCCACGGCAAGCAGTTATCACGGCGGCAAGCCAAGAATCGTACTATTTAGCCCGGAAACTTTGGAAGACGCCCGTCCCGTCTGTGAAGACCTCAAGAACGGCGTCATCTGCGTCATAAATCTCGAAAGGCTTGACAAGGCAGTGGCTCAGCGTATCGCCGACTTTCTCGGCGGCGCGTGTGACGCGCTCAACGGCAGCATTCAGCGTATATCTCACGATATATTCCTGATTGCCCCTGAAAACGTCGCAATCACGTCCCAGGTCAGAGAAGAGTTGAAAAACAACGGCTTGATCCTGCCATGGGTTCAGACGGCGTTTAGGAAGTAATCCGACGCCACAGGGTTCCCGGACGTGTTAGGCAGGGAATTGAAAAAGAAACTAGACTTTAGCCATGGCGCAATGCCGGCTGGCGATGTCTAGTTTCTGTGGTTATCGCAGTTTCCGGCCGTTTTCGAGCCGGAATTGCTGTGTACAGTGAATACACCTGAGAATGAACCAATATTTTCTGGAAGCGTCGGCCTGCTGCCGCCGACGTTCTACAGAAGATGCGCTTTAGCGCCGAGCTGATATTGGTCTGAATTAAAGTGTATTAACTATATAATGGAGGTTTAGATGATATCCATACTCATCAGCGCTGTTCAGTACTTTGCCTTGTTTCTACGTTTCGTGATATTTGCGCGGATAATAATGTCATGGCTGCCGAACACCCGCGGGAGCGCGATAGGCCAGTTCTTGTTCGCTCTGTCCGAGCCTATTCTCGGCCCCGTGCGCAAGCTGCTGCAAAAGACGCCTCTTGGCGGCCCCGGTATGATGCTTGATCTTGCGCCGATCTTTTCGTTCCTGATAATATGGTTTGTTGAGGCGCTTATTGTAGGAATATTGTGGGGCTTGCAATGATAGGAGCGGGAGCTTTATGCCAACTGTAAGGGAAGAAGAGATCATGACAAACCAGCAGTTTGACTCGGTAATCAAAATGGTATTGAATATTTGCTAGTTGAACAGCCTGTAATAGCTCCAGTGTTTGTAGAGCCTTACGTCATCGTTTATTGTTTCGTCATATGAAAATCTTCTGCCCAGTGCGTCGAAATAAGCGAACTCCAACTGCACGGGTATTTTTTTGCGCAAATTGTTGATGTGGTACATGAAGGGGTCGACCTGTTCCAGGCCCATAAATTCCAGTATGAATGCTCCGAATGAGAAAGAGCTCATTATCAGGCCGGATTCCTCGGAGGTTGTGCGGCCTTCCAGCAGTTTTTCGGCGGCTTCGTTCCGCCAGATTATGAACGGTACCGTGAAGTCGGACACAAACGGCCAGACTTCCGGCCAATAGTCATAGTTCATGGCGGCGGGTGGGTTCGGATATTGGTGCGCGTCCAGGATTCCTCGGGTAACTAGAGGCAGATGGTCGCTGAAATATATGACTATCACGGGTTCGTCGATTGCGGCCATGTAGTCGGTGATGCGGCCAAGTTCGCGGTCTACGTCGGCCAGGCCGTAGAAGTAGGTGCGAAGCAGATCCATATCCGCTTGCGAAAGCGGCGGGTCGGACTCGAACTCGACGGTATATGAGTTTGGGTGCTTCGCGTGGTCGTATGGGCCGTGATTTTGTATGGTTATGACAAACTCGAAGAGAGGCGAGTCCGGGCGGAGTTCGAGGTGTTCCTCGAAGCGCTCGATTACGCGGTCGAAGGTGTATTCCTCGGTGACATAGCCGCCGCGCGTGGGCGCGCCGGCAAAGTCGTCGCCCGCCATGTAATTGTCAAAGCCCAGAAATTCAAACACGTTCTCGCGGTTGTAGAACCAGGCGAAACCGGGGTGCAGCGCCTGAGAATGATAGCCAAGGCTGTTCAGCACGCTGACCAGGCCGGGGAATTCGCGCGTAATCATCATGTAGGAGTATGCCATGCCGCGGTAATGACGCGTATTGATACCCGTCAGTATGTCGAATTCGGCGTCGGCCGTACCTCCGCCATAGTTGGGTACTACGATGTAGCCGTGGAGGGACTCTTCGCGCAGACGGCGGTAGTTGTAACCGGGGTCGAAGCCTTCGGCGAATGTTATGCCCGGACTTAGATGAAACTCTGAAAAAGCTTCGGCCAGGACGAGTATGACATGAGGATGCCGAGACATGTCAGGGCTTGAATAGGCTTCTTCGGCTTCGCCCGGCCGCTCCTCCAGCATTGCGACATGTTGTGACACGGAAGCGGCGTCGAAACCGAGTGGCCTGGTTATCTCCGACGTGAGGTGCGTATGTATGAAGGCGTAGAGGAAGCCCCGCGAGTTGAACTGGTTTTCCATGCGGTATGGGTTGCCGCTCACATACAGATGGTTGAACAGGTGCTCGTCGGCCAGGAATGTGCGCGTCGAAATCAAGCCGGCCGCGAGGCTGAGCGCAAGCCCTATAGCGCGGGCGGCAAACGCCATTTTACGAGTGCGGACGAATATCAGCAGCACTATTGTCACGGCGACAATTAGCGCGAAACCGCCAAGTGTGCCGAAGATAAGACGCGGGCTGAAGCTGCGGCTGATTACTGCGAGTTCCGCGCCCAGCACGAAGTCCCAGGTGGTCAGCGGGTCTTGACGGAATATTATCTTGAATCGGTTGCCCACGGACAGGGCAATGACGATAAATCCGGTGACGCCGACCGACAGCACGACATTGTTTGAGGCAAAGTAAAGTATTAGTGACGTGATAAGAATCGGCAGGAAATTCAGCCAGATCACGGCGGCTCCGTTTTCCTCAAGCACACGCTCGAACAGCCAGGACTCGAAGGGCTGCAGCGCGAACATAAAGTAGGTAAGCGCAGCCGACGACAGGACTACCAGCGCGAACGCCGGCCAGACGCCAATGTACAGCCTCCAGGAAAATATATTTTTCACGCTTATATTTTCATGTATGTTTTTTATCAATGCGTTCATGGTTGCGCTCCCCAAAATTATTAAGTATAATGATATAGCTAAACCATACCAATGTCAAATGAAATTGAGGAAAGCAATGAGAAAAACAGATGTACTGGGCGTGCGCTTCGACGAGGTTACGCTTGACGGGGCGGTATCGCGTCTGGTGGGGTATCTTGGCGACGAGGGCTTCGCGCGTATCGTTGTTACTCCGAACCCGGAGATGGTAATGGAGGCGGTGCGCGACGAGAGCTTTCGCAACATATTGAACTTGTCGAGCCTGTGTGTGCCCGACGGAATAGGGATCGTCGCGGCCTCGAAGATGCTGGGCGGCGGTCTGACAAGGCGGGTCGCGGGAATCGAGCTTATAGACGCGCTGTTTGCGCGGCTGTCGGAGGAGGGGCGCGAGTGTTCGGTATACCTTCTTGGCGGTAAGCCGGGTGTTGCCGAGCGCGCCGGGAAAAAGCTGGAGCAGGTTTATGCGGCGGTGCGCGTCGTTGGAGTTTGCGACGGATATTTTGATGCGGAACGCGAGAGACTAATTGCGGATGAAATCGGAGCGGCCGCGCCCGACGTACTGCTTGCGGGGCTGGGGTTTCCGAAACAGGAGCGTTTTATCGACAGGCACAGGGCTGCGATAAGCGCAAAGATATCAATAGGGTGCGGGGGAAGCCTGGATGTGTTCGCCGGTGAGGTCGCGCGGGCGCCGCTGGCCATGCGCAGGCTGGGGCTGGAGTGGCTTTACAGGCTTGTCAGGCAGCCGTCGCGATTTCGGCGGATGGGCGCTCTGCCAATATTTGTGCTGATGGTCGTCAAGCAAAAATTCAGGAGAAGAGGAGTATGAGCGTTTTGACAAGGATATTTCCCAAGGAGGTCAACGAGTACATAACAATTACGCTCGGAGTATTCCTGTTTGCCGTCAGCATTGCTGTGTTCTTCAATCCTCACTCGCTTGTAACGGGCGGGGTCAGCGGTCTGTCCGTAATTTTATATGATTTGTCGCAGCGCTGGTGGGGTTTTGCCGTGCCGCTGTGGGCCACCAATCTTGTGCTGAATGTTCCGATACTGGCCGTGGCTACGAAGGTATTCGGCGTACGAAGAATCGCGAAGACCCTTTACGCAATGTTTGCTCTGACTGTGGCCCTGTATGTGGCGGAGCTTTTTCCCGCGTTCATGGTGGACGACTTAATACTGGTAGTGGTGTTCGGCAGCTTGCTTTCGGGGTTTGGGATCAGCCTGGTGCTCAGGTGCATGGCGACAACCGGAGGTACGGCGGCTCTGGCCAGCCTTATTAACCTGAAGGTGAGATACCTGTCCATCGCCAAGATATTGTTCGTGCTGGACACGATCATTGTTACCGTGGGGCTTCTTACCTTTAACATAGAGCGGACGCTTTACGCGATAATTGCCATCTATATCACAACAAAGGTGATCGACGCGGTGATCGACGGGCTGCACTTTGCCAAGGCCGTGTTCATAATATCGGAAAAATCCGAGTCGGTTGCGCAGGACATAATGAGCAAGCTGGGCCGCGGAGTGACAAGCCTTCACGGTGAGGGCATGTACTCGCGTAAGGCCAAGAATGTGCTGCTGTGCTCGGTGTCCAACAAGCAGATTGTCGAGCTAAAAGACATAGTGAAGTCAGCCGATGAAAGCGCGTTCGTCATTGTGGCGGACGTAAGAGAGGTGCTGGGGGAAGGGTTCAGGGTTATGTAGTAAGTTTAGGAGGACATATATGGCCGGCGTGGAGCTTCGTAATGTGACCAAGAAGTACCGGGACGGAGTCGTCGCGCTCAGGAATTTTTGTCTTGACGTGAGAGACGGGGAGTTCGTCGTCTTGACGGGGCCGCCGGGATGCGGCAAGTCTGCCGTGCTTCGCGCCGTTGCCGGGATAGACGTACCGACAGAGGGTGAAATCCGCATAGGGGATCGGCTTGTAAGCGGCGTACGTGCGGAAGATCGCGGTTCAGCGCTTGTTTCACGTGACTATTTGCCGAACATGAATAAATCGGTATACAAAAATATGGAAGGCGGAACGCGGGGAAATCCGTTTTTCAAAACGCTGGAAGACGGTGCGGGGCAAAAGGTGCGCGAAACCGCCCGTATGCTTGGAATTGAGCACTTGCTTGAGCGTGCGGCCAAGGATATTTCGAGCAGTCAGCGGCGTAAGGCGGCAATGGGGCGGGCAATTGTGAGCAGTCCTCAAATATATATGATAGACGACTTGCTGGCAGGACTTGAAATGAGACCGCGCGAGCAGATGCGCCTCGAGATATTGTCTCTTCATCGGAGGCTGCGGGCCACGTTTATTTACGCGGCGCGCGACCATGTTGAGGCTGTGACGCTGGGTTCCCGTGTCGTTGTAATGCGTGACGGCGCGGCGGAGCAGGCGGATACGCCGGCGAACATTTACCGGCGGCCGGTGAACTTGTTTGTTGCCGGTTACTTTGGTTCGCCTCAGATGAATTTCGTAGAGGCTGAGCTTGTGAGCGACGACGGCAGAGTTTTCGCCGCTTGGAAGGGCTGTAAGATACGCCTGAGCGGCACACACGCCGAAGCGGTATCCGCGGGCGGATACGTGGGCCGGGCTGTGATACTTGGTATAAGACCGGAAGACCTGCTTTGCGGAGAAGAAGCCTCCGTGATATCTCCCGGAGGCGTTGTCGAGGCGCGTGTTGAGCACACGGCAATGCTTGGCCAGGAGGTCATCTTGTACCTGTCCGCAGGCGGCCAGGCCATGACCTCAAGGGTGAGCCCGCTTACAGAGGTTGCGGCCGGTGACGCCATACGCCTGAGTATCGCTACGGACAGGCTTCACATATTTGACAAAGATACGGAACGCGCAATAACATAGCGCATGTTAAGCTGACGACGAGTGGCGGGAAATCGGCCTTCTAGACGGCGTTGAGCGTTATTGAATACAGGTTCTAAGAATAGATTATTCGAGTATAGAGTTTCTGAGTCTGTTAAACCTGTTAACTGAAAGATTCCACTGCCGCCATCCAGAGCTGTCTAAATCCGCCATTTCATAATACGCGAGCGTTCTGTCACGCGTATAGGCGCTGCCACTTTCAAGCAGCCTTGATATCTGCGGCCCCGCGTCGGGCGACAGTGTCAGTACATACGATATACCTGCCCGGCCCGTATCAAAATATCTGTTAATTTGACTTCTTGCTACGATTGAGTCTATTGGAACTATGTTCAGAAATAGGTAGTATGTCAGCGCAATCAAGCAATAGACAGCGATGATATTGAACTTTGGCTTTGCAATGTAGACAAATGTGGCGGCAATTCCAACAGCTTTAAAGATGAGGAAACCGAATACAAGGAACCTCATTCGCGTAAGACCGTCGTCGGAACCATGCAGCCACATACGGTAAAAGGACGAGGCAAGAAGAACCGTTGTTACCGCACATAAGTACAGGCACAGCGCCTTGGTGAGTTTAGCTCCTAAGCCTGTTTGATCCTTTGTCAGCCAGACGGTGACGAGAATAAACGCAATGTTTATTCCGGTTAGAATCATCAGTTCAAAGAAACCGCGGCGGGCATAGCTCTCAAATGTCATGTAAATGGGTAGATTTTCAGCGCTTGCGAAAAGATACCTGAATTGGATAATCACAAACAGGGTATAGACCAGCAGTACGGATGTAAGTACGATGTTGAGTACAATTAAGTCGCCGTTCCTTGCCTTTATCGCTTTTAGCTCTATGTTTTTGCGGTCTGTCTTGCTGACATGGTAGAGCATTCCGAATAAGTACAACCCCGCGAAGATGCCAAGCAGCACTCTGCCGATTATGTCGAGTCGTATGAGCCTTGAAACCCATAGGAAGAAGTCTGTGGCGGCTTGAGAAAATATCGCGTCGGCGCTGGCGAGCATGGTCGAAACGAATATCAAGCACGGTATCGAAACACAGATTCCGATTACAACGCGCTTTATTATAGGCATATGTGTTTGTTGGCTTTCCAGACACCATCTGAACGGCGTCTTGAAGTGTGAAAAAGGTTCTGTAACATTTATCAGCGTTTTGAAAACGAACCCCAGCAGCGAATCCTTGACCGAGAATTGATCAGTAAGCCACAGCGCCGTTACACTGTATAGTACGATTGCGACGACAGGGTTTGATCCTCGCCATATCGGACTTGCGCTGATGAAGGAGTTGAGGGCAAGTATGAAAATTGGGATAGACATTAGCAGAGGCTTCTTTTTCGGCGCCAAACGATACAGGCACACAAATTGTATTGCGACAAATATCAGCACGCTGAACCCTGCGTTTTCAACTAACAGCAGCGATGAGAAAGTTACCGCCGAAATTAATAAATATCCTAATAAATTCTGCTTCATTGCTCTTTCCATTCTATTCCTCCGCAAATTCCAAGATATCTCCCGGCTGACAGTCAAGAGCTTTACAAATCTCTTCAAGCGTTGAAAATCTGATCGCTTTCGCCTTACCGTTTTTTAAAACCGACAGGTTGGATGGGGTCAGATTAATTTTGTCTGAAAGCTCCATAAGGCCAATCTTCCGCTTTGCCATCATGACGTCTAAATTGACAATAATAGGCATATTTACACCGTCCAATCGTTTTCTTCCTTGTAGAAAACAGCTTGCTTGAACACATCCTTCATCGTTAATGAAAACAGACCCAGCATTGCAAATATAACCGTAATGATAGCCGACGCGATTGTAAACCCGATAACAAGCCTGACAAAATAGATGATGGAAATCAAAAAACTTGCCACGCCGCATTTTCGGAAACAGCTAACGTTTTGATGGACAAACGGTTCCTTGCCGATTAATGTTTTGAACATTAGTTTGAATTGGTACAATATGTAAACAGAGCACCATCCCGACGCGACAAGAATAATAGTGGACGGGGCAGTTCCGCCCGACGCGTATGCATACGATTCCATAATAGTCGGCATGACAAATGGAAGCGCGACGCAGACTAAAATTCCCCCGAAAAACATGATATCTACCAGTATTTTCGTTATACGATGGACAAAGCTGATTTTGTACACAAAAATTACCTCCACTCTATAGTTGGAGGTAGTGTAGCACATGAATACTGCTATGTCAACAAATATTTATTGATAATCAATAAATATTTGTTGACATAGAGAGAATAAAAAATATTGCCAAATGTCTGCTCGAGGTCTAAGAAGAAAACTTATAAAGCACTGATAGTATATTGCGGGTTGCAAAATCTGTCGTATGACAAAGTTGCTGTGGAAATATCCGAAGACTTGTGTTATAATGGAAAAAGCAGCATCACCGAAAACAGCCGGCATAATTCGGCATCCTGTCTAATCTATTTCGATATCTGCTGCAATGGTATAAGGTTAGTGACCAGCATATACAGAGGCTCTAAAAAAGTGGATATGATATAAATGTCACTATCAAGAGCAAGCAGACTTTGTTATAATCAAGAAAACAACAATGAAAGGAAGATAACATATGCTTATCACAACAATTAGTTTTCAAGGTAATTGCGATGAAGCTCTTGCATTTTACAAGGAGGCACTTGGCGCGGAGGTGAAAGAGGTTGCCTATTTCCGCGATGCTCCGCCCAACTCTGGTATGGACGAGTCTTTGCCGCCAAATTTCGTAATGCATTCAGAGGTGCTAATATTTGGTACGCAAGTTACAATGACCGATGGAGGAACAGCGCCAATAACAGGTGACTATTTCTCTCTTATGCTTTCCCTAGATTCTGCCGAAGAAGTAACTTCTGTTTTTAATAAACTCGCAGATGGTGGACGAGTTGTCGGAGCATTAGCTCCGCAATTTTGGGCTGCTTTATGCGGCGATGTACAAGATCGCTTTGGGATACATTGGCATATCTGCACAAATGCCTAATAAGCAAACCGCCGTGTAACCCCTACAATACCACCGATTGTAATAACCGAGGTTTTGAACAGTAATAAGAGAAAGCCCATACGACAAGGCAATTGCAAGCCTAATCGCAAGGTTTTTTTCATGTTCAAAAAAGTTCCTTTGTGTATGTATTACGCCCCCAAAAGTTTTGCCCTTGTGTGGCGGTGTCGATGGATGTACATGAATATGGCACTCCAAATTGGACATTCAGAAATTATCTTATTCAATCACAGTTTCTATATAAAATGGAGGTGCAACAATGAAATGTTATTTTAGCAAACGTTTTTGCCTTTTTAATCGCACTTGTGAAGATTACGAAAAAGGCATTGACGAATGTTCACATATGTTAAACTTTTTAGAGCAGTATTTCTACGAAATAAACCCATCACCTAAAATCATGAATGCTTTTATTCCTGAGAAACCAAGCATTGTTGCAGCAGACTGCCACAATGGAAAGGTGGATAGTAAATCTGTGTATGAAGAGATATATGGCAGAGGAAAAGTATCTGATGGATTCTTTGAATTTGAAAGTATTATTGTGAATATTGAAGTTAAGTCACTTAATTTTTTCGAGTATGGACTATCTCAATTAATGGAACATGTAGACCAGTACTTCTACCCTGGATTTAAAAGACATTTGTCGGATAGAAATATTGGAATTACATTTAATGATAGCCTTTTATTTCTGAGGTCTTTCATGAAAGATGGGGCGGTCATCAAAAAGTTGTCAATGTTAATTGAAGACGATTTAAGAAAGAATAAACAGAGAAAATATCATGCTTATTGCATGGATAATAGCAATAATTTCCACAACATAAACAAAGATATTAACATCAACGAACTGAAAGACTTTAAAGCAGAAAACAAGCTACATAAACATTACGTTAATGAGCTCTCTAGGCATGTCGAGAATGATATGCAAGTATCAGAAATATTAAAAATACTTGATAAAGAGGAAAAGGCTGGACATAGATTTCTTTGCAAAATACTTACCCTTATGAAAAATCATAAAATTGTAATTTACATTGAACAAAACAATCAGGGCAATCACATTCTTCATAATCTAATTGAACCATATCGTCAAAAGCATCAACGACAACCTGTTGATTCATATGAAGAGCGTATAATGGATGCTTTTGAAAGTGCAAAAGGAAAGTTTGTGAATTGCAATCGCAGCTTGTCAAACAAAAAAATAAAAAATATTTTGTTATTTACGACTACTCAAAGAAGTCTTTACCCTTTAAACTCATTATTTGGCTCAAATCAAATATTACCTAACATGCACGATGAAATAAATGATGAAAAATGGATTATCAATAAGATAATTGAATTAGCACGTAACTACGATGTCTATATTGACGAAGTATGGATAGAAACGATAAAAATGAAAGAAGTACCTGCTGATAATTGCAATTACATTGAAGCAGATTTGTATCATCCGCCGATTTGCGAGTGTTTACACAAAGTTGATTTGAAGGCATAGTGTGAATATAATCTTTTCTAAAAAAGCATTTAAAAAATAAAAACGGAAAGAACATTTAAATGAAGTTTATCGGCTACTCATGTAGTTGGATGAATTACTCAATAACAATCTCCTTACGGAATAATACTCTGATTGTCTTAATTTTGTGGCACTCAGGAGTTGCGTCAAAGCGTATCTTGAAAAGATATTTAAAAACGAAAATGGATCCCATATAGTTTATCTTCAAGGGTTTTCATTTTCTTATTGATTATACACCATGTGCTTTCGCGTTGAGTATTAACAGTCTGTGCCTTGCTTTTGTAATTCCTACTTTAAGACTCTCCTATTCACAGAGCCACAGGGTAAAATTTATTTATGTAGTTCCTGACTGCTGTCTGTAGGATTTGGAACAACAATCGGGAAAGTTGTAGCCTTTGCTACTATCTGGCCTGTTTCCTCATTTTTTGGTGCGTAAATCATTTGCAACCGTTCCTATTGACAACAACCCCAACGGTTCATTTTTGTATGACCCTGCCTTAAAGTTAACCAACTTGAACCCCGAACACAAGAACGGCTATTGCAGACTACACGCAACTACACCGTTACATACTCTAAAGACGCGGGGTTTGATGATATAGATCAAGATGTAGAAAAGCATTATGAACTAACCAAGGGTATGCAAAGTGAAATTGACGAACTAACGCCCAAGGTGCAGACTAAAAGGCGAAGTCATGACCATGATTTAGGTTAAACCCTTGAATATTGTACCGGCTAAAGTTATTGACATAGGATATTGCTATATAGTATAATTCTGGTTGGAGGTGATTCCGACGAAAAAATCTGGAGGTTTTATTATGTCGCAAATCTGACGGCTAATTAGCCGTGCATGGGAGCGTCTACTTAAAGAATGTGGTGTAGACGTTTTTAATAGCTCACAGAGAAGAATACTTTATGTGTTGTGGGAACATAAAAATTTGACTATTGCCAACATTGCGTGGCTTGCATCAATGGCAAATGCAACCCTTACAGGTATACTTGATCGCATGGAAGCGGAGGGACATGTCCATGATAAATTAAGTCGCAGGCAAATATTTAGATTTATTAACTGAAAAATCAAATAAATACCAAGAAAGGTTTTTAGGAAGAAGCAATTAGCAGAATATTTGGAAAGTTTTAAAAATGAAGGAGCATGAAAAATGGATAAAAATATTGCGGAATTTTTAGTTAGGGCAAAAAAAGCTACTTTCGCCGGCGAAGGTACAAAAATGGAACCATCAAGACCAAATTCAAAAGATTTGCAGTATGCCGAAGGAGATTTGAAATACATTGACACGTATTTAGGCGGGGCCAACTTTGCAGGACAAGAAGCGTTATGGAGAGATAACGCTCCCTTTTGGTCAATGAACTATATCGGCAGAGCTTTGTCAGAAAGTTTTTCAATCAAATTCCTGACCGAAGCTCTATTGCTCGTACCGGAGGAATATCCATACCGTGGGCCTTTGCAGTACGCAGATGGTGACTATTCGTATAAATGTACTGTTGATGGAGATTTTCATTGGTTTTCGGGATTAGAGGAAATATTCTATAAAAATACTAAAGTGTATGAATTAGTATTTCACGGCGGCGATGTGAAATGAAAATACTATTTTCAACTAATGAAGGATAATAACGGTTGTTCGATGTAAGCCGATCAAAGCAGTAACGAAGCAAGTCATTATACAAAAGACATACTAGAACGCATTGACTTGGAAAAATTATTGAGAATAGTTGATTTAAAATATGTTTTAAACTTTGCAGGCGAGCTGTCAAAGGCTACTTTATTTACAAAAGCAGATTATGATAACTATCAAGCTTAATTGTTCACCCTTTAACAATGCTATTAGAGCGAAAGTTGTTGACGATCGCGGCCATATGTGATAAGATATATCAAACGCTAGGGGTGTCGGCAAAGCCGACTGAGAGATTACCCTTTGAACCTGACCCGGATAATGCCGGCGTAGGAAAGCACAGGAATGACGGAGTTTACTCACCTTCTTGGCGTTTACATATTACGTGTGACGGAAGGAGGTGTTTTTGTTGCAAAACTCGAAGGTTAGGATACTTGCGACCTGCGCTCTGCTGCTTGCCGTGGCGCTGATAGCCACGGAGATACGGTTGTTTCGGATGCCTCAGGGGGGGTCTGTGACCTTGTTTCGGATGTTGTGGCTGGCCATACCGGGCTATTTCTTCGGGCTCCGGGCGGGGTTCATGACGGGCACGGCCTATGGGCTCGCGCGGCTGATAACGGCTACGTATGTTGTTCACCCCGCGCAGTTTGTCCTCGACTATTTTCTTGCCTTTGCCGTGTTTGGCGTGTCGGGCTTCTTCCAAGGGCAGAAGTTCGGGCTGATTATCGGCGTTACGCTTGGGACGATGCTGCGTATTGCAATCTCAACGATTTCAGGCGTGTTGTTCTTTGTACAGTTTGCCCCGGAGGGAACTCGAAATTTCTGGATATGGTCGCTGGGCGTTAACGCGCCGGTAATGCTGACGGAACTTGCGATGATACTTGTATTTGTGCTTATCCCGCCTGTGATGGGCGCTATCGAGAGTATGCGTCTCAAGGTAACAGCCGCCGCAAGTTAGAATCAGCGGTCAATACCGCTCAACGCTGTCTGGAAGGTCGATTTTCAGCCACTCGTCGTCAGTCACTCCGCCTACGCTGGCGCTTCGGATGCTAAACGTGTGCCACCGGCACACAGCATCCTAGCGTACCACTGCGGGTACGCGTCGTCGCTCCTTCCTAGACTGGCGAAAAATCGCCTCTTCCAGCCAGCATTTCGGGTATTGACCGCTGGTTCTTAGATGGAAACCGGGGCAAGCCGGATAATGATGATATGAGTTTCATAAGCGTCAAGCTTCATAATACCTTTACATGTCTGCATATACTTGTGTAGAAAACAGTTTTTGGAGGGGTATTATGAAAATATTGAAGCTTGCGTGCGCTCTGGCCGCCCTGATATTGGTCGCGGCCGGCTGCGCCGCCATATCCAGGCCGGGACCGGAGGACACGCGCAGCGCGTACGAGCGTGTCCACGAGATGCTGCTGAGCCTGCAAACATACCGTGCCGTGGCGACTGTGGAATATATCTCCAACAGGGGCAGCAATATTTATGAGACGCTGCAGCATGCAAGCAACGACGGCCGCTACCGCATAGAGGTGACGGGGCCTGAAAACGTCGCGGGCAACGTAACGGTATTTGACGGCCAGACCATTAGCCAATTTAACCCGCGCGTATCGGGAAGAGTGGCCATGAGTACGCGTGAAAATCCCGAGCGCAGCGAAATATTCCTGACCTCGTTCATCAGGAATTACCTGGGCTCGAAGGATGTGTCGATATCTGTGGGAAGCTTTGGCCAGGGCAGTTTTACGGTGCTTGAAACGGTAGTACCCGGCAATCACCCGTATATGGCCAGTGAGAGGCTCTGGGTCGACAACCAGACCCTAGCTCCGGTGCGTCTTGTCATATATGACAGGGACGGCGCCGAGCGCGTCATCGTAAATTTTAAATCGTTCGAGTTAAACGTGGATTTGGAGGACAGCTTGTTCAGCTTATCATAAAACATATAACGACGGATAGGGCTATATTCACAACGGGCGTGTTGAATAACACGCCCATAGTTATGCTCATACAAAAATTCCCAAAAAACACCATACTTATCCCTTATTATTTCGTACATAGTATTATCGCAATTCTGCTAGAAAACCTGTCTCAAGCTTCGCCGGAACCGGCCTGAAGCCGCCAACTTCATAATCGATTTCAGCCGCTTTCGGGTAGGAATTGCCGTACCGGCTCGAACAAGCGTGAATCTTGTCAAAAAAATGTCTATAAATTTACAAATAATTCACAAAGAATTAATAGCCTCTCAACATACGCTATGTATATTGTTGTTGTAGGGTGTACATACTAGTATTTAACAATGCGTACATATTGGCGTCAGGTTATTGGGTTCCAAGAACAGGTTCTAAAAAGTTTGCATTGAATTGCGCGCGCGTGTATCTCATAATTGAGTACATTGCAATACTATATGAGGGAAGGAGGTAATTTTGAATGTTAGTAAGGCGAGGAGACGTTTTTTACGCGGATTTGAGCCCCGTAGTCGGCTCGGAACAAGGCGGCATGAGGCCTGTGCTTATCGTGCAGAACGACGTTGGCAACAGATACAGCCCAACCGTAATTTGCGCTGCCATAACAAGCCAGATAAACAAGGCCAAGCTTCCCACACACATAGAAATAGACTGCCATCAATACACGCTTGTCAAGGATTCCGTCGTGCTCCTGGAGCAGGTACGCACAATCGATAAGAAAAGGCTGCGCGAAAAGATATGCAGGCTGGATGACAGCCTGATGAGTAAGATAGACAAGGCGATCCTCACAAGTTTCGGACTAGGTTGATACATAGAGCAAGGTATAGCAAAGTGTGACAACAATCGATCTCAGACATCGGCAGCTATTATTACACTAGGACAACAATTAACTCAAATCTCGATTTTTTTGCAAATACGCTTGAAATCGGTGCGTAATTTGGTATAATGAGAGGGATGCCGATGCGTTGTTGCGGCGAAAAGTATTGTCCGAGGTGCAGATTAATGAGACAAAGAAATAGAGTAGGAAAGTATGGGCGAAACGTAAGGGTCAAGAGAATGTCGGCCAAGAGGACGATGGCCATGAAGTTCGCGAAGATGGTAGCCTCTATCGTCGGCGTAGGCTTAGTCGTTATATGTGTCGCGGCATACGGATACGTGATCCACGCGAACAACGCATTCGCAAACCACCTGGAGCGCGCGGCGGCCGCCGAGATGGCGGAGCGCGAAGAACTTCTGGCCGCAGCCGTGGAAGCGGGCATAGATATCCCCTTCGAGCTGCTTGAAAATGAAGAAATAAGAGAAATGATAACCGCGCCAACGCGGACAACCTTCCTGATGGTGGGAGTCGACTACGTGGCCGGCTTGGCCGATACCATTATCGCGGGCGTTTTCAACCACAACACAACGGAGATATCTCTGATATCCATCCCGCGCGACACGTTCATACAGCTTACCCCGGCCACCGTTCGCGAGATGCAGGCAAGCGGCGGCTTCCCTCCGGCGTCCGGCCAGGCTCGCATTAACTCCGTAGTTAACTACTCCCGTACCGAAGGCGGCCGGTTTATGAGCATGGCCGCGGAGGATATCCTGGGTTTTAGCATCGACTACTACTTCGTAATAGACCTTGCGGGCTTCCGTGACATAGTTGACGCGCTTGGCGGCGTCACCATTGATGTCCCGCGAAGGATGTTCTACGATCCATATGACCAGCCACTGCGCATAGATCTGCATCCCGGCGTACAGCACCTGAACGGCGCGCAGGCCGAAGGCTTCATACGCTTCCGCCACACGCCGCAGGGCGATCTCGACCGCATACGCAACCAGCAGACGTTCATGAACGCTCTGTTTGAACAGACCATTACGCGCGAAAATATTATCAACAACGCATTTGAGCTGGCTACGTCTATCCTTGGAAATACTACCACAAACTTTGGTCTAACCGACATACCGCGCTATGTCAGGTATGTTACAAGTCTTAATCCTGATATGTTGTATGTATACAGCCTGCCAAGCAGCACAAGGCCCCCCGGGTCGTTCTTCTGGCACGATCCGATGGCGACGCACCAGCTCGTAAGCGGCATATTTTGGGACGGCGAAAGGGACGAGGACGGCTCCCGCGTATTCGCCAAGGAAAATCTCCGCGTAAACGTGGTAAACGGCGGCGCCGTGTCCGGCCTTGCCGGAGCGCGCCAGACGATGCTTCTGCAAAACGGCTTCGTCTACGTAGACACAGATACCTTCGACGGAGCGCGCACAAGCTACACACGCATAATATCCTTTTCCGACGAACCGGCGGAGATACTTGCCGAATACTTCCCCCACGCCCGCATAGAGCGTGCCGATATAATGAACCGCGCACTGGTCGGCAACAACGACGTCGCGGTAGTAATCGGCCTTGACGAAAGGTAAAACTCAGATAATGACCGCGTTCACCCTAAAGATGATCGCACTGACGACAATGTTAATAGACCACTTCGCGCACGTATTTGGCGGAAGGCTGGTATTCGCCCTCGTGCCTGCAATGCGCACGGTCGGGCGGCTGGCCTTCCCCATTTTTGTGTATTTCATCGGCGAGGGCTTCCGCCGTACCGCCAACGCCAAAAAGTACCTGACGCGCCTGGGTATATTCGCCCTGATTTCCGAAATCCCTTTTGACCTGGCAATTAACGGCGTCTGGCTGGAATTTGGTCATCAGAATATATTTTTCACATTGTTCCTTGGGCTGCTTGCGGCCCATATCTACAGCACCTGCATCAATAATTACGGCAGGCTGTTCATACTGCTGCCGCTGCCGTTTGCCGCCGCCGTCGTGCTACAAGCCGACTACGGCCTGATCGGTGTTGTGCTTGTGTTCACCTGCTCAATAATTGAAAGCAGGACGGCCAGGCTGCTCGCTCTCGCGATAGGCGGATTGGCGCTCTACTATCCGATGGGCGAAATCTTTAACGCGATGATGCTAATTGGCTATACCTGCGCGCTCGTGCTGCTGTCACGATACAACGAGGAACAAGGCCCACGCATGAAGTGGCTGTTCTACAGCTTCTACCCGCTGCATCTGCTTGCGCTTGCCGGGCTACTCGTACTATATGAATCACTTGCGTAGTATAATTACTACAGGTGATTGCTGTGAAAGATATCATTTCGATAAAGCTCGACAAGAGCAGCGACATAGCGCTCTATAGGCAACTGGGCGAAGCCCTGGCAAAACTGATAGAACGCGGCGTATTCCCGCCTCACGCAAAGCTCCCGCCAATCCGCACCATGTCGCGCGCGCTCAAGGTTAACAACGTTACCGTAGTCGCTGCGTACAAGTATTTGGAAACAAACTCCTTCGCTTATAGCGTGGTCGGCAGCGGAACATACGTGGCAAAGACCGGCCGCCGCTCAAACGATATAGAACTCCTTGAGCGGATGGTGCTGGACGAGCTCGAAAGTAAAATTAAAAAGCTGGGGATATGAGAACCTGTATTCAATAACGCTCAACGCCGTCTAGAAGGACAATTTTCCGCCACAGTCCACCCCATAAAGCCAAAACCGGACTTTGCGGGGCCCTCGAGCGTCGCCACTTCCTAGATTGGCGAAAAATCGCCGCTTCTAGCCGGCATTTCGGTTATTGAATACAGGTTCTAAGAATTAAGACGCATGGAGAACCCCCATACCGACGCGCGAAGCGAAAAGGGGTCAAGGGGCGCGCCCCTTGCGGGGTTTGGGGCGGAGCCCCAAGGTTTTAGGAGTGACACCTTGACAGAAAGAAATGAAGTCAGAACAGTCGCATGGATGACGGTTATATTGTTCGCCGGCAAGGGGCTGGGGCTTGTCCGCGAAATGTTCTTTACGGCTGTGGTAGGTGGGGGAGAGCTTGCCGACTCGTTTGCCTTCGCCAGCCTCATGCCGCGCACGATATTGGACGCGATGTTTGCCGCCGCGATTACGGCAAGCTTTATCC
>WRAW01000034.1 GCA_009780015.1 Defluviitaleaceae bacterium | reverse complement strand
TCTCTACACCTTCCCTGGTTTGGGGCTTGGCTCGGCGTTGTCTGCTAAATTTGGTTTTGTTATATATTACCACACTGAAAGTATAACACAGCAATTACACTATGTCAAGGGATAATTCCGTTACTTTTATATGCTGATAGCTTCGTGCCATATAAAAACCTCCTATCACTTTTTATTCTACGATAGGAGGTCTTTTCTTGCAATGTCCGTTTCCTCTGGTTCAGTACAATAAAATCTACGACAAGGGGCTTTTGTTTATAACCTGTTGTTACTGATGCAATTTGACGGACCCTTGACCTTTGGCTATACAGTGAATACACTTGAGAACGAACCAATATTTTCTGGAAGCGTCGGTCTGATGCCGCCTACTTTCCACAAAGGAGGCGCTTTAGCGCCGAGCTAATATTGGTCTGATTTAAAGTGTATTCGCTATAATACCGAATTTAACTTGATCCACCGGTGCCGACTCCGCTGCCTTCGAGCGCGGCCGCGTACCTGTTCAGATCGAAAGTTCCATCGGCAATACCGACGTATTCCAGATCAGGTTTCCAGGTTGCAAAGAGCGTGATATCCTTCTTGACCTTTTCGTTCATATCCCACAATTGATCCCTTTCAAGCTTCTCGGAAAGGAACAGTTCGTCTATAACATATCCTTCGCGCTTAAACTTCTTTGGAATTACAAGCTTATTGTTTCGCCTCATGGTGTACTCGTAAGGTTTGTCGATTTTGTTATTTACATCGTATACCAATGTGACAACGACATTCCGCTTCCATATAAGGAAGAATAATCCGCCCAACGCCGCAAGTATCGGCAGCAGCCACCACGGGAATCCGCCTCCGTCTCCTGGTGTTTCCGGGGTAATAAGGCCAAGCGGGATATCCTGGTTAGGTATGAAGATCATATTTTCGTCGTCGTCCAAAATATAAGTGCCTTGGTATATAGCTTCCAACACTCCGGTATCCTGGTTTATAATTCCGTAATTAGCCAACCCCGCTTCATATGCAGCGACAATTACTTCCGGGGCGGCGTTGAACAGGGATATACCTCTGTCGGTTTCGACGACGAATAGATTTTCGGGGAGCTCTTCCAAAACGATATTCATTGTGCCGTCGTCGTCAACTTCCCAAACTACGTTGTTATTGTCGGTACCGCCGCCGTCGGGTACTATGAACGGAGGATATGACGGGCCGTTGCTTGCGCCACCGGGGCCGCCTGGAAGTATTATTCCCGGATTACTTCCGCCTGGGGTCTCGACGTCGGGACGTCCTCCAATATCGGGCGGAGTAACGATGATTGTGCCGCCACCGTTTTCACCGCTGTCGCCATTCTCACCATTGCCGCCAGAATTGCTGTCTTCTCCATTTTCTCCGTTTTCTCCGTTTTCTCCGCTTACTTCCGGCGTTGGCGTTGGAACCGGCAGAGCCTGTGTCGGCGCTGGAGTTGGTACTGGGGCTGGTTCCGGAGTTGACACCGGGGTTGGTTCTGGAGGCGGAACCGGGGTTTGTTCTGGTGTTGGTACTGGAGTTGACACCGGTGTCGGTTCTGGTGTTGGAACCGGAGTCGGTACTGGGGTTGGTACTGGAGTTGGAACCTGTGTCGGTATTGGGGTTGGAACTGGGGTTGGAACTGGGGTTGGAACTGGGGTTGGCACTGGAGTTGGAACCGGTGTCGGTACTGGAGTTGGAACCTGTGTCGGTTGCGGAGTTGGCGATGGCTCTCTATCCGGTATTTCAGGAATAGGAGGCGGAGACGGCATAGGAGATGGATTTCCTCCGGTGATCGTGCCGCCGGCTATTGAAAGAGCGCCTGCAACAGATATGTTCCCGCCATTGTTGACTTGCTGACGCCCGCCGCTGCGACCCAGAACATTGGCTAAATCCTGAAAGGGCTGACCGAAAGCATAGTCGCGGATTGTCGTTGAAGGGGGTGCTGTGTGATAAATCACGAATGCCCCGCTGGCCCTGATACCAACGCCGTTTCCGGTTACTGTCCCGCCATTAATACGCATTGAACCGCCGGAATTTACTGCGCCGCCTTGAGTAGTAGCCGTGTTGTTGATGATTGTGCCGCCGTTAAGGGTAAACCCAGGATTGCCGGTAGTATTTATACCGCCGCCTATTTGGGCGGTGTTGTAACTGATAGTGCCTCCGTGCATGACGTGCGGAGGGCCGACGTTGCTTACACCGCCTCCGCCTTGGGTGGCCGTGTTTCCGGTGATAGTTCCGGCGTGCATGTTGAATGTGCCGCCGCTTGCGGCATGAACGCCGCCTCCGTCAGTGGCTCGGTTGTTGCTGACCGTGCCGCCGTGCATATTGAATGTTCCGCCGGAAACCAGTACGCCGCCGCCATTTGCGCCTTGGTTGTTGCTGTTGACAATGTTGCCTGCGGTAAGATTAAGCGTACCGCCATTTACCTGTATTCCGCCGCCCGTGAGGCCGCCGTCGCGGCTGCCGCGCCCGGCAATATGGAGGTTAGCGCTGTTGATGTCAAGTGTTGATCCGCTGCCTATGTTAAAATGACGGTATGAGCCTTGAACACCAAGAGTCGAGGGAACTGAGGCCGTCAGCGTTACAGTTCTGTTCCCGGACAGCGTAATCATGTGTTCTATCATAAAGCCGTTTTCAACTTGAACAATACGGGGAGCCTGATTCGCGTTTGTCCACCCCGGCTCAAGCACCCATGCGGGAAACCTTGCTTCCAGGGCTGATCTATGGTCTTCCAAGTGGCCGTGTATGCCGTTTACCGCGGCGTGCAGTTCGACATGGCTACGCACCGGAATAGGTTCGCCGAAGGATATATTCAGCGGCGGCTCCGGCGTATAAAGCGTCACATCTCCTATAGTTATCTGACGCTGCCTGGTGGCAGTAGCAGTAGCCGGATTAAATGGGGCAGTGCCGATCTGATCCATGACTGTATGCTGTACAGTATAAATTATAGTAATATCAGGCTCATTTGTAATCCCCTGCACAACATCTTCGTCTTCAAATCTATCAATGAGGTTTTGAAGCCTAGTTAAAGCATCACCGGAAACTACTATACGGTATGTTATATCTACTATGGTATGTGGATGTAGTATACTTCGCTGTACGGCTAAAGCGTAATCTGGAGCGAGAGGGGGCAAAACTATGTCGCGGACTTCCTTTAGCCTCTGCAAAATTTCTTCTCTGGTAAACGTTTCCTCATCGAAAATTTGATACGGCTCAAGAGGATTAGAAAGCCCTTGTTCCACGCTATCCATATATGTCGAATTGTATGGATCCGGCAATGTCGTCATATGGCCGAGGGCGTCAGCCAGCGTAAAGCCGGAACCAGGCATAGCATTATCGATGTCTTCCTGAAATATTAAGGCTACAGCTCTCAAATCCGATGACACAGGAACAATAGAGGCTGGGGGCAAAACAGCGTCAAGAAGCACAATGCCTACTGCTAAATCTTCCTCGTCTTCCTCGTCTTCCTCGTCTTCCTCATCTTCTTCGTCTTCTTCGTCCTCATCCTCTTCACTTATTTCTTCTTCCTCATCCTCAGGCTCGTCCGGCGGGTAGTTGTACTCGTAGTCTGAATCCCCGTCTTCATCATATGTATAGTCGTCATCGGTCTGACCGGTTTCATCGTCATTCTCATTCTCGGCTTCAGTTTCGTTATTGTCATCACCATATCCATAACCCGGGCTGCTATAGCTTTCTTCGTAATTAACATCAGCAAGCGCCCAGAACGATGACGTCAAAAACAAGCAAACCGCGAGGACAATTCCCATAAACCTCTTACCTGACTTAAATCTGTGACGTAACATCTCAGACTACCTCCTCCATCTCACACTCGATCCATCGGCTTTTGGGGTCATTGTCGCGTCGCAAAAACAAAATTTTGCGATCAGCAATATATGTGATAATTTTCATCAAGTTTAATGACCCACAACATACCTCATTTGGTAGAACGATTTTAAGAAATTTTCAAAAAATATTTTCATGGATAAATTTATCAATAAATTCAGCAAGTCGTGGTTCACAACGATCTCTATATGGAGATGTCTGTCAACATAAATCTTTCACATAATTAAAATATATTTATATGCTTCCTGATTACAAAAATTCCTTCATTTCGACCATATTTATCCAATACCTCTTAGGCATGTGACTCATACGGCACTTGGGATTTAGACGCTCCTTAATTCCAATAGTTTTGTAGAAGCTTTTCCATAGATTTTGATAATGAAGCTCCTCTTCCGATTCGTCGGCGAACTTGATGTCCTCGACCGCTGTGATTTCAAGCTTTCTATCCTGATAGATCAGCGCGGCGTTATGGGTTTTATCGTAAATCATAAAATTCTCGTTAGGAAAGCGGCACACAAAATGCTCCGCCAGAAGCGGCAAAACAAAGTTTTTGGGGCTTATGACCGCGCCCAGCATACCGCCGTAGTCCTTGAAACGGATAAAACCCAGAAGAAGGTGTCTCTCACCCAGCATATGCCTCTCCATTGCCAAGACGTCTGAGACTTCCTTATCTCCAAGCATTGATGTCGCTTTCGGACCGACCCTGAAAGCCGTAATCAGAAATTTCAAGAGCGCAAGCTCTTTCTTCTCGTGATGGCAGAGGAGTAGATGGTCGGTAAGGTCCAGCGCCCTTTTGGAAATATTTCTTGCAATGGATTCACGCACAGTCTTGGCCTTTGCCTCGTCAGCAGCCACAAATTTGTGTTTGTACAGGCTCGGCTCGTAATTCGCGTCGCTTACTATGTTCAGAGGCAGTTCCTTAGCGTAAAAACTTTCATGGACACACGTTAAAAATCCTGCGATGCCGCCGTCATATATATAAATTACATCGGTTGGGTAAACTACAATTTTGTAGCCAGGCATAGGGCTGCCTCCTCACGTACGTCTTCTATGACGTGATTTGCCGGATCAAGCAGAAATCTGGTCTGCGGCGCGTCGAAAAGAGTCAGCTGCTCGACTCCCATCGAAAAACTGTTTGGATCGATCAGTGCTTTGGCCGCAGTGTACTTGTTCACAGATATCCCCAGAGGCTCGTCGCTGGTGACAATGAAGTATTTGGCACGCTTTAGGACTACGCCTATCCGCTTCAATTCAGCCATCCCCAGGCGCGAATGTCTCCTTGCGGTAACGATACGGGCAGCGCTTTTCGGGCCGATCCCCGGGACGCGAAGCAGAGCCTCATAATCAGCCTTTCCGACATCCACCGGGAAGAAGTGAAGGTTGTTCACCGCCCAATTGCACTTAGGATCCATATATGGATTGAAGTTTGGCTCTTCATCGCTCAAAATTTCTTCCGCTTCAAAGTGGTACTCCCTCATAAGCCAGTCCGCCTGGTAAAGCCGATGCTCCCTAAGCAGCGGCGGCTTGGTGTCAATAGCCGGCAGCATCTTATCCCGAATGGCGGGAATATACGCCGAGTAAAACACGCGCTTCAAGTCGTACTTGCCATAAAGCGCCGAAGCAAGCCTGACAATACTGTAGTCGCTCTCGGGGCTTGCACCTATTATCATTTGGGTCGCCTGTCCGCCGGGGGCGAACTTAGGCGCTTTCCTATATTGAACGACTTCGGCCTTGCCGGTTGTTATACCCTGCGTTATCTGTGCCATCGGGGTAAATATAGCCTCTCTCTTTTTTTGCGGCGCAAGACTGACAAGGCTTGCTTCACTTGGAAGTTCCACGTTTACGCTCACCCTGTCCGCCAAAAGACCCAGCCGCCGTACTAGCTCAGCAGACGTACCCGGCAATATCTTGGTGTGTATATAGCCCCAGAAACCATACTGGTACCGCAGAACCTCAAGCGCTTTGGCCATTTGCTCGCTGGTATAATCAGGATTTTTGATAACTCCGCTCGAAAGAAACAAGCCTTCTATATAGTTGCGCCTATAAAACTGGATAGTCAGATCGGCAAGCTCGGAAGGGGTAAAAGTAGCCCTGGGAACATCGTTCGACGAACGGTTGACGCAGTACTTACAATCGTAAATGCACGAGTTGGACATAAGGACTTTTAAGAGCGTGATGCAGCGGCCATCAGAGGAAAACGAGTGGCAGCACCCTGCAGGCATTACATTTCCAAGGCCCTTGCCGTTTGCAGGCCCCTTTCGCGTTACTCCGCTGGAGGTACAGGCCGCATCATATTTGGCGCCATCCGTCAGTATTGTCAGTTTGTCCATAATGTCCATACGAAAACTCCCTTATAGCCTATTCCCAGACTTTTGCGTAACCGTCTAAAGTCCGCAATAACAGCGCATGAAATAAAATCTTTATTGCGATGGCGGTAAAAAATTTGCATATTCCATTTTAATATACGAAAACAGTTTTGTAAAGAGATTTATACTTGCTAAAATTTCTCATGATAAATATTTTCAATACGTAAAATCTGTTGCAATTTTGAAATATTCATGTTAGAATTAAAATCGACAAAAACAAAGAACAATGTTACAGCACTGATTGGAAAAGTTTTCATAGTTCTTGAAGTAGTCAAAATTTTAACTGGAATTATATATAAATAATCGCATTTTTGTCGGCGATACATATTCATAAGCCTAGAAGCCTGTTTAACATCTTCGATTGAGGTGTTGCGCGGCTTTTATTATAAAGATACAGGCTGTAGTAAGTTATTGAATTAAGGAGAGATAAGTTTATGAAGAAGAAATGGCTGACACTCCCGTGTGCGTTGATGGCTGCGCTGATGGTAGCCGGCTGCGCATCCGCTCCGCCGCCCCCTCCGGCTCCGGCGCAGGAAGCGCCTGTAGAGGCACCCGCGGAAGAACCGGCGGTTGAAGAACCCGGCGCGGAGGAACCTGCGGAACAGGAACAAGCCGCTCTTGATGTCCCTGTGTTTATAAGCGTCGACGAGCTTAGCGAACTTGTGGACAGCGGAGACGAAAATCTTGTCCTTGTTGGTGTTATTAACCCAACGCAAGCGCTGATTCCGTTTACGGACGCGTCGAACCCAATATTCGGCTCATACCTCGTATGGGTGCCGGACTACATGAGAAGCGGCACCGACGAAGCGCTTTCGCCAAATGTGGATATCTTCAGAAGGCCGGTAAACGAAATGGAAGACTTGCTTTCCAGAGCCGGTATTACTCCCGATTCGCAAATAGTTGTATATCATTCGGACGCGGCGGCTCAGTCGGGCAGGGTGACATGGCATCTGCGCGCGCTTGGGCTTAACGCCAGATTCCTGGACGGAGGCAACTCCGCGTGGCGCTCCGCCGGCGGACGCACCGGAGGAAGCCAGAGAATGAGCGACTCGGCTCCGCAGAGCAGCTTAAACGCGCCCAACACCGATTTCTCGAATTACGACGTTACAATCGAACAGATGATCTACGCTGTCCAAAATCCCAACGAATGGGTTGTTATCGACGTAAGATCGCTTGAAGAATTCAACGGCGAACGCGCCGGCGCGTCGGCCATGGCTTACGGCACGGGCAGGATAGCTAACACCGTTCATCTTGAATGGACTAACACTATCGACCCCGGCACGGACCTTATCCGCCCGGAGGCGGAGTTACGCCAGATGTTCGATTTTATAGGCGACAGACGAGCCATAGTATTCTGACAGGGTGGAGTCCGCTCGGCTCACACCTGGATGGTGTTGACAATGCTTGGCTTCGATGTTCTTAACTATGACGGTTCGTGGATAGAGTGGTCTTACGCAGCTTCCGAGTTCAGCGACTTCCCCAGCGAAGTTGTGCTTGAATTCACCGAAGAATGGACTGACAACAACGGGCCGATCTAAAGCTTCAAATACTAGAGCCTGGCTCTTGTGTCTAGGCTCTGGTATTTAATTATAGTATAGGGGGGATATGTAGCATGGCTTATGACAATAGTGTACTGGACAAAGCTAGAGAGATCGCGCAAGACTGCCAAGGCGGCCACCTTTCTTTTTGCAGCGCGCGCTGTCCTATGCACACGGACGCGATGGGTTATGTCAACCTGATAGGAGAGAATAAGGTAACCGAGGCGCTGCTAAAAATTCGTGAAGTGGTATTTCTTCCGGGTACGCTTGGAAGGATTTGCGCGCACCCTTGCGAAGACAAGTGCCGCAGAAACACAGAATATGGTCAGCCGATCTCGATTGCGGCGCTCAAAAGATACGCGGCCGACAAAGCTGATGATGAAAAGCTTTGGAATACTTCCAAAAAGCCGGCCACCGGAAAAAAAGCCGCTGTAATCGGTTGTGGCCCGGCCGGAGCGCAGGCGGCGATAGACCTTGCAAAAGAAGGCCACGATGTAACCATCTATGAAAAGCTGAATGTCGTCGGCGGAATGATGCGCGTAGGAATACCCGAATACCGCCTGCCTCGCAACGTTATCGACTTTGAGTATACATACCTTGGCAAACTGGGCATCCAATTCAAAATGGGCGTAGAGGTTGGCAAGGATATATCTTTTGACGAACTGGTGAAGAATTATGACGTAGTAATTGTTGCCAACGGGGCTCACAAAGGTTTTGTTCCGCCCATTAAGGGTTCGGAATCGGAAGGCATAACCAACGCCGCCGACTTCCTCAGAGCTGTTTCCCTGGACAATAAAAGCGTAAAGGTCGGCAATAACGTAATAGTGGTAGGCGGCGGAGACGTCGCTATGGACTGCGCGCGTTCCGCCCTTCGCGTGGGCGCAACGAACGTAACAGTCGTTTCTCTCGAGAAGAAGGACGAAATGCCGGCAAGCGACCACGAACAGCACGGAGCTCTCGAAGAGGGCATTACGTTCCATTGCGGCTGGGGCGGCGACGAAATTTTGAACGCCGACGGACGCGTGAACGGCGTCAGGTTTAAGGAATGTACATCCGTCTTTGACGCCGACGGGCGCTTTAGCCCCGCTTACGGCGAAAACAAGCTGGAGCTCGAGTGCGATACGCTTATCTTCGCAACCGGGCAGGTAGTGGAAGACGCCACGGACGGCACGCTGCAACGCGGCGGCGGCGGCAGGTATTCCGTAGACAAGCAGACGCTCGAAACCGCTATCGACAAAGTTTTCGCGGCCGGAGACTGCGCCGGCGGTACAATAGTAATCGAAGCCATGGCTCTCGGACGCAAAGCCGCGATTTCCGCAAACCGCTTCCTTGCGGGCCAGGACTTGAAGGCGGACAGGGATTTCAAGATGGAGTTTCACTTCGAGTCAACCCTCGACATCCCGTTACCGGAAGACGCTCAAGACCTTCCAAGAAAGTACACCAACGCGCTCGACCCCAAGGAGCGTATTAAGAGCTTTGTCGAATGTGACCTTGGCTTTGACGGCGACGTCGCGGAGGAGGAGGGCCAGCGCTGCTTGAAGTGCGAGTGTAAAAAGTGCATGACGGAATGTATCATGCTTAACGACTTCACCCAGTACCCCGGGGAAATGTTCGAGAAGTTCCTGAAAGATGGAGATATCGAGCCGCTGGTGGCGTACTCCTGCAATATGTGCGATCAGTGCACAATCGTATGCCCGGAGGAATTCAAGTTTGCCGAACTGTTCGGCGCCATACGCAGGGAAATGGTAAAGGCCAACAACGGCGAATCTCCGATGCCCGGCCACAAGGCCATAAAAATGCACCAGAGACTAGGGTTCTCCAAATTCTTTACAGTCGTCGCGAAAGGGGGTAAGAAGTAATGTCCAGAAAAGTATTTTTACCGGGTTGCGCGCTGCCCTCTTACAATCCCATGAATGTAGAGGCCGTGATAAAGCATCTTAAAAACATATACCCCGACTTGTCCGTCGTGCAGAAATGCTGCGGCAAGCCTACCCAGGCCGTTGGACAGGCGGCAAAGTTCGAGGAGCGCTTCGCGGGTCTGGTAGAGGACATAAAGTCCTGCGAGGCCGAGGAAGCTATCGTGGCTTGCCAAAGCTGCATGAAGACCCTGGCGAAAGGCAAGGGCTATAAAACGACCTCTCTGTGGGAGCTTCTGCCGCAAATCGGGTTGCCGAAAGAACTGGTCGGCAAGGCCAAGGGCAGCGACGTGGTGTTCTCCGTACATGATTCCTGCTCGGTTCGTGATTATACAGGTATACACGACGGCATCCGCTGGATCGTCAACGAACTCGGCTACAAACAGGTAGACCCGGAGGGCCGCGCCCGTGAGAAAGCGCGCTGCTGCGGCTTCGGCGGAATGGTTGTTCCGGCTAACCCCGACGTTGCGCTCCGCGTAATGAAGCGCCGCGTAGACGACTTCCCCACCGAACACATAGTTGTGTACTGCGCGGCCTGCCGCCAGTCATTTATAAAAGCGGGAGGAAAAGCTTGGCACATCTTAGACCTGGTCTTTGGCGATGTCGTCCACGCAAACACACCTCCGCCCGAAGATACTCTCTCGAAGCCGCTCAAGGCCTGGCGCAACAGATATAGAAGCAAGCAGCTAATAAAATCGGCGATGAGATAGTTGCTAAATTGGAGGACATATGTCTGATAAAGCTGAAAAGAAAAAAGGCGGGCCCATTAAAATAGTTGTAGCCGTCGCGATTATTGCCGCCGTGTTTTTCGCGGCAAACCACTTCGGTCTGACAGATATGATCCAGGATTTCGGGGCTATGCAGG
Source organism: Defluviitaleaceae bacterium (assembly GCA_009780015.1). Lineage (GTDB taxonomy): Bacteria > Bacillota > Clostridia > Lachnospirales > WRAA01 > WRAA01. The sequence goes on along the minus strand of WRAW01000034.1, from coordinate 15,071 downwards.
AATGGTTCCTGGGGCTGGGTATGATAGCGTATGTCGTGTTCATACTGATCTATATCGTAGCTTCGGTGTTTATGCTTCCGGCGGCGCCGCTTACCATCATAGCGGGCATCACTTTCGGCTCGATTTTGGGCGGCGTTATGGCGCTGATCGCAGCGACATTCGGCGCGACGGCAGCGTTTATCGTGGCTCGTTATGTGGCCAGGGACATGATCGTCAACAGATTCAAGGATAACCCTCTATTCAAGAAAATAGACGACGGTTTCGAGCAAAACGGCGTAAGCTTCTTGATACTGACGCGTCTGGTCCCCGTATTCCCGTACAATGTGCAAAACTATATTTACGGACTTACCTCCATAAATATCGTAACATTTACTGTGGTATCATTCATCACCATGGCCCCCGGAGCGTTTATTTACGCCTTCATGGCCGGTGAAATTGTGACTCACGGGTTCTCCGTCACGCTTATGATTCAGTTCGCGATTGCAGGCGTGGTGCTCTTCCTTGTGTCGCTCATACCTAAGTATATTGCCAAGAAAAAGGGTATCAACCTGAAAGACTAATGAAGTAGAGGATAGCCTATTGAATGATAATGCCATAATACTATTTACCAGAATCCCGATCCCCGGTAAGACAAAGACCCGACTGCAGCCTTTTCTGACAGAGGACGAATGCTGCTTGCTACATAGCGCTTTTCTCAGGGATATTTACCGGGTACTTCAGGAAGTGGAAGTATGCTGTGACATTCTTGTCTGCTATACGCCAGAAGGCAATTTAGCGGAACTAAAGGCTCTTCTGCCCAACGCCGACGCATTCTTCCCCCAACATGGCCAAGACCTTGGGGAAAAAATGCATAATGCGATCTGCCATGCGTTTGACATGAGGTATGGTCGTTGCCTGTTAGTTGGCAGCGACCTGCCCTTATTAAACGCCAAGGCGCTGGAAGAGGCCTTTCTTTTTCTGGCAGACCGGGATATCGTGCTGTGCCCTACCGAGGACGGCGGATACTATCTTGTTGGCATGAAAGAGCCCTGCAAGGAAATTTTTTATTTAAATTACGGCGTTTCCACCGTATTCGAGGAAACATTGGCGCTTGCCGGGCAGTCTGGAAGGACATGCGCGGTGGGGGTTGCTACTATGGACATTGACGAACCTCAAGACCTGTTACAGTTAGCAGAGAGACTGACCCAAGAGGATATGAACGTATGTCCTGAAACAAGAGCGGTTCTTGAGTCTTTCTTTCGTGACGGAGGGCGCGACTATGAACATCGACCTGACACCTATCGCTGAATCCGGGGCGTTTCGAGGCTGGCTGGGGATAAATCCGGGGGACTCTCCGGCATTTGAGCTGCTGGGCCATGGGGAATACAACATTAACTATCTGTTTCGCAAGCCTTCCACAGGGGAAAAGCTTGTGCTTCGCGTACCCATGGGAAGCCAGATGCATCTGAGCAACCAAGTCCGCTACGAATACGAGGCTCTGAGGCTGCTCGAACCATCCGGCCGAACCCCCAAGCCGTTGTACATTGACGACTCACAAACCGCAATACCATACGGATTCCTGGTGATGTCTTTTCTTCCTGGGCGAGCTCTCAGGTACGAGAGTGATCTTGAACAAGCAGCTCAGTGTTTGGCGGATATCCACAGCCTGGACATACCTGCCGGCAGCCACCTTATATCTCCCGACAATCCTCTGGCCGCCGTCCTGGAAGAATGCTTCGCTATGTCGCAGCATTACCTTGACAGCGACCTGGGCACGCCGGACGTTAAGCATTTAATTCGCGAATTACTCAAGCGCGGTCAAAAAATCGTGGAAAACGCGAAAGCCGCCGAAAGCCGCTGCCTTATCAATACGGAACTGAACTCCGGCAATTTCCTGGTAAACGACTACAAAACATATCTGGTGGATTGGGAAAAGCCCCTCCTGGCGTGTCCCGGTCAAGACTTGGGGCATTTTCTCGCGCCAACCACCACGCTCTGGAAGACCGACTCTGTGCTGCCCGAAACGGAAATACAGAGCTTTGTAAAAGACTATTGCGCCGCTTCCGGCAAGTACAGAGACCCCGACGCTCTTTGGGCGGAAACGGAACCTTTCTTTGTTATGACATGCCTGCGCGGGATCACATGGTCTTCCATGGCTTGGGTAGAATACCATAGCCCCGGCAGGGCGCTCAAAGACGCCTTTACTTTCGAAAAAATGAAGTATTATCTGCACCCGGAGTTTCTTGAGATGATCCGAAAGGACTACCTTGGTGGATAAACGCGTTTCCATAATCATACCTGTGTACAACGAAAGCAAGGGAATCGGCGCGTTGCTTTCGGTGCTGGCGCCCCTGCAAAGCCGGTGCGAAATACTTTTCGTTGACGGCGGCAGCGGCGACGACACGGTAAATCTTCTTGAAGAAAGAGGCGACGTGGTCATACGATCCCCAAAGGGGCGCGCGAACCAGATGAACCACGGCGCGACGGCGGCAAGCGGGGAAATTCTATGGTTTCTCCACGCAGACAGCATACCGCCAAAAGACGCAGTCTCACAAATACACGAGGTTTTGGGCGAGGGCTACAGAATTGGCTGCTTCCCCATCAAGTTTAGCGGCAACCATCCGTTTATGCGTATCCACGCGTTTCTGTCCAACAACCTGCGCACCCGAATCCTAAATATAGCATTTGGGGATCAAGGCATCTTCCTGCACAGAAGCCTGTTTGAAGAGCTTGGAGGATACGCGCCAATCCCATTGATGGAGGATTACAAGCTGTCGATGGACGCGCGCAAAGCCGGATATTCCATAGGGATGGCGAAAGGGAAAATAATAACGTCCGACCGGCGCTATCAGGCGAATGGCCGCCTGAAAACCATGTGGCGTATGCAAATGCTGCAGCGCAGATTCCGCCGCGGCGACAACATTGATGAGATCGCAAAGGCATATAATTCTATGAGGAGAAATGGCGTCAGTTCCAACAACAAAGCAAGTCAATGAAGGGAATATTTGAATTCCGCCCGTCGGCTCGGCCGACGATCATGGTTGTTGCAGCAGTTCATTTGTTATAAAATCAATGAACAGTTCTATCAAATGAGAGCGCGAATAATTTTTTTTCAGCACAAAGTAGAACTTCCTTTCTGGAAGCTTTGCCTGCAGCTTTATGACCATAATCATTTGTTGCTCGATAAAAGTCCTTGCCGCAAACTCAGATACAATAGAGATACCCAGCCCATTTATCACGGCGTTTATAATGCTTTGATTGTTGTCAAAGCTCACGCCGGTATTGATTTTGTTCAGGTCGATATTCTGCTCTAAAAAGAAGCTTTCATATTGAAACCTGGCGCCTGAGCCTTTTTCTCTTGAAACAAAGTTATGTTCGTATAATATCTCCTCAAGCGAATATTCCCTTGAGTCTGAAATTTCCTTATTATAAGGCGCGATGAAGATCATTTTTTCGGTCATAAATTCTCTAAAATCGCATTTGTCTTCCCCGACAACCCCACCCAAAAAACCTATTTCGGCCTTTTGTGACGCTATTTGGCGCGGTAGATCAAAGGATTCTACCTGCTTCACATTAAATGAAACATCCGGGTAGACATTGTTAAAGCACGCGATTATTTTTGGCAAGATATACTGCGCGGGAACGCTCGAAGCCACAACGTTAATTTCACCGCTGAAATTTCCCGAAAGACTTTTGATCCGCTGGATTGTATTATATTTTAACGCAAGAAGTTCTTTTGCGTTTTCATAGAACATTCTACCGGCAAGCGTCGGCGTCACTTCCTTGGTCGAGCGGTTTATAAGCGTAGCCCCGAGCTCTTTTTCAAGTGAGCTGATATAGATGCTTACCGAAGACTGCGACATAAAAATCGCCTCTGCCGCCTTGGAAAAGCTGGCAAGCTCTATAACTTTTACATAAGCCTCAACTTGCCCAAAATCCATACCGTATACCCCTGATCTATTGAAAAATTTAATATATTTTATTATACATATTAATAAATGAAATTGCAATAGCTCGAAAAACGTTTATAATAGTAGTTGAACGCTTGACCGCTGGTTTTAATTTACTTTAACAAGGAAGTGATTGTTAGTTATGAGAAAAATTATCATCGACTGTGATAATACGTTTGGGGTTGAGAGCTGTGACCTGGACGACGGCCTTGCCATCATTTACTCGGTGGGAACCGGGCGCTGCGATCTGCTTGGCGTCACAACCACCTTCGGTAACAACACGCTGGAGGTTATAAATCCCAACACAACCGCGTTTATGAAGCAGCTCGGCTTGGATAAAATCCCGGTTCGCTACGGACACACGGACGACCCAAATCGAAACGAAGCGGCCTGCTTCCTGGTTGAAACGGTCAATCGTTTCCCGGGTCAAGTCTCTATATTGGCTATTGGATCATTGACCAACCTGTACCACGCATGGCTGTTAGACGCGGACTTTTTTGGAAAGGTTGAAGAGCTGTCGTTCATGGGCGGTATCACCGAGCCCCTAATCATCTGCGGTAAGCAGCTTAATGAGCTTAACTTCTCCTGTAACAGCGTTGCGGCCTTCCATGTACTGGCTAAGGGAAGGTCGGTCAGGGTCGCAACAGGCAATGCCTGCCTGGGCGTCCTATTTACAAAGGAACGCTTTGACCGCATGGCCCAAAGCGAAATCCCTTTTATGCGCTGGCTGCAAGCACAGGGGCAGTACTGGTTCCAGCGTGAAAATGAGGTGTTTGGCCACGACGGTATATACAAATGGGATGTTTACGCGGCGGCGGCGTTGCTTTGCCCGGAATTTTTCAACGAAAACATCGTAGAAATCTCACACGACCCGGAATCGATTAAAACCGGGCTGCTGTTAGGACAAGGAGCACGCCGGGCGGTCAGTATACCCACCCTGAAGGACAGCAACGCGTTTGTTGAACATGTTTACGAAGCCTACTCCATGTTTGAGGCCAGGCGCTAAGCAGCGTACATAAAGAGAAAAAGGAGAACCCTATCATGCGTAAAAAATTTTCAATCCTTGCACTGATGACGGCAATAGTCATGCTGTTTTCCGCCTGCGGACAGGCCGCTCCGACCCCTGCCCCACAGCCCGCAACACCATCCGCGTCTGAAGCGGCAGACACCGACGATTTGCTTGAGAGCCTGCGCGGTACAACCGTAACCTTCTACGGCTGGGGCGGAAGTCATTTTACAAACAACTGGCTTGACAACATAGTCGCAGCCAGCTTTTATGAAAATTACGGAATCATAATGCAGAGAGTTCCGATGGATATCGGCGACATCCTCAACAAGCTTATGGGCGAACGCCAAGCGGGGATATCGGGAGGAGACATCGACGTTGTTTGGATAAACGGTGAAAACTTCTATACGGCGTTAAACGCCGGCCTGCTCTACGGCCCCTTTACCGACAGAATTGAAAACTTCGCAAGATATCTGGATCCCGACGACCCCGACAACTTCTTCGACTTTGGTACATACATCGGGGGTATGCAAGTCCCTTATGGCCGCGCGCAGCTTGTTTTCGCCGGAGATACGTCCGTTATGGACAGATTTCCCGCCGACGCCCGCGAACTGCTCGAAATGGCAAGGGAAAACCCCGGACGCTTCACATACGTAGCTCCGCCGGACTTTACCGGCAGCGCGTTTGTGCGCAACATAATCTATGAAATCGTCGGCTTTGATGCGCTCTTTGATGCCCCCAACGACGAGCAGGCCATTTACGAGGTAATAAGGCCGGCCCTGGACTTCCTGATAGAGCTAAAACCCTACCTATGGCAGGAAGGGCAGACATACCCGGCCACGACCGCCGTGTTGAACGACATGTTCACGGATGGTATAATCAACATGACATTCAGCTACAGTCCATTGTTTGTGGCCGCCGGAATCCTCGCCGGGGAATTCCCCGAAACGACCCAAACATTCGTGTTCGACAACGGTAACATTGGCAACACGCATTACATGGCCGTACCATTTAACGCGCCGAACAAAGAAGCGGCTTTCCGTTTAATCAACCATATCATCACCCCGGAAATACAGATCACCAAGTATGACGCGAGAAACTGGGGCGACTTCCCCGTTTTTGACGTAGAGAGGCTGAACGCCGAGCAACGGGCAATGCTTGAAGCTGTCGACAACGGAATAGGCATCCTTAGCGCCGCCGAACTGCAAAACAGCCGGCTCCCGGAAGTTCAGGCATACAAGATACCGATTATCGACAGACTGTGGATTGAGCACGTACTAATGCAATGAACAAGCGAAGGCTAAGCAAAATAACGCCATACATCCTGATCCTGCCGTTTTTGTGCATGATGAGCTTTGTGTTTGCCGGCGGTCTGCTGCAGGCCGTCGTGCAAAGCACGGGCTATATGCCTGTGTTTGGTATGTATGACGTGTCGCTGCGGTACTATGTCCAGCTATTTTCAAATGCCCGTTTCATGAGTTCGCTGTGGTATACATTCTATATCGCGTTTGTGTCGGCGGCTCTGTCGGTTTCCTTAGGCGTATTGATCGCGTTTGCGGTAGATAAGTCCCGTAGCGGCGAAAGCTTGTCCTACACGCTATACAAAGTACCCATCATAATACCGCATATTGTTGTGGCGATATTGGTCATTCAGATTTTCTTCCAAACCGGAATTATCTCACGCATCCTGTTTGCGTTGAATATCATTCAGGACGCAACCGACTTTCCCTTGCTGATTTATGACCGCGGCGGCATAGGTATAATGCTTGCGTACCTATACAAACAGGCCCCCTTTGTTACTCTCACCGTATTTACCGTGTTAAAGGGTCTTAACAAAAAATATGTTCAAGTCGCGCAAAACCTTGGCGCAAACTCTTTCCAGACAGTCTTCAGGGTTACTCTGCCACTGCTGGCTCCTACCATACTCTCAACGTTCCTAATAACTTTCGCGTTTGCTTTTGGCGCGTTTGAGATACCATTCCTGCTGAGAAGTCCAGCCCGGCTTACGCTGCCCATTTTGGCGTACTTCGACTACAGAAGCCCTGTTTTGGCTCATATGCCGGCCGCAATGGCGACCAGTGTAACGATATCGGTCATTTCGCTATCGTTTATTGTGGTGTACATGTGGCTGCTGCGCGCCATGACCAGGCGCGGAATGGAAGGGGGCGGCTTCCTGTGAAGGCATTGTTCTATGTATGGGTGTTTATAAGCTGCGCGCCGCTGCTGGTGCTGGCGGTCATGACCGTCAGCACGTTTTGGCCGTATCCGGCTCTGCTGCCGGAAATTATGTCGTGGGAATATTATTACCATGTATTTGTTCAGAACGACCAAACGCTTAACGCAGCAGTGACGAGCATCTTACTTGCGGTATCCGTCGCGTTTATTACGCTGATGATAGCCGTTCCGGCCGCCAAAGCCCTGACTCACCATAATTTCTTCGGCAAAGACTTCGTGAAGATATTGGTTCTTTTGCCGATTATCGTGCCGGGCATCGCCGTCACCATCGGCAACCAGATTTCGATGATTAGGCTGGGACTTACGGGTACATTTGGGGGAGTAGCAATCATTCATTCACTGTTCGCGCTGCCATTTGCGATACGCATTATGAGCAACGTATTTGAAGCCGTGGGTAATCGCCTGGAATTGCAGGCCGCCGTACTGGGGGCCGGGCCCGCGTTTATTTTCCGGCGCGTCACCCTGCCTCAGATAATACCCGGACTGCTTGCGGCGTTCACGCTGAGCTTTACGATCTCCATTGCCCAGTATGTCACAACGTTTATGATCGGCGGCGGACGCGTAATAACCCTTACGATCCTGCTCGTCCCGCATATCCAAGGCGGCCAGACTCATATTGCCGCCGTATACAGCGTACTCCTGATCGGAGCCGCCGTACTCTCCCTTTCGATGATGGAGCACATAGTGCGCCGTTATTACAACTTTGAGAATGTGTTTTACGCGTAGGAGCTGGGTCTATTGTCAAAGGTGCGCATTGAAAACATACACAAAAGCTTCGGCGGCAATCCCGTGTTGAAGGACATATCAATCGACATTGATGAAGGAGAGCTCGTCTCGATTCTGGGGCCTTCCGGCTGCGGAAAGACCACCTTGCTGAGACTGGTCGCGGGACTCGAAACCGCGGATAGCGGCAGCGTTTTTATTGACGGGCGCTGCTGTGACGATATTCCAGCAAGAAAAAGAGGCGCCGTTATCGTATTCCAGGATTACGGCCTATTCCCGCACATGACCGTGACTGCAAACATCGAATTCGGGCTGGTTGCGCGTAAGGAAAACCGCGCGCTCCGCGCGAAAAAAACCGCGCACATGCTGGATATAATGCAGATCAGCGACAAAGCGTCATGCTATCCGCACGAACTCTCGGGCGGTCAGAAGCAGCGCGTGGCGCTTGCCAGGGCATGCGTACTCGAGCCCAGCCTGCTGCTTCTCGACGAACCGTTCTCGAACCTTGACACCAACCTAAAAGATGCCATGCGAGAATTTGTTTCAGACCTGCAGCGCGACCTGGGTATTACCACCGTCTTGGTGACGCACGACAAGGAAGAGGCCTTCATGCTTTCGCAGCGCGTGGCGGTAATCCTGGACGGATGCCTCCGGCAATTCGACACCCCCCGGCAAATCTACGCGCGTCCGCGTTCAATACAAGTGGCCGACTTCATCGGAGAGGCCAACTACATCAGCGGAACTGTCCTGAGCGGAACTTTCTCCTGCTTCCTTGGAAACTTCGACGCAAGCGGCAGACCTGACGGCAGCGCGCGCCTGATGCTGCGCTACGACCATCTCATAGCCGACCCCGACGGCGGAGTCCCGTGCCAAATTCTTGAAAAAAAGTTCCGAGGCCGCACAACAACATACCGCGTAGTCACAAAGCACGACCCTATAACAGAGATGTATCTAAACTCTCCGATCGACACCTTGCAGCCAGGTTCTTCCGTGTTTGTCAGCGTATCGGCCGGAAGCGAGTGCGTACTATAGAAGCTATTCACAACAATACTATAAAAGGCGGGATCAGATATGACTATCTCTCAAATGGCACAATCTATAGCCCAGCGCGAACTATCGTCACGGGATCTTGTGACGCGATATATTGAGACTATCGAAAAGAACGCGCATCTGAGTGCCGTTATTGAGTTAAACCCTGACGCGGTAACCATCGCAGAAAGGCTTGACGATTCCGCCGGGAGCGGCGCGCTGCACGGCGTACCTATATTGGTAAAGGACAACGTCAACACAGGCGACCGTATGCGCACCAGCGCGGGTTCGGTTGCGCTTGCCGAGAACGTCGCCGATGAAGACGCCGAAGCCGTAAAGCTGCTGCGCAAGGCAGGGGCCGTAATAATTGGCAAAGCAAATATGACGGAATTCGCCAACTACATGGTTGATTTCAGGACAGGGACTCCCATGCCGAACGGGTATAGCTCACGCGGCGGTCAGACCGTCAGCACATACGGCGCGGACGTAGACCCATCGGGGTCAAGCACGGGTTCGGCGGTCGCGGTCGCGGCCGGGTTGTGCGCGGCGGCGGTCGGCTCGGAAACATACGGCTCAATAATATCGCCGTCTCAGCGCGCCGGCATCGTCGGTATAAAGCCTTCCGCCGGACTCGTAAGCTCACAGGGCGTAATCCCGATTTCATTTACGCTGGACACGCTAGGCCCGATGGCGCGCTGTGTGGAAGACGCGGCGCTGCTGCTCGGCGTACTTGCCGGGCGGCAATACGACACGAGTCAACGCTCCGGCGTCCGCGTCGGAGTCTTCCGAAACGGCACGGACAAAGCCGACCCGGAGTGGTTGACGGCAAACGAGAGCCTGCTCGGCGTCATGCGCGGATCAGGCATGGATTGCATCGACCTCACCGACCACGACATCGACGACAGTTTCGTCTTCCCGATAATGCGGCATGAGTTCAGACATGGAATTGACAAATATCTGCAATCACAGAACAATCCGACGATCCCCCAAAGCCTGGCCGAGATAATCGCTTACAACGAAGCTAATGCCGATGCTGCCCTTAAATACGGTCAGAGCAACCTCATCGCCGCCAACGAAATCGGAATAAACTGGGTCGACGCGCCTGAATACAAAGCGGCTATCTCGGCGCGGGAAGCTTCCATCCGCTCCCTATTAACTGTATTCGACACGAACAGGCTCGACGTAATACTCATGTTGTCGGCGCATTGCGGGCTTGCGGCGGCTTGCGGGTTTCCAAGCATCACGCTGCCGATAGGAACTACCCCAAATGGCCTGCCCATAGGCTCATGCCTGCTTGCACGGCCTTTTGCCGAAGATGTGCTAATCGGAGCGGCGCTCAGTATAGAGGCTTCACTTAGGTAACAACCAGCAACACTAACAAAGTGATAGATGGACTAATTGTAAAACCGCTCTTACGCTTCAAGCAAACGAGCGGTTTTTATTTTCAGAGCATAAGATAACAAATGTAATTCGTTGATAACCAAGGGACTGGGATTAGTAATGCCCAATGTATAATTGAACTAATTATATTAAACAGTTCTTCCGGCGCTTCCTTTTCTCCGTTGTCAATCCAAACGTATTAACGCATGGGGATATTTGCGTGAGGACATAGCCGACCTAAACCGCACTCGCAAAGTTTACAACGAGTACAAAGCACTCCAAAAATCCAAAAAGTTTTTTGCCAAGCGAATAGCCGAGAAATTTTACACAAAGCATGAGGACGAAATCCGCACCCACGAAAATGACCTTGCGGAATTTGAAAGGTCACAAACACCCCTTGCCTACCATAAAAGAGATAGACGAGGAAATCGCCAAAGGTAAAGAGGCCAACGTGCTAAACGCAAAATATTACAGGACGGCAAAGGCAGAGCATACCCGATTTACCACCATTCACCGCAAGCTGTACGCCGTCAATAACGAACACAAACCCAAAGCACCGCAACGGCAAAAACAGCGTTCGCAGGGTTATGAATTTAGCATATAGGGCATGAGCAAGTAGTCAGCAGGACATCTGGCAACTTATAAAGCCCTCTCTTAATTTGCTACTTATAATCTGCATACAAGCGCAAAGCACATTTGTATAATGTAGAGTATAAGTAGCAATGCAGGGTTTACAATTATATATGAAACTGATGCTTAGGAGGGTGGTGCATGGACTATCTAAGGGTTTTTGGAGAGAACGTAAGGTTAAGACGATTACATCTTGGCTTGACACAAGAACAATTATCGGAACGGGCAGATTTACACAGAACATATATCGGTGCTATTGAACGTGGCGATAGAAATGTAAGTCTTAAAAACATAGTGGTAATTGGGCAAGCATTGAACATTAAGCCTTACGAGTTATTGCTATTTCCAGACGAAAAGAAATAGGAGGTAATTTATGCTTTTTTGTAACAGACAGATTAATAGTCGTTCGAGGTACAATGAAGTTGTCATTCGACGATGCCATCTTCCAGAGGGTCATGATGGAGCGTGCAACGAATATCCATTTCTTAGGCACTTAAAGTCAGTTGCCCCAAATGTGGCTCAAAAAATCATTCGTGATTCTACAATGACAACTGGTGCAGCTTGGAAAAGCGACGATGCGGGACCTAATCGCATACTCCGTTGGGTGATGAAATTGCCGGATGAAGAACTTTCGAAATTTGAATTGAATATGGCGAATCTCAAACCCGGTGTAATTTCAAAGCTAAGGGAAAAGGCGGCGGATTATGATTCATGTATTGAAGTTGCAACAAAATTAACATGGTTAGCGTATCAAATGAATAATAGTCCAATCTCGCCTGATGATATTACTGAATACCTTGAAGAAATTCATGGTAAATTCATCATATCATCAACAGTTTGTGAAATATGCAAATTGCCGATGAATTTTGCAGATTTCAGATTGGCGAAACGAGGAAAAGCTGAAATTGAGACTTGCCATAAAAACCCGAGAATCCATAATGCAGAGAATATCGGATTTGCACATAGAGAATGTAATATTGCTCAAGGTGCAAAAACATTGGACGAGTTTTACGCCTGGATTGAGGGTATTTTAGCAAGAAGATAGACAAACATGGGGCATAGCGTATTTTGCTACTGCCCTTTTGTCTATAGCTTGGTATGTGTAATAATCATTATATTTCAAATGAATGTTCAAACGCCTTAACCCGTAATAATAGGTCAGCACGAGTTTCAAGACAAATTTGAAATTCCGAAATTTTATTTTTCCAGTCGGTGGTTCTGTGTGGAATTGGTATCCTAATCTCTTTAATTCTTGATCCAAGTGTTCCAAGTGTTGATTGAATGAAAATTAGACTGCGAATTTGCTCCTGTACACTTTCAAGATTAAGGATGTAAAGTAATTCATATGGGAATACGGGGCTTTCACTCGACACAGAAATTATGTCTATATGACTTTGAACCACACATCTCCTATTGTGCTTATTTAATATCGCTGTTTTGCCAATTCTATATCTTCCATCGGCGATTAATAAGATATTGCCCTCGGAAAGATTTTGTTGGTCACAATATTTCATATATACTTCCTCGCTAACCGAATTTGTTGGGTCACTAGAAATCTCAAGATTGTTTATATCCGAAGTTCGGACAAATGGAATATCACCCGTGCCATAAGCATCACTTCCGACCTCGTGACCGCTTCGAATGCTCAAAAAATTGCTTTCAGTGAGTTCTCCTAAAGTAGTAAGTTCTCCCACTTCTCTCAAATTCGCACTGTTTCTTTGTACGACATAGTATCTAGGAACGAAGTATTTTTTGTCCAAGATTGCTTCGTGCCAGTATGAACTTGTTTGCCTGCTTGTATAAGTTTCGCCAATATTCAAAAAGTCATTTGCAATAGGCTTCCCAGATGAGTTGATTGTTCTCCCACGTCTATCGTGCCCACAGTGTTTTGCGATAGCGATCCAAGTTTTTAATTCTGGTTGGGGTTCGCTCTTTTGAAAAAATAAAATGTTTGTCTTAGTGTCCGTTGAGGGTTGAAACGTATTCCTTGGACAATCAATTAAAGAATATATTTTGCCTTTGCTTAACAAATAAGTCCAAACAAAGCCATATGTTTTGTTTCCAAAAACACCCTCTGGTAAAACAATCGCCATTTTTCCATTTTGGTTCAAAAGGCTAACACAAAGTTCAATAAATAATATTTGTGGGTCTTGCGATTTGCAAATTGAATCAAGCATATGCCACTTGTTTTCTTTTTGAGAGTAAACCCAGTTATGCCCAAACTCGAATTGTGAAAGTATGGACTCATCTGTTACTCCTATTTTTGAACCAAAAGGTGGGTTTGTTAAGATAACATCTGAAGCATTTATATATTTACGGAGGGGATTCAATTCGTTACCAATATCAAGAGAATTAAAATTACAAACGTCTGACTTATCACCATCAATAATTTCCATCAGCGTTTGGGTTAAATCGGTCATATCTTTATCTTTATCAACACCAATAAATTTTGCGTTGAATTTATTATGATTCTTACTGATAAATTGATATGCCTCACATAAAAATCCACCTGTACCACAAGCAGGGTCAATAATTGTGTGATTTATTTCAGGTTGAACAATGTCTACCATGCTTTTAACTACGCTATGAGGGGTAAAAAATTGTCCTTTATCTCCTCTAAGATTAGAACCTATGATTACTTGGAAAGCATCTCCTATTATATGGGCCGGTGATTTTTGTAATGTTATTACAGAAAGAGTCTTTAAACTACGCCGGATAGCTTCTTCTGAAAAAGAGAAACCATTAAATTGTGAGAACAGTCTAGGATAAATTTCTTTTATGTGAGGTAATATCTTATCTTCAAAGCTATTATTACCTATTAAGTATTCTTCAATAATATTCAAATCCGACTTCTCGCAGGCAAGTTTGCATAATAATAATCTAGTTACATCTGAAACGATTCTTTCTGCTCGACTACTGTTTCCATTAGAGTAAAGGTCATAATACAGTGCTTTGAATGTCTTTAAATATTCAGTGGTTGCATTTTCCATAAGAGCCTCCAAAATTATTGATGAGACTATTATAAGTATCATTTCACTATGTGTCAAGAGATTAATGGGTAATAAATTTAAGCAAATAAACCTAAAGCATTGTCCGCCCGACAAGAGATTAAACCCTTTTGACGGGCTTTTTTACGTCTTTTTTGTGAAGTGCTGAAAAAGTCCTTGACAAGATGCAACATGTGAAATCATGCGGAATATCCTGCTAAATACATTTTAATCATGCCAAAAAACAGGCAGGGCGATTGTTCCGCTCCTGCCTATATGTCTATAATTCGCAAAGCACATCTTCTATATTGCTGTTTAGCTTCCAAACATTACTGCAAAAGTTGCTCATAAGAATTGTTAAAATACCGTTGTCCTGACGGCGAGTTATAAAGCTAATGCCCGGATCCATGCCTTGGAAAAAGGGGGTATCACCTTTAAGCCAAAATCCAAACCCATATCTCGCACCATCTTTGCCGGACGCTTGCAGGGCAGTCATGGTTTTTGCGGTTTCCTGGCTGACAATATCTCCGGCTAAGAAGTGTTTCCAATATCGCTCCACGTCATCTACTGTTGTATACACCCCACCTGCTCCATCACTTTTTGCATTGGTGCTATAGATATTTGTGAAATACTCGCCCCGCTCTTTGTCATAGATATAGGCGGCTGCACAATTTGCAGGCAAGCGGTCAAGTTCATAATATCCTGTACTTTTCATGCCGCACGGCTCGAAAATCAACTTAGCAAGATATTTGTCAAAATCCATGCCGGTAACTTTTTCAATTATCATAGCAAGTACAGTATAGCCTGTGTTGTTATATTGAAACCTCTCGCCGGGGCTGTACATCATAGGCTTGTCAACAAATGTCGGTATCATGTCCGACGGTTTGCGCATAAGGTAGCTTGGGAACACTGCCCACAATTCCGACATATCATCCATTACAGATTCATCAAAATAATCTGGTATGCCTGATGTATGGTTGAGAAGTTGGCGAATAATAATCTTGGGCGAAATTTGTTTTAAGCCGAAATCTCAGAACCTGTTTACTATCTACCCAGAGTTCGATAGGCAAGGTATAATTATATAAAATTATACCTACGGAGCGAAAAGACATGAGGAAGCCCTACCCAAGCGAAATAAGCCGCGAACAGTTC
>WRAW01000033.1 GCA_009780015.1 Defluviitaleaceae bacterium | reverse complement strand
TTGGCAGAGCAGCTGACTTGTAATCAGCAGGTTAACGGTTCGAGTCCGTTCATCGGCTTTTTTTACGGAGGGGTTCCCGAGTGGCCAAAGGGGGCAGACTGTAAATCTGTTATCGACGATTTCGAAGGTTCAAATCCTTCTCCCTCCATTACGAATTAACAGAGAATAGAAAGAGAGCACGTATAGACCGGCTCTCTTTTTTGTTTACTTCTTACTTAGCTGCCGCTTATGACCTCGTTGCGGGTGATAATCCATCTGCCGTTGCTGTCCTGTTCGGCATAGACTTTGTATGTCAGGAGGTGATTGCTAAGGGGGTCAAGCGGGCCGGATTGCCACATTTCACGGACTATGGCGTATAACCGGTTATTGTGAACAGTACCGGCAAGGACTTGGGCGTTGAACATCGCTTCGCCGGAGGCAGAGGCATCTTGTGTATAGATACGCTGGAAGTCAGCGGGGTTAACGAAGACGCGCTCATCGAAGCTTCCAAGCTGGGTGCGGCTTATTTCACCTGACTTGTATCTAAGTCGATCCACAAATTGCTCGATGATATCCGTAAAGAATATTTCGTTGAAAAGATTTGGTGATGTTGAGAGGCGGGACATTTCAAGGCTGTTAACATCAGGTTCGCGCACGAGCTCTACGGATTCTATCAACAGCGATATATTAGAAAGTGGAGATCCTGTTACGCTTGCGCCAAAGTCTGATAGATCGAAGAGCACATCGGAGCCCTGTCTTCCGTGAAGCGCCCGGCCTGGGACACGAGCCTGCCCCAGGGGCGTGTCTACTAGAATGTATGCGGTCATTATGGTTTCGACGCGGTTAAAGTAAGGGTCTATTCTCTCGCGGCGGAAAAATGCGTTCATCGCAGCGAATTCGCTACGGAAGTCGTAGCGATAGGATTCCATGAATTCCAGCAGATCTTCGGCTTCATAGGGCAGCGGAATCATTTGATTCTGGGTATTAAATACGAGCACGAAGAGATTGTCTCTGATGCTATGAGCCATGCCTTCGATAAATATACTGTGACGATAGTCAAGAGGAATTAGGGTTGGAGGTTCGACGCGGCTTAGTAATGGTGCGACGGGCATCTCTATGTTTAGCGGATACTGACGATTTAAGCCGTTGAAGGTAAGTTCTATCGGCTGGAGCAAGCTTCGCAAAGGCTGTGTGTTAACAGTACCAAGTATCACCCTGCCGTAGTTAAAGGACGTAGTTTCTTCGGAGATGGTACGTACGGCGCTTACACCCTCGCGGAGACTTAGGCTGGGGCTAAAACCATATGTCGCATAAGGGTCGAGGTATGGAACGTCGTTTACAATGGAGTATGATATAAATGTTGACGCCGGCGAGAATGTACTGTCATCAAGAAAAACGCTGAAAGGTGCGTACTCAAAGTTTAGGTGTATACGGTTGCCAGCATGCAGCGCCAAAGGATGCACAAGGTTTTGAGAGAAACGAAAATCAACGCTGGTCTGTTCTCCGGTAGTGGTGTCCGCGGCAATCAGAGTAAAGTCACGTATACCACTGGTAAGAGCCTGCATATGCAGTGAATTGCTTGGAACATCCAGAACGATGGTTCGGAGGTCTACGTATCTCAGGATGCCGTTGTCTTCTCGAATGAAAAAGTTAAGATAGGACTGGTCGATGGGGTTCGAGAAGTTAAAGACGCTTTTTTCCGAATCAAACGTGGCTGAAATAATCTCGAACTCGATGTCTCCAAGCTGGATTACCCTGTTGTCGATGAATATCTGGTGCGCGCTGTTGGCGGAGCCATGGGACTGAACCAGGTATATGCCGCCGTCGCGCTCAAAGCTACGCCGCCTGGATTCCGCGCCGAATAATAGAGTATACCCGAAGATGCTGGTTGTTGTAAGCATTATAACGATAACGCCCAGGGCGGCGTACATGTATTTTGAGGGTAAGCCAAGCAGAAGATTGACGATCAGGGGTAGTTTGCGCTTGGATTCTTTTAGTGCGTCCAAGGCGGACATATCTACGGGCGCGGCGTTTTTACCGTCGTAAATGGCGGCAGGCCGGTCGACAGACAGTGCCTCTTCGCCGAGGCTCAGGGACTTTTCGTCGAATTCGGTTGCGGCTTCCCTGGAAAGCGCCTCGTTTATAAGTAAGTCAAGCGGATTGTCTGAGTCAGCGGCGGCCATAGCCATACTGGCGGCCGGACTTGAGAAGAATTGGGCGGCTATGTCGTCTGGAATGCTCGTTTCCGTCTGGAATTCCGGGTCATCGAAATCGCCGGAGCCGGTTAGTTCTTCCAGGTTGAGATCTAAACCCTCTAAGCCCTCCGCGCCGTCCAGGTTGAGCTCGGATAACTGACTGCTAAGTTCTTCCAGATCGATGTTAAATTCATCTTTTTCGGCTGGGTTGTTCTGATTGAATTCATCCAACTGACTGCTGAGTGCGTTCAAGTCAAGGTTAAATTCGTCGCCGTCTATATCGTCTAAATTTAAGTCGTCCAGGTTTATTTCGTCTAAGTTAATATTGTCAAGGTCGATATCGTCCAGGTTTATGCCTCCAAGATTCGGAGCGTCTGAGCTTGCCTCTTTTTTCTTGTCTTCATCCACTAACCGGCACCTGCCTCTCTGTCGATGTTTGTATTATAATATAACACAAAGGCGCGAAAAATTCAACTAATTATGAAAATGAGAATTTACCAAGGCGGCGCGCAGGCATCAGAAGCCACGATGAAAGCCCCACAAACACGCATGACAGACCTATGTTTATCCAAATGTTTACAAGCCAGAGAGGGAGTTGTGTCGTCAGCCGCACGTCCTGGAAGTTGAACAGGAATTGAGTCAGGAAGGAGTCGAGACTGACTGTGCCCGACTGTGCATCCTGAAGCGACAGGAAGCCAACCACGGGGTTGAGCGCCAAAAGCCAGGTAAAGAGCTCCCGCCATTGCAGGGAGAGTATAAACGGTACGAATATGCCGCCAAGCTGCATGTTATTGAAGTGCGTGGTATGAAGCACGTTGAAGATAGAGCCGACGACCGCCGCCGTGATCGTGGTCAGCAGCAGCATCACAAAGTAGCTGAACACATATGCGACCATGGCGCGCTTGAACACAATCGAACACAGTATTGAGACGCTACCGGCCATTGTCGCGGTTACGAGCATGAACAGCGTTTGTTCCAGGAGTTTGGCCGGCGAGACCGCGCCGAAGTATACGAACGCTCCGAACACCGGAACGCTGGCCACGATCATGAGCAGCACCAGCATTAATGAGCTAAGCAGCTTGCCCACTACTATTGTAAAGGTCGACATCTTTGTGACAAGCATCAGGTCGAGGGTCTGGCGTTCTCGTTCGCCGTTTATCTGGCCTGCGGTAATGGCCGGAACAAGCAGTATTATAAGCGCGAGCTGTATGCCTGAGAGCAGGTTATAGATGGTAATGGTAATTTGCGGATGGAAGCCTTCTATGAAGTCGAGACGAATTGATGCGTACAGCATAAAAGCCGCCATCGCCAGCAGGAAGAGGACATACGCGCCGACTGCCATGAATGTGCGCCTGTTTCTAAGGGCGGTTATCAATTCGCGTCGGAATACGGGGTTAAGCATTTTCATGTTGAGCGGCTCCTTCTAAGATACTGATATGGTTTCGGTTTCGGCGGCGTGTTCCGGGTTTGTCAACTGCATGTAGACGTCCTCGAGGCTGCCCTGTTTTTCAGATACGGCGACGAGGCCGATGTCGTTGTTTACGATGTCCTTCACAAGGGCGGCCAAGGCGGAATCGTCCCCCGCGAATGGAAACTCTACGCCGCCCATGGACTGAGTGATGTCTCCGGCTTCCAGTTTGGTGCGGAGGAAGTCCGTGAGCTTTTCGACGCCGTCCAGCGGCCTTATCTGAATAACGCGGGCGCTATGGAGATTCCTTAGAATGTCGTCAACCGTGCCGGTAGCAATCATCTTGCCGTGGGATATTATACCAATGTCCGTACACATTTCAGAAAGCTCGGGCAGTATGTGCGACGAGACGATTATAGTCTTGCCCAGGCTGCGAAGCTGGCGGAGCACGGCCTTCATCTCTACGCGGGAGCGCGGGTCAAGGCCGGAGGCGGGTTCGTCCAGCACAAGTATCTCGGGGTCGTGTATAAGGCTGCGGGCCAGGCACAGGCGCTGCTTCATGCCGCGCGAGAGCAAGTCGACGTATTCGTCGCGCTTGTCGGTCAGGTTGACCAGGTCTAACAGGCGGTCGATGACAGCGCGGCGGCCGGAGTATGGGATGTAGTACGTCCCGGCGTAAAAGTCCATGTATTCGCTGACCTTGAGGTCGTCGTACACGCCGAAGAAATCGGGCATGTAGCCGATTTTTTCGGCCAGCGCGTGGCGAGATTGAACTTGATTTGCGCCGCCGACGCGTACCTCTCCCGATGTGGCAGCAAGCAGGCCGGTAATGATCTTCATGGCGGTGGTTTTGCCCGCGCCGTTTGGCCCTACAAAACCGAAGATGCTCTCGGACGCGATATGCAGATTTATGCCGTCTAGCGCGGTGACCTTACCATATTTTTTCACAAGGTTGACAAGTTCTAGCATTAGTTGCCTCCCACTATGCGGATTCTGGGCGCGCTGATCCAGTTAAAGGGCTGAAATTCGGCGCGCAGGCGCAGTTCACCGTTATAGATGTAGTCGCCTATGTCGTCGTTGTATTCGGGGCGGATGTTCTCCCATTCGCCGGTGTAGTGATTGTAGATAAATTTGTACATGCCGGCAGCGTGCATGGGGGACTCCCATGATACCTGAAGGATGTCGATCCGCGCGTCAAAATTGTAGATGAAGTTAATGAAGCCTGAGTCCTGTACGTGGAACTCGTTGGAGAAATCGTGGTGGTCGAAGTTTACATTGGACTCTATAGCGGTAAAGCCTATGATGCCCATGGGCAAGTCGAAGCTTGAACTTGATCCGAGTCCGGCGGGAAGACCCGCGACGACAAAGTTGGTGTGAATGGACTTGGCCGGCGTACCGCCTACGTTGATCCCCATACCGGTGACGTCGTCGAAGTTGTAGGCCATTACGCGGACGATTATGGGCGCAATCGCTTCGCGGCGGGTTATGGGGCGGGCTGACGGCTCGTAACCCGGATATTCGTCATATGGGTATTCGACGGCAGGCGGCGTTACCGCTGAGGCGGGTGAGGGTACGGCGACGGCTCTGCCGGGGGCGACGACAACGCCGCGTTTCCCGGAAGTACTAAACATTGCGTTTCCAAGGCCACCCATTATCATGGTGCTTAGTACTTCACGCCTGAACTGGAGGTTGCGGCCTTCTTCCGGTGAGAGCCCGTGGCCAAGGCCGTGGAATGGGAACGCGTCGTCCAAAATATTCCAGGGGGAGAAGTGAGGCGGGGCGGATCCAAGATACTTTCGAAAATCAAGCGTATCGCCGTTTGCCAGGAAGTCGTGGCGCTCGGTGGCGGAACCGATGGTTACTATAACGTCATGAAGGTCCAGGCCGGTATTGTTGCGCAGGCGTCCGACCAGTACGTTTTCATCGAAATGGAATTCGCCGTCCAGCGCGCCCTCAAGCTCCACTTCCGTGTTCTGCGAGAAGTGGTTGCCGTTCCAACTGGCGCGGTTGAAGTATGTGATGCGCGGATAGCCGTCAATAGGTATCTCAGCCTCGTTGCGCTCGGTTATTCTGACGGGGTGGTTATGGGGCGGCACAGGCATAGCCGGCATGAAACTGGATAATAGATTGCCCCTTGGCATAATGTGCCAGGGGGGTATGGACTCGAAGCGGATCGCAGCGTCGTTTGCCAACGTTACCACGATGTCGCCGCTTGCCGGAGTGTGTACCCCCGTAAACGACTCGGCCGCGGCTAGGCCGGTTCCGTTTTCGAGCACAAGCCGCATGACGGTATTGGTGATGGGCGCCTGATAGCTCGAGCCAAGACCGATGACGGCTATGACGGCGGTCACGCCAAGAGCTGCCGCCGGGATTACGTAGATGGCGGCTTCGCGTTTGTCGCGCTTTTTGAGAACGATGTAGAGCACAGAGCCAAGAATCAGCGCGTATAGCCCCACTATCGCTAGAATAACGGTAAGCTGGGTGTCGTTAAACGACGGCAGGTTGTTGGTGAGCCGGATCATTTCGTGGAACGTCAATCCGCGCTGGGGGGAGCCCGGCGTAATCGCAGTTCTGTATATCTCCGAAAGGAAGTCTATACCGCCCTCGAATGTTGTAAACGGCTCGCCGGTAAGGGAGAACATATGCACAAAGACCGTGCCGGAGCCAAAAGGGAATATATGTGTCAGTTCGCGCGCTTCGCCGAGGGACTCCGGTTGGGGAACATAGGCGAGTTGGCCTTCGTTGGGGAGAGATACTGAGAACTCGCCCCTGAAATCAAGGTCGGTTTGCGACGGCGTTATATCGAGTCCGTAGCCTGTGCTCCCGCTGACGACAAGAGCGCCTCCCTCGTATACCCATTTGTACAGCGCGTCGAGCTGAGCTTCGCTTAACCGCTCGACAACATTGACTGCGTCTAACACTATCATGTTGAAATTGTTCATAGTTTGGAGACTGGACGGGAATGTTGATTCGTCAAGGAAGATCAGGCGCTCGTTAAGTATCGGAAAATGGCCGAAGCCTCTGTCGTCCAACTGCAGCCAGCGCAGGCGGCTGGCGCCCTGAGTGCTGTGATAGCCGGTAAATATAGCCGCCATAGCGGTATGCGTATCAACAGACGAGGCAAACATCGTGCGCGACGATACAATCCGTCCGGCAGAGTCCGCAAGCACGGCGCGGTGTGTCCGCCGGAAAGCGGAAAGCGGGATGACCAGCTCTACGTCCTGCGTAGAGCCGGCCGGAAGGAATACCTCGCTTGAGTAGCTGACGAAGTTGCGCTCGGACTGGACTTGAGCAACGTCCACCATAATGCGCAGCGTTCCCTCGAACGCGGCCTCTCCGCTGTTTGCGAGGCTCACGCGAAACGGCGTGTAGCCTCCCATCCGGTACATCCGGTTATAACCTATCTGGCCGTCGGTGATTGCGGCGTCGGCCAGAGGCGAGGCAAACAGCGGTGAAAGCATCCCCAGCACCATTACCAGGGCGATCATGATTGCTAACGCCGCCGCTGCTATGCGCCTGTAGTCAGGTTTGGGTTTTCTGGACTTCATGGGTGTACCCCTCTCGTTCTTAATAACATATATTCTACCAATACGCGGCTTTTGTGTCAAGCAAACGAGGCGTCTAAAAACTGTTCGTCGAACTCTGCCTAAGAACCTGCTTACTATCTTTTCCCATCATCTTTGCGGCTGATTTTCCGCCTTTCGTCGTCGGTTCCTAGAATGGCGAAAAATCAACTCGCAAATCAGACAGGAAAAAGATAGTAAGCAGATTCTAAAAAATTTTGTACAGGCCGCGAAAATTTAATTGATAATGTGCTTGACGCGTATTATAATAGAGTATGCGGTACAGCAAAATTTCAAGAACGCTGACTTGCTTACCTAAATGAGGAGATGAAATATGAATAGACCCAGATCGAGGATAATCCGATTCTTTTTCCCCGCAGTCATCGTTGTGTCGGTCGTTTTCCTGATAAATTTTTATTTACGTTCGGAAGACGGTGTCGAGATTGGGTTTCTGGGAGGGGACTATTCAGCTTTTATCGGCACGACTATCTTTTTCCTGGCGTTCGTTGGGCTGTTGCAGTTTATGATGCGCCGCGGAAGCCGCGGGCGTTACGACAAGATGAACGCGTACCTGGAGGCGGAGCGCCAGGCTAATCTTTCGCGCAAACGCGACATTGACGACTCGATGATTATCAAGTCCAACTTCCCGCAAAGCGCGTGTATTAACGCGGACAGCGAGGATTCGCAGCTTCTGCAAAAGCAGGAAAAGGCGCACGCGGCGTCTCAGGCCGTGATGATGAAAACCAACCTCTCGAACATCGAAATAAAACACGCGTTCGGCCCCCAGAACATCGACCGTATCGCGCAGTGCGAGGCGAATTTCAACAGATATGTGCAGGCTCTTCAAGAGTGGGCCGACGAGCTGCTGCGCCGCGAACAGAAGGATGAGGCGCGCGCTGTTCTGGAGGAAGCCGTGAACGTGGGCGCGGATACCACGAAAGTATTCATGACGCTGGCCGGCCTGTACCGCGAGAACCGGAGGAGGGCGGAGCTTGAAGCGTTGCTGCAAAAGGCTCAGTCCCCCGCATTCCGTGTACATGACGAAATAACAAAATCAAAGATTCAGGCGCACATATCCGATGCATTGACAGCGTTAAGGTTATAATTGACCGGCTTGGAGGAAGATTTATTGAACATCGGAATTTTCACCGACACCTACTGCCCGCAGATAAATGGAGTCGCTACTTCCGTTAATACGCTAAAGAACGAACTTGAGTCGCGCGGTCACAAGGTATTTATATTCACAGCCAAGGATCCCGCGGTGAATGAAAAAGAGCGGAATGTGTTCCGCTTGCCGAGTATGCCCTTCGTGTTCTCGCCGGCATACCGCGCAACCTACATGTACCCTCCGCGCCTGCTGATAAATATGCGCAGGCTTGGCCTGGACGTGATACACACCCATACTGAGTTCAGCGTGGGATGGCTTGGAAAGATCGTGTCGGAATATCTTCGCAAGCCGCACGTCCATACCTACCATACTATGTACGAGGACTACGTTCACTATGTAGCCAACGGCCGCTTAATAAC
Organism: Defluviitaleaceae bacterium; assembly: GCA_009780015.1. Taxonomy (GTDB): domain Bacteria; phylum Bacillota; class Clostridia; order Lachnospirales; family WRAA01; genus WRAA01. The sequence continues at coordinate 17,497 of WRAW01000033.1, read as the reverse complement.
CCGCAAGATGGCCGGAAGGTTCTCCAGGTTGTTTTGCAACCGCGCTCAGATCGTCGTGGCTCCGGCTCCCAGTACCCGCGAGAGCCTTCTGAGCTATGGCGTTAAGCGGGATGTCGAGGTCGTGCCTACGGGGATCAACTTCGGCCCCTTCGCAAAATCCGGTTTTGCACCGGAGGAAATTCGTGCATTAAGGGAGAGTCTGGGAATAAGCGATGGCTGCCCCGTAATCATAAATGTAGGCCGTGTCGCCAAGGAAAAAAGCGTGGACGTTCTGATAGGCGCAATGCCAGGTCTGCTCAGGCGCATACCCGAAGCCAAGCTGGTGATGGTGGGCAATGGCCCTATCATCGGTGAGATGACCTCGCTGGCCGCAAGCCTTGGTGTCGGCAAGTCGGTGATATTTACGGGCGGCAAACCGCTGGCCGAGATAGGCAGTTACTACCAGGTCGGCGATGTGTTCGCCACGGCTTCGACATCGGAAACACAGGGACTGACGTACTACGAGGCCATGGCTTCCAGCGTGCCGGTCGTAGCCAAGCGCGACACAAGCATCGCAAATACCCTGATCGACGGTTATAACAGCTACATTTTCGATGACGACGCGCAGTTGGCCGACGTGTTGTACACTGCGCTGACAGACAAAGCCAAGGCTTCGACTCTGATCCGAAACGCCCACGAAACATTGAAGCCTTTGAGTTCCAAGAGGTATGGCGAAACAATGGAGAAGCTCTACGAAAGCGTAATAGAGCGGTACGGCGTCAAGGGGTTCGGCAAGGCCATTACCGCGAATGTCAGGAAGATCGCGTCGAAGCTACGGGAGAATACGGGACAGTGATGGGTTTACAAGCGACAAAGGGTGATGGGGCCGGGTATTCTCCGCTTACGCTGGCATATATCGGAGACGCGGTGTTCGAGTTGCTGGTGCGTTCGCATGTGCTTGCCAGAGACGGTAACTCGCAGGCCGCCAAGCTTCACAAAAAGTCGGCGGCTCTTGTGTGCGCCAAGGCGCAAAGCGACGCCTACTTCAAGATATACGACCGCCTGAATGACGACGAACTGCAGGTGTTGAAACGGGGTCGGAACGCGCGTTCATACTCGACGGCAAAGAACGCTTCCATATCGGACTATCGGCACGCCACCGGGCTCGAGGCGCTGTTCGGATACCTCTACCTGACCGGAAAGACCGAGCGGATTGAGGAGCTGTTTAGCATAATTATTTGCGATAGTGGTTAGATTTGATTTTATCGCAATTCCACTTGACACTAAGCTTCATTGTTCGCCGGAAATCGCATTGAACCATTGCGATTCCGGCTCCAATTCAGCAAGTGTCGAAGGGAAGTGCTATATTGAGATAAATGCTGGTCGATAATTTATTGATTATTATTTTGTTAGGGGAAGATTATGGCGTTTACAAAGATACACGGTAAGGGAAGGGCACAAAGGCCGGGTTCACGAGATATGCGCGGCAAATCTCATGAGCCGGGCAAGAGCGTACGTGCCGCAAAGCCGGGACGAGGCAAGTCGGCGGCATTTGAGAAGTTTGGCAGAGCGGACAAGGTTAAACAGATCAAGCGGCCCGACGCCGGGAAACCTGATAAAGCGGACGCCGGGGCCGATGAGAATTACTGCTTGATAGGGCGCAACGCCGTGCTCGAGGCGATCAATCACGGCAAGCCTGTGGACAAGGTGCTGCTTCGCAAGGACGGCGTGGAAGGCAGCCTGAAGATGATCGCTGCGAAGGCCCGGGAGCGCAGGATAGTCGTGCAGGAAGTTGACCGCGCGCGGCTCGAGCTGCTGGCCGGAGGCGCGAATCATCAGGGAGTGGTGGCGCTGTGTCCGCCTCAGGAATACGCCGAAGTAGAGGACATGTTCGCGCTTGCCGACGAACGCGGCGAAGCTCCTTTTGTTATCGTGCTGGACGGCGTGACCGACCCGCATAATTTGGGAGCTATAATACGTACGGCCGACGCGAGCGGGGCTCACGGCGTAATCATCCCCAAGCGGCGGGCGGCCGGCATTACGCCGATTGTCACGAAGGCTTCGGCGGGGGCTGTGGCTCATGTGCTGGTTGCGCGCGTACCCAACCTGGTGACGGTTATTGAAGATTTGAAGAAGCGCGGGCTGTGGATCGCCGCGGCGGATTTCGGGGCCAAGGCGATGTATACGCGGGACTTGAAGGGCGCGCTTGCAATTGTCATCGGCTCGGAGGGCGAGGGTGTGTCGCGGCTCGTCAGACAGAAATGCGATTTCGGGGTCGGTGTGCCGATGCGGGGCAAGCTTGATTCGCTCAACGCGTCGGTGGCCGCGGGAGTCCTTATGTACGAGGCCGTGAGGCAGCGTACGGGCGATGGGGCGCAAGTCTAAAAGAGAGCACGTTCTGGTCGATGGCTATAACATGATTTTCGCCTGGGACGAGCTTAGGGCTGAGGCGGCGCACTCGCTTGCGGACGCGCGCGACAGGCTTATAGATATTCTGGCGGACTACCAGGGTGCGTCCGGTCATGACGTGACCATCGTCTTCGACGCCCATAAAGTGAAGGGCAACCCCGGCAAGTTCGCGGCGGAGGCGGGCGTAAGCATCGTATACACCAAGGAAGGCGAAACCGCCGACAACCTTATCGAATCCCTTTGTGCGGCGCTTTCGCGCACATCGGTTGTGCGCGTGGTGACATCCGACTACACCGAGCAGATCGTGTCGCTTGGTAGAGGTGCCTTCCGCATGTCGGTTAATGAGTTTGTGCGTGAGATAAGCATACAAAAACAAGCGCTGCTCGATAACTATATCGGTCGTAAATCGGTGAAGCGGAATTTGCTGATTGACAACCTGGACGAAGAGACGGCGCGGCATCTCGAAGATATGCGTCACTTTAGGGGAAAAGGAGGCACGCGGCAATGAAGCAAGGCAGCCTACATATTTCACGATTATCCGACGAAGAGGCCCTGCGTCTTTACCGCGAGGGCGACGACTGCGCCTTAGATTTCCTGATCGGCAAGTACAAGCATCTGGTGAAGCTCAAGTCGCGGATGTACTTCATTGCCGGCGCGGATCGCGACGACATCGTACAGGAGGGCATGATCGGCCTGTTTAAGGCTATTAGGGATTATAAGTTCGATCAGTCAAGCTTTGGCTCGTTTGCGACGATGTGTATCACGCGGCAGATAATTACGGCCATCAAGGCCGCGTCGCGCCAGAAGCACATGCCGCTGAATTCCTATGTGTCCTTTTTCAAGCCCGCGTTTGGAGCGGACGACTCTGACGATCCCCAGGCGTCTCTTCTGGAAAGGCTGAGCGACTCACGTCGCTGCGACCCCGAGGAACTGCTTATTGGCCGCGAGGACAAGCTGTTTATCGAGAGCAGCATGGAGAAGATTCTCAGCAATCTGGAGCTTCGTGTGCTTTCACTCTACCTTAGCGGCAAGAGTTACCAAGAAATAGCTGGCGAGCTTTCGCGTAACGCTAAGGCCGTAGAAAACGCCCTGGGGCGAGTCCGCCGAAAAGTCTCTAAAATCATCGAGCGCAGGGAAGGCAGCATTTAGAACCAGCGGTCAATAACGCTCAACGCCGTCTAGAAGGTCGAAGCCAGAAGCGGGCTTCGTGGAGGCCCCGGTTTTCCGCCACTTGTCGTCAGCGGCTCCTTGTGTACCACTGTGGGTACGCTCAGTCCACTCCACGAAGCCAAAACCGGGCTTCGCGGGGACCCCGGGCGTCGCCGCTTCTAGCCAGCATTTCGGTTATTGACCGCAGGTTCTTAGAACTCATGTTAATTATTTAGATATATACAAAAACAATATTGATATAATATTTTTGCTTCTGTATAATCATAATGTGCAAAGTCACATTTTACAGGAGGCAATCCATGGAATCTGTTAATGCTTTACAGTTGTTTAAGTGTTTGGCCGATACATCACGCTTGAAAATTCTCAACTCTTTAAGCAAGGAGGATATGTATGTCGAGCGGCTTGCCGAAAGACTAGACCTTTCCCCGGCAACTATTTCAAGCCACTTGAAAAAATTAGAGGAAATCGGCGCAGTTCAATCCCGAAGAGAACAATACTACATTATCTATTCCCTTTGCCCTGATGTTTTTTCACCGCGTATTATTGACTTGATACAAAAAGAAGACAATAACGCTTCAGAAGATGAACGTGAGGAAATTTACCGCCAAAAGATACTATCCACATTCATGTTGAACGGGAAAATAACAAGGATGCCCGCGCAACTCAAGAAAAAATTAATCCTCATTGAAGAAATATGCCGCGCGTTTGACATGGGAAGGCCTTATGCCGAAAAAGAAATGAACATTATAATTGCTGATTATTATGATGATTTCTGTATGGTTCGGCGTTTCTTCGTCGATTATGGTTTGTTCGTCCGAGATAATGGTGTTTATTTCAAAAAGCATGAAAAAATATTAAGCTTGCAAATGCCGCTTGCTCATTAAGCTGGTCGTACTGTAGGCATTAGAGCCTGTTTTAAACAGGCTCTAATGCCGGGGCAATGGGGCACGGCTATTTTTTTGTTTTTGGCTTTGTCAGGTCGTAAGAGTGATTTACAAGCTCGAACATCTCGTCTTCGGGGACATCGCCGCCAAGGTAGACGGTGTTCCAGTGTTTCTTGTTGAAGTGATAGCCCGGAGTGACGTCGGTGTAGGCGTTTCGCAGGAAGTCGGCGCGGTCGGGGTCGCACTTGAGGGTTATTTGGAGCCTGTCATTGAGTGTTCCGACAAGGGCGAACATCTTCTTGTTGGCGATGTGCTTGATGACGGCCGCGTCTTCGCCAAACGGATGATCCTCGAATACCGATGGGTAGGTCAGGCAGTAGTCTATAAGTTCACGCGTCGTCATGGCCGCTCCTATGAGAAATAATAGTGTTTCTTTACGGGCTTCGTTACATTCCAGACGCATGAGAGGCCGCGCGGGAACGTTATCATATCGCCTTCGCCGAAGGAAACGCTGCCGCCGCTGTGTGTGACGGTCACTTTGCCGGCTACTAGCAGGCATGTTTCCGAATTGTCATAGTACCAGTTAAATTCCGATACGTCGCAGCCCCATGTCGGTTCCCTGAGCATGTCGGCCTTTTCAGAGTCACTGGGATTTCTTACGATAATATCCATGGCGTCACTATCCTTTCACTACGAAGTTGACGATCTTGCCCGGCACGTAGACTTCCTTGAGAATACTTACGCCTTCAAGCTTTGCCGCCAGTTTTTCCCGCGCCTGTGCCAGCACGTCTTCCTTGGGGTTGTCCACTGATATGTCGAGCGTGTCGCGTACCTTGCCGTTTATTTGCAGCGCGATTTCGACGCTGTCCTGAGCCAGCTTGGCTTCGTCATAGGTTGGCCACGCGCCCGCGAAGACGCTTCCCGCGTGCCCCGTGCGCTGCCACAGTTCCTCGGAAATGTGCGGCGCGAAGGGCGAGAGCATCGTTATCATGTCCTCGAAGACCTTGCGGTCGACTCCGCCCTGTGCGCGGGTCAGTTCGCCAAGCTTGTTGGAGTACTCCATGAAGCCGCTGACCACGGTATTCAGGCGAAGATTGTCGAGGCGCGACGTAATGTCATAGATCATCTTGTTGCGGAGGAACTCCGACTCGGCGGTGGGCGCGGCGGGCTTGTCCCATTGCTCGGCGACAAGCTTCCACAGCCTGTTTAGGAAGCGGTATACGCCGTCGATGCCGCTGTCGTCCCATTCGGAATCGACTTCGGGCGGCCCCACGAACAGCTCGTACATGCGCAGCGAGTCACAGCCGTACTTTTCGATAAGGCCGTCGGGCGAAACGACATTGCCCTCTGATTTGGACATTTTTGCGCCGTTCTTTAGGATCATGCCCTGGTTGAACAGCCTCTTGAACGGCTCCTCGAACTCGACCGCGCCGATGTCGTACAGGAACTTTGTATAGAAGCGGGCGTAGAGCAGGTGCAGCACGGCGTGCTCGACGCCGCCCACGTAGTAGTCTACGGGGAGCCACTTGCGAAGGGCCTCCTTGGATGCGAGAACCTCGTCGTTATGCGGGTCGGCGTAGCGCAGGAAGTACCACGACGAGCCCGCCCACTGAGGCATTGTGTTCGTCTCACGCTTGGCGGGCGCGCCGCACTTGGGGCAGGGGACGTTAACCCATTCGTCAATGGCGGCAAGGGGAGATTCGCCGGTGTCGGTAGGCTCGTAGGCTTCCACGTCAGGAAGCGGCACGGGCAGGTCGTTTTCCGGCACGCCGACAACGCCGCAATGCTCGCAATGTATGACGGGGATAGGTTCCCCCCAGTAACGCTGGCGCGAGAACACCCAGTCGCGCAGGCGGTAGTTGACCGTACGCATGCCGAAGCCTTCCTCTTCCGCAAAGGCGATGGCGGCTTCCTTTGCACCGGCCACGTCAAGGCCGTTCCAGCGCGGCGAGTTAACAAATACGCCGTCGCCCAGGTAGGATTCGATAAGGCTCGTCTTGCCCTTGGTTTCCTCGCTTTCAATCACGTTCACGATAGGCAGCCCGAACTTGGACGCGAACTCGAAGTCGCGCTGGTCATGGGCCGGTACGCCCATTATCGCGCCTGTGCCGTAATCCACAAGCACATAGTCCGCTACCCATATTTGCATTAATTCGCCGTTCGCCGGATTGACGCAGCAGCTTCCGGTAAATACGCCGGTTTTGTCGCGGTCGGCTTGGCGGTCAACGGCGGACTTAGCGCCGGCGGTCAGTACATACTCGTCCACCTTGGCGCGCTGCGCTTCGGTCGTCACCTGCGCCACAAGCTCGCTCTCCGGGGCTATGGTCATGAAGGTCGCGCCATAGAGCGTGTCGGGGCGCGTTGTGTATACCGTGATTTGCTTGTCCGTTCCGTCCACGCGGAAGCTGAGCTGCGCGCCGTAACTCTTGCCGATCCAGTCGGCTTGCATCTTTTTAACCTTCTCCGGCCAGTCGAGCTTGGCGATATCCTCAAGCAGGCGGTCTGCGTAGTTCGTAATCCTCAGCATCCACTGGCGCTGCATTTTCTTGGTGGTGACGGCCTGGCAGCGCTCGCACTGGCCGCTGGCGGCCTCTTCGTTTGCCAGGACGCACTTGCAGCTCGGGCACCAGTTAAGCGGCATTTCCTTCTCGTACGCCAGGCCGTGCTCGAACATTTTCAGGAATATCCACTGCGTCCACTTGTAAAAACCCGGGTCGGTGGTGTTAACTTCGCGCGACCAGTCGTATACCGCGGATATGCCCTGCAACTGCTTCTTGAATGCCGCGACGTTCTCGTCGGTAGTGGGTTTTGGGTGGCGTCCTATCTTTATCGCGTAATTTTCCGCCGGAAGACCGAACGCGTCCCACCCCATGGGATGAAGAACGTAGAAGCCCTGCAGCATCTTGTACCGCGCAAGCACGTCGCTTAGAACATATCCCCGCCAATGCCCCACGTGCAAGCCGGTCGCCGAAGGATACGGGAACATGTCCAGGCAGTAAAACTTAGGCTTAGTGCCGTCGTCCACGTTTACGGGGTTGTCCTCCCAGTTTTTTCGCCACTTGTTCTCTATCTCTACATGGTTGTACTTCATGGTGCGTCCTCCTCATTTGTGAACCGAATGCTCTCGCGCATCTTGTCGAATACGGCCAGTTCCGCCTCGTCTGTCGCGCTGCGCCAAAATATTATTCTATAGACCATTCCGTCATACGGAATTATTATCATCTCGTGAATCTTATCGCTGCCCGGCTCAACCTCGGTCAGTATGTGCGCTCCCTCGCGCCCGTCAAAATACCTCACGCCGTACTCTATGGCTGATTGCCTCCAAGAAGGATGTAGCCATTCTATTGCCGTTTCATCATGCCTGTTCTCATGAACCCAGACATATGCGTGTGTGTGAATACCATTTGGATAGTCTGTACTGGGAATGCTGTATGTCACATCAAAACTAGTGCCAAATATCGGATGTTCCGTGAACTTCGCACTTCCGGTAACCGTCCAGTCCGCCGGAACCCACATCGTTATGCCGCCCAACTCTCGTACCTCGTCGACCGCTTCGGGTGTTCGCAGCGACCGCCAAAGCCGGATTAGTCCCGCCTGTTCGTCCGAAAGCGGCGCGCTGCCCGTCAGCACAAGCGCGGTCATTGCCAACGCAAGTACGCGGTATATGGTTCGTGCCGTCATTCGCATCCCTCCCGGGGCTATATCTCGCGGCGCCATTGCAGCGCGCGGCTAAGCGTCACTTGGTCGACGAATTCCAGGTCGCCGCCCACGGGTACGCCGTGGGCAATGCGGGTGACCTTTATGTCCAGCGGTTTGAGTATCTTTCCAAGGTACATGGCGGTGGCTTCGCCCTCGACGTTCGGATTGGTGGCCAGGATGACTTCAGACGGGGTGTGTCGCTGTATGCGCGCCAGCAGTTCTTTTATCTTGAGCTCGTTGGGGCCTACGCCGTTCATGGGGGATATCGCGCCATGAAGGACGTGGTACATACCGCGGTATTCGCCCGTACGCTCGTAGGCAGCCAGGTCGCGCGGGTCTTCCACGACCATGATGGTGTCGGCGTCGCGCCGGGCGCTTGAGCATAGGGCGCAGGAGTCGGAATCGGTGAAGTTGCAGCACTGGCCGCAGTAGCGTATGTCGCGCTTAGCGGCCAGAATAGCTTCCGCCAGGGCTCCCGCGCGCTCACCCGGCATAGCGATAATATAAAAGGCGAGCCTTTGAGCAGACTTGCCTCCCACACCCGGTAACTTTGAGAGCTCCTCAATGAGCCTGTTTATCGCGTTGCCGTAGTAGTTCACTAGAAGAGACCTCCGGGCAGGCCCATGCCGCCGGTGATCTTGCCCATCTGGGACGCGGCGGATTCCTCCACCTGGCGGATGGCCTCGTTCACAGCGGTCAGCACCAGGTCTTGCAGCATCTCGACGTCGCCGGGGTCTACCACGTCGGGGGAAATGTTTATCTCTTGAACTTCTTTCTTTCCGTTGATGACGATCTTAACCGCGCCGCCGCCGGAGCTGACCTCATAGGTCTTGGACTCCAGCTCCGTCTGCATATCGGCCATTTGGCGCTGCATTTTCTGGGCTTGTTTCATCAGGTTGTTCATATTCATGCCGCCCATTCCACCCATACCGCCCATTCCTTTTGGCATAATTTCAGCTCCTAACTGTATTCAACTATGTCGTCGCCAAAGACTTCGGCGAATGTCTCCCTGGAGTCCTTGACGCTGTTGCCGGCCTGACGCTTGCCGTCGCCGCCCCATGTGCCGGCTGGGACGATCACCACGTCTATATCTTTTTTGAACATAACGGCCAGCTCGGACTTTATCTTATCCTTGCTGCGCTCCAATGTGGATATGTTGCCGTCGTCCGTTACGATTGTGAGGTAGCCGCCGCCTGCATATCTTGGACTGGAGGACTTGAGCATACGCTTGACGGGCATCCTCATGCGGTCGGCCAGAGCGCCGAAGTTCTTTATTGCCGCCTTTATGTCGTCGGGGGTGGGTTCGGAGGCGGGATAATCAGGTTTCGGTGCGGTTTGCGCGGATGATTGCCGCGTAGCTTGCGCCGGAATACCTTGCGAATCTGCTTTTGAAGCCGGCGCTGGTTGTGAAGCTGTCGGCACGTCCGGCGCGTCTTGCCGGATGGGATGGCCTTGCTCAAGCTTTGCCAGCCTTGCGAGTATCTCGCCGCTGTCTTCCGATCCTGCGTTCTCTGGGCTGCACAGCCGTATGCACGCTACTTCCAGGCTGATCCTCTCGTTGCCGGAGTATCGCAGTTGGCTTGAAAGCTCTACAAAACGCGTCAAAAGGCGGAGTATGCGCTCTGCGGAATAGTCCGCTTGCCGGGGGGGTCCTCCCATGCTGACTTTCAGCATCAGATCGCGCAGATACCGCACATACTCATGCACGAACTGGGTCACGTCGCGGCCGTTCATCACGGCTTCGTCGATCAGTTCAAGACAATTTCGGCTGTCGAAGCTTTGAAGAGCGTTGGTCAAATTTAAGTAGACCTCTTCATCCACCGCGCCAGTCAGTTCCCGAAGATTTTCGCGTGTAATAGCGACATCTTGGTACAGCGCGGCTGCACGGTCAAGAAGGCTCAGCGCGTCGCGCATCGCCCCGTCGGAAAGCGCCGCAACGTAGTCCAGCGCGTCGTCGGTTATGTCTATGCCTTCGCTATCCATGTACTTGCGCAAGGCGGCCGTCATTTCGCGCGGGCTGATACGCTTGAAGTCAAAGCGCTGGCAGCGTGAAAGTATTGTGGCCGGTATCTTTTGAACCTCGGTGGTGGCCAGTATGAAGAACACGTGCGCGGGCGGCTCTTCCAGCGTTTTGAGCAGCGCGTTGAACGCGCCTGTGGAGAGCATGTGAACCTCGTCGATTATGAGCACTTTGTACGTGCCCGAAATCGGGGCGTGCCGTATCTCTTCGCGCAGTTCGCGGATATTGTCGACGCTGTTGTTGCTGGCGGCGTCTATTTCAAGTATATTCGGAGACGCGCCGCCTTGCGACGTCAGGCAGGCCGCGCACTTTCCGCAGGCTTCGCCGCCTTCCGGCGATACGCAGTTTATGGCGCGCGCGAATATCTTGGCCATGGTGGTCTTACCCGTGCCGCGCGTACCCACAAATAAATACGCGTGGGCTATGCGTCGTGAACTGACTTGGTTTTGAAGTGTCGTAACCACGTGCTCCTGCCCGACGACGTCTGCGAAACGCGACGGGCGGAGCTTGCGGTATAGCGCAAGATATGACATTTTAGACTATCTTTCCGGCGGCTGGTATGTCAGGATCACACCCAGGAACTCAAGCGGGGCGTCGCTCTGATTTTCGATGGAATGAAACGCGCCGTTTCCGGTGTATACGGCGTCGCCGGGGTACACCGTGCGGGTTTCTCCATTGTCGTTGACCACAGCCTGCCCGCTTAGGATGTAGTAAATTTCCTCTTCCTTGTCGTGCTGGTGATATCCGATGGAGCAGCCGGGTTCGAGCGTGACCCTTGCGAAGAGTCTGCAATTTCCCAGCACGTCGGTCTTTTCCATCACATGATCCATTACGACCTTGCCGTTTCCGCCAAAGCGGTTCTCAGACGTATCCTGACGCTGTTCCGATACTGTTTTGAACATAGTGTTGCCTCCTCAATTTATTGGTTTAAAATTCACTGCCGTCATCATCATTGTCGTCATCGGCATCAACTTCGGCTGATTTAAGGAAGAGAGTATTGCCGATTTCGCTTGATTCCTCGAGGTCTTTAAGTTTTCTGTTAATTGCTTTTGTTCGCGTAGTAACCAGTTTATCCAAAGTTTTTTTCACCGTATCAAGCTGGTTGCCGGCTGTGTTGAGAACAGCGCCAAAATTCGCAAATTCAGCCTTTACTCCGCGCAGGGTATTCCATATATCCTGTGACCTCTGTTCTATGGTAAGCGTCTTAAATCCTATCAGGAGCGAAGCCAGAAGCGCCGACAGGGTTGTAGGGCCGACCGCAATAACCTTGTATTTTTCGCGCAGTTCCTCAAAGAGTACGGCGTTGCGCACTGCTTCGGCATACAAGCCTTCGGTAGGCAGGAACATCAATGCGAAATCCGTAGTTTTCGGCGGTTTGATATACTTCTCGTGGATATCTTTCGCAGAGGTTCTTATCGCTCGTTCCAGTGACTTTCGGGCCTCGTCAATCGCCTGCCTGTCTTCGGCGTCAAGTAAGCGGTTGTAATCTTCTAGCGGAAACTTTGAGTCTATTGGAAGCAGCAGCGGAGCATCGCCGTTGCCGGGCAGATTGACAGCGAATTCTACCCGCTTGTTGTCGTCGATTTCTATGTTTTTCTCATATTGGTTTGGCGCAAGAATGTCGGAAAGCAGTTTTTCAAGCCGCACCTCGCCATATGTACCGCGCTCTTTGACATTGGTAAGAGCGTTTTTAAGGCTCTTGGCGTCGGCGGCAAGGTTCTTCATTTCGCCCAAGCCCTGCTGAACGCTGTCCAGTTGCTTGCCGACCAGTTCAAAGGATTGTTTCAGACGTGAATCAAGTGTTGTCTGTAATTTCTCGTCTACTATGCCTTGCATCTGTTCCAGCCGCTTTTCATTGCTTTCTTGAAGCGACTTCATTTTGCCTTCAAGGGTGGAGTTGACCTTTTCAATGTTCTCGGCGTTGTCGCGCTGAATGGACGAAAGACGGCTGTCAAGCCGCTCTTGGAATTCACGCAGCTGGCTGTTTGTTTCTTCGCGGCTTGTCTGGAGCGTTCTCTGCGTCTGTTCCTGTATGGAAGACAGACGCGTATCAAGCTGTATAGAAAAATTACTGAGCTGCTCGTTTGTTTCGGCGCGGCTTTCTTGCAGGGTTCTGTTTACGCTGTCTTGAATTAGCCCAAATCGCCGGAATTGTTCCGTAGCCCCGTCGTTGAGCTGCCTTGCCACGCTGTCGCGCTGATCGTCGCCGCTTCGCTTCAGTAAAGAAATAATCTCGCTGATATCGGACTTTTTCTTTCCCGTCAGCAAAATTACCGTGATTATAATTAGCAATATAATTATTATAATATTTAGAACCAGTTGTATGTCCAAAATAATGATACTCCTTAGAACCTGCCTAATATCTTTTCCTCATCGGTTCTTAGTTAACCGTCATGCGTCTTGGCTGGCCTCGAGTTCGGCCTCCCCTTTGACTTTGGGAACAAGCCGCCGCCGATAGACGACGATCATCATAAACAGAGCCGCGGCCAATACTACGACCACCATCAGCGCCCGTATGTCGGCTATGGCTATCGCTACGGCAAAGGCGCCCGTGACGATGCTTAGCGCGTACAGCATTACTACGGTCTTTGTTGTTGAGAAGCCGGCGTCGATAAGCCGGTGGTGAAGGTGGCCTCTGTCGGCGCCCATTATCGGCTTGCCGTTTATTGCGCGGCGCGTCATTGCGAAGAGCGTGTCAAATATCGGGAGCGCAAGCGCTAGGAAGACGATGATGACGGAGAGCATTGCGTAGAATTTGAATACGCCGATGATCGAGGTCACGGCCAGTACATATCCCAAAAACAGCGCGCCCGTATCGCCCATGAATATCTCGGCGGGCGAGAAGTTGCGCGGTAAAAATCCCAGACAGGTTCCGGCAAGAGCCGCAGACAGAACAACGGCAAGCGGTGAGCCGGATATTATGCACAGTATCATGAGGGCCATCGCGCAGATCGAGGCGACGCCGGCGGCCAGGCCGTCCAGCCCGTCGATCAGGTTTACGGCGTTGGTTACGCCGATTATCCATATGAGCGTCAGCGGCACCGAGATCGCAGAAACATCCGTAACAAACGGCCAGAACACAAACTCGATGCGCGTGCCGCTGAGTATTACCACGGCGGCGGCGGCTATTTGCAGCAACAGCTTCGTGCGGGCCTTAATGTTATATATGTCGTCGAGGATACCTGTTATTACAATTATTATGCCGCCCAGTATGAAGCCGAGGAATTCCATGTCGCGCAGCTCGTACACAAATAATGTCATTAACAGCATGGTAATAACGAAGCCTATTACAATCGCTATGCCACCCATCCGAGGTATCGGTACGGAGTGCATACCCCGCTTCTTGGGGTAATCTATGGCGCCGAACAGGTTGGACATCGTCTTGCTGAACGGCGTTACAAACATCGTTATGCCAAATGCCACCGCAAACGCGGCGATGTACAGCAGCCAGTTATGTTCCAAAGCGCGCCTCCTATGAATAAGATTACTTGGTTCCGAATATCCGGTCGCCAGCGTCGCCCAGACCCGGGACTATGTAGCCGTGGTCGTTAAGCCCCTTGGGGCTGCCGTCGTCGTACTTGTCATAAACATCATATGCCGCGGCGTAGATGTCTACGTCGGGATATTCTCCCTGCAGCCTCTTCACGCCCTCAGGACACGCTATCAGGCACAGAAACTTAATGTTATGTATCGGCACGCCCTTTTCCTTGAGGAACGAGACGGCGGCGGCGGCTGTGCCGCCCGTGGCCAGCATCGGGTCTGTAAGGAACACCACGCGTTCTGCGCAGTCCGACGGGAGCTTCGAGAAGTATTCCACGGGCTCCAGGGTTTCGGGGTTGCGGAAAATTCCGATGTGGCCGACCTTGGTGGTGGGCATCAGGCTGAGTATTCCGTTGACCATGCCCAGTCCGGCCCTGAGAATCGGAACCACTGCAAGCTGTACGCCGATGGTTTTGCATTTTGTCTCGCAGATCGGCGTCATTACCGTTTCCTCCGCCGTCAAAACGCTTCTTGCCGCTTCGTAAAACAGCAGGGCTGTTATCTCGCTGGCGATCTCGCGAAATTCCTTGGCGCCTGTTCTCACGTCGCGTAGCTTTGCCATCTTGCTTTCGATCAGCGGGTGATCGCTGACATGAAACTCTCCCATGCGTACCTCCGAGTTAATATAATTAGAACCTGTTTTCATAGGTGGAAATGGCGGATAATCGATTGCTAAGACGAAGCTTCCATCCTATGAACACAGGCTTTTAGTCCATTTTGCGGATGCGCCCGAGATGGCGCTCTTCCTGAGAGAAAGGCGTTGACAGAAACGCGTCGGCTATTTCCAACGCCGGACCGGGGCCAATAACCCGCGCGCCCATAACAAGAATGTTTGCGTCGTTGTGCCGGCGCGTCGCCTTGGCGGTAAAGACGTCGTGGCAGAGCGCAGCCCGTATGCCTTTGCGCCGGTTTGCGGCTATGGACATGCCTATTCCGCTGCCGCATATAAGCAAGCCGGCGTCGGCCTTGCCGTCCAGTACGGCGGAGACGACCAGGCTCGCATAGTCCGGGTAGTCCACCGATTCGGCGGTATTTGTGCCCATATCAATAACGGTGTATCCATTCTTGTCGAGAAATTCCAGCAACTCCGGCTTGAGAGACAGACCGGCGTGGTCGTTGGCTATCGCGATTGTTTTAATTGTGTTCATGCGTCACCTCGATGGGCTTCAAAAATGTGCTTAATGTATTCCACCAGCGAATCACGGCACTTGGAGTAAACTTGCAAGCTCCGGCCGAATGGATCCGGGACGTCGCCCAGCTTGCCCGCGTATTCGCTGATAATGTGAACTTTGTCGCTGTGATCCGGGAATTTAACGCATACCATGTCCTTGTGTAGCTTTGTCATCGTAAGAATGAGCGTACTTTCACGAACCAGTTCTGACGTCAACGACCGGGAACTGTGCCCCGAAAGATCAAGCCCGATCTGCGCCGCGGCGTCAAGCGCCCCCCGCGAAGCCGAAGCGCCGTCTTCCGCCATTACACCCGCCGAAGCAAATTCATATCCGTCCAGCCCAAAATCAACATGCATTTTTTTGGCTATGGCCAGCGCCATAGGGGAACGGCACGTATTACCCGTACAGACGAACAGCAGTTTCAAAATTAGCACCTCTTGTCTGACAATTAAACTCTTACTACCCGATAGCCTGCCGCTTTTTTGAGCCTGTTCATGATCGACAGGCCGACCCCTGTTTCGTCGAAGCCTTCGGAAAAGGCGTGTGTTATTTCGGCCTGGTCGAGCGCGCGGAGCACGTCGTAGAGATTGGCGGCGATCTCAGCCGGGTGCGAGCGTTTGCCCAGCGAAAACAACTGTACCGGCATGTTTTGGTAATACTCTATATTTTCGTCGGTGGTGACTATGGCGATATTTGTGGGGCTTGAAGAGAATTCAGCGTTTTCACGGCGGGCGCGAACCAGCTCAAAGATTTGTTTACGGGACCGCCCCAGTTCGCCTGCTACTATTACAAGCTCTGCTTGGGGGGCGTAGTGAACATACGCCATTCCCGGAGCCTTGGGTCTTGAGCCGCTAAGGGCCTCTGCGTTCACGGCGGGGTCTATCTCGATCCTGCCGACCGCGCTCTCGATGTCGTCAAGGGTGATTGTACCCGGCCTCAGCAGGCACGGAACTTCCCCGGAAACGTCCACGATTGTTGATTCCAGCCCCAGCACGGACGATCCGCCGTCGACGATCATGTCGATCTTGCCGGACAAATCCGCCGCCACGTGCTCGGCGCGGGTGCTGCTGGGTCTGCCCGATACATTAGCTGAAGGTGCCGCAATCGGTACGCCCGATTTATTGATGAGCGCCCGCGCGATGGAGCTTGACGGCATACGAACCGCTACGGTGTCAAGCCCTCCCGACACTATGTCGGGTACGCGGTTTGTCCGGCCCGTTACCAACGTCAGCGGGCCGGGCCAGAACCCCGCGGCCAGGGTTTTCCCATGCGCGTTGAGTTCTGCTGCAAGATCGTGCAATTGTGACATGTCCGAAATGTGCAATATCAGCGGATTGTCGGACGGGCGCCCCTTCGCCTCGTATATTTTGGCACAGGCGCGCGGGTCCATGCCGTTCGCGCCCAGACCGTAAACCGTCTCCGTCGGGAAGGCCACAAGCCCGCCCGCTCTTATCACGCCGGCGGCATGATCCAGCAGGGAATTGTCTTCGGGCGTTAGCTCTTCCGAAACCTTTATTACGGACGTGTTCATGCGCCGCAACATTTTTTGTACTTTTTGCCGCTTCCGCACGGGCACGGCTCGTTACGGCCGGGCACGGCTTCCTTGCGGACTGTTGTGGAGCGCTTCTGCTCGACATAGAGCTCTTCCTGACGCTCCGGCGTAAAAACATTATCCCATTGCGGCAGTTCGTAAAGGTGATCCGCTTTGTATTCAACCATCTTCTTGTATAGGTTTTCAAATTGGAAGCTGACATCAATGTTTGTCGACTCTTCAAACGCCTGTACTTCTTCCGCCGAAAACGGCTTGTCCAGCGCTTCGTTAATGCCGTCGACAAAGCCCAGAAAGTTTTCCACGGGCATATTATACTTTTGCGCAAGCTCGGCGAGTGTGCCGGATATGGCTGTACCTTTGTTCTCAAGCAGTTCTTCATATATTTTTTGCTCTTGCGGAAGATACGTATTCCAGTGCGCGGGTACGGTCTGACCGAGCCTGTCGTATGCCTGTGTTATCCATCTTTCGTAAATGCTCATGTTTCCTCCTGTGCGTAATTTTTCAAGACCATTTTACAACAGATTTTGTCTTTTGTCTATTTTATTTTTCGCGCTCCAGTATGTGGATGCCGATGTACGGAAGTTTTTCGGACACCAAGGTGGTTACGTTGTCGGCCGAAGCCTTATATTCTTCGCTGTGTTCGCCCAGAACAAGATTTGTTATCATTTCGTCACGGATAAACTTGACAATCGTGGTTGTAATATTTTCACCACATAGGCCGTGTACAATACCGCCAACCTCGGCGGCGTAGTCAAAAAGCCGCTGCAGAAGCTGCGCGGAACCGTCTGCTGCCAGTATGTTGTTTCCACGCGCCACGTGCAGTATGTGCAGTTCGGCGGATTCACCTTTAGCGATTGCCGCGCCGTACTCTATAAGCCGCCTCGAATTTGACTGAGGCGTTATGCATACAAGAACTTTTTTGTGAAGCACGCTATTCCTCCTTATGCTTAGAACCTGTGTACAATACCGCTCAACGCCGTCTGGAAGGTCAAACTCCACCCCACGAAGCCAAAATCGGGCTTCGTGGGGACCCCGATTTTCCGCCACAGTCCACCCCATAAAGCCAAAACCG
>WRAW01000032.1 GCA_009780015.1 Defluviitaleaceae bacterium | reverse complement strand
TACGCTCAGTCCACCCCACAAAGCCAAAACCGGGCTTTGCGGGGACACCGGGCGTCGTCACCTCCTAGATTGGCGAAAAATCGCCTCGCCAATCCGCCATCCCCTCCTATGAACACAGGTTCTTAGTCCCCGGCTTCGGGCAGCACGGCGGATATTTCTATTCGGAGCTCTCCCGTCTGGGTTACGCCCTCAGGAGCGTCCACGTGTACCGGAACGCTGCCGTAACTTAGAGCCGCCCCTGTGATTGTCGCGCTTAGGTGTATGTCTTCCGCGGTCAGCCCGTTGGCAATGCTTTGCGCGGCAAAGACCGCTACAACAAGCTCGTCTTCCGCGATTTCTACCGAGCCGGAGTCTATGGCGTCTTGGTAATTTCCGTCTTCATCCGGGTCTGTCGCATAAAAATCGAAGGACAAGTCTATGTCGTCGACGCCAAAGGTGAATTCTACGGTAACAAGCGGCTCGATTATTACCCGCGTCACCGTCTCGTGAGGAGTCAGGTTCCTGATGTGAAGGTCTGTGTCGATCAGGTATTCGCGCATATCGTTTACGACATCAAAGCTTTCGCTGCGCCCCTCGATGCTTACCGGGCGTAGCCTAAGGCCGTGCTGCTGCATGTCGTGCAGGCTGTTTTCGTCGCCCACCACCTCGATAACGGACGGGCTGACGCTGACGCCGGTAAACACGAAGCCCTCGGCCGGGCTGCCCTGTATTTCCGGCCACAGTACAGGAACCTCGCCGTATCTCGACACATCGATCTGTACCATAACAGACGAAATATTCAGGCTTACTCTGTTTGTGATATCCGTGCCATTCACGTCGATTGCCTGAATGGTTGAAAAACGCGCGATATCTGTGTCTGCGTCGGAAAGATCTACAACGGTCTGAACCTGATCGATCAGGCTGATGACCGTTTCGGGGCCGCTTACGCTGACGTTTGCCGGGCTTATAATCGGCGTGTGATGTATGAAGCCGGGCATGACGTCGCCGTCACGCAGTACATGTACGGGAAAGGACTGCGTCGTGTGTCTGTCCAAAACAATCTCTACCGTTCCGGGCGGGCTCATGATTGTGAAGTTACCGGCCTGCAAAAATGACGGAAACTCGTAGCGAACATTTATGTTCATGGGTTCATCGATATCCATAGTGTGAGATATGTCTATCGGCCCAAAGTCCACGTACGCCCTGAACGACCCCATGGCCATGCGCAGCGTCTCCAGGTCGCTCCGCGTCGCCCGAACCGATATGCCCATAGTCTGGGCGGAAAGCTCCTGGCGGTTCATAAGCACGAGATTGTTTGCCATCAGAGCCTGGTCGTTCCTGATGGTAAGCGGAACCTGAAAAAATTCCGTACTCATCGGATTTTCCGACGAAATCACCGTAAACCACAGGATCGTCGAAACGCACAGCGAGATCAGCTTCCACTCTATATTCTTGGTAAAGAATACCTTTATAGCGTTAACCACTGCTAATTATCCTCCTGTTAGTCTTTGGGCTTTAACCTGTTGCGGATATCCTCCCGCAGCTTTTTCAGATCGCCGGACAGCCTGACTATTACGTGCTTTTCGCCGGTGTCTTCGTCGCGCGTATTGGGAAGGATCAGCCGCTTGACCTGCTTTTCGCTCAGCTTGCGGTGAATTTTGGAGCCATGAGCCACCGACACGCTTCCCGTTTCCTCGGATACTACGATTGCGTAGGCGTCCGATATCTCGGTCGCGCCAAGAGCCGCCCTGTGACGCGTGCCCAGCTCTTGATCCACATTGCCGGAGGACAGCGGCAGTATGCACGACGCGGCCGAAATCCTGTCGCCGCGTACGATAAGCGCGCCGTCGTGCAGCGGCGCCCCGTAATTGAATATATTCATGATGAGCTGGCGCGAGACCCTGGCGTCAATCTGCACGCCGGTTACCTCAAGATCGCCCAGGGGTATCTTTTCCGAGATAACAATCAGAGCGCCCGTCTTACTTTTCGACATTTCCATAACGGCTTCGATTATCTCGTCCAGCGCGGCTTCCGACAACGGGCCGCCGCTGTTGTGCTTAATAGAATCCAGGAAGTGCCCCCGGCCTATACGCTCCAAAGCGTTTCGCAGCTCGGGCTGGAATATGACCACCAAAGCAACCAGTCCGACGTTGAACGTGTTGGCTATTATCCAGTTAACCGTGGTCAGATTCAGAAAATAGGCCAGCAGACTGACGGCCAGCAGTATCATAAAGCCCTTGAGCAGAGCCCACGCCCGTGTTTCCTTGATCCATATGAATATGAAATATATTACGACCGCGACAATCGCAATATCGATTACGTCGTTAAGTCCCACGGACGTTACCGACCGAAACGTTATATCGAAATTGGAGAGCGCGCCCCGTATGCTGTTTATCATACCATCACCGTGCAACTAAGAACCTGTATTCAACCCGTCGCGCTGTCTTTCCACCACTCGTCGTCGGCTCCTTGCGTACCACTTCGGGTACGCGGCGTCACCTACTCCTGGATTGGCGAAAAATCACCTCGCCAATCCAGCACTTCGAGAGTTGAATATAGGTTCTAAAATATTATCTAATTTCATCCTGATCTTTTGAATCGTCTTCGTCAAAGTCCAGCTTGTAGCGTCTGACGTGCCGTCCGCCGTTTATGGAAGTGTACGCGCCGGCGGGATCGTCGTCTTCTTCGTCGTCAGTCTCGGCGGCCGGGCGGACTTCCGGCTTGCGCTCCAGCTTGCCCCGCTTTCTGAGAAGGCTGAATCTCTCTGACAAGTCTTTGTGCGCCCTGTCTCCGGGTTTGTCTTCGTCGTAAAACCCGGACACCCCGCCGGGGCGCGAATCGGAATAGTCGTTATCCAGATAGTCGTCAGGCTCTTCGTCGCGTGCGCTTATACGTTTGAGAACACGCTGCTTCCTGGAAAGCGCTATCTTTGGGATAACCTTGACCTGATAGAAGTTGGATTCATCCTCGAACTGGACGCGCTCCGTGCGCTGGTAGTCCAGAGCCATGTCGAAGAACGAGGCCAGAAACGCCAGCAGACCGGACAGAAGCACCGCGCCGATCAAGCCCGGCAGGGACACATCCGACGGAACGAACAACTGCGCGATGATCGAACTGATTATCGTAACGACAACACCGGCTCCCAAGGCGATCTCCTTGGAGTGGTCTATCGTAAAACGCGACACAATGTACACGATGAATATGACCATCGAAAATATAAATGCCGTAAACACCCAGGCTTGATTTCCCGCTAAATCGGCAAATATCGTTACATACAGATCGCCAAAGTACTCGGGCATCATGGCCAGGTTCGCGGCCAAAAACTCGGACATCAACTGCGCGTCGGCCAGCAGAAACTGGAAAAAAGGCACAAAGTACACAACCATCACGCCTATCGACACGGGTATGACGCTGGTCAGGCCAAGATACAGACCCGCAAGCAGCGGCACGACATACGGAACACCGAGCTCGAAGGCGAAAAACATGGCCAATATCAAGAAGTTTTCCTTAGGCGCAAGCCTTGCGTAAAAAAACAGTATCAGCAGCATGAACGCGCCGGCAAACGCCATCACGCCCAATGCCGAACTGATCTGTATGCATATGTTTATAATGATAAGACCGTATCCCACGGTCATCGTCATTACGGTAAACAGCATTGCCATCAGCAGCGTATACGTCAGTTGCATCGGCGGCGAGTTGATCGGCTCGAATATCGGCATGTACAGCCCAATTTCAGCGATCCGGCTAAACACGAACATCCCCACCATGAACTTGAGTACTATAAGCAAGTATGTCTCGAACCGCTTATAAAAGCTCACTATCGTTTCGCGTATAATAAATATCTGCTCCACGTTCCGGCTCCTCCTGTTCAGATTCTGGTTGTTTTGAGACTGGCTGCGAGCCGCGCGCGCTCATATCGTTGAGCAGCTTTATAAGCTGAAGATAGTTGCCAAGCCGCCGCTGTGAGCGGTTGTACTCCGAAACATATACCTTTGTGCCGATCAGCGTGTATATCACCAGCATTACCAGGGTAAATATCCCAATGTTTATAAATTCGCCGAAGTAGTCAAGATCGAGCATGTCGTTCCCATCCACTATGAATACCCTCAGCGCGTATATAGCAACTATCAGCATACAGCCGAGAAGCACATAGAACCGCGTCCACATGTTTTTGCGATATACATAGTCCGTCCGAAAATACTTGCCGGCCGCTCTGTCCTTCTCGCCGTAGTTCTTGTCGTACACGGCAAGCTTGCTCATGATGATGATACGCTCTCTTTTCATATCAGATCCTTTCGGGCCGGGCTTGTTCAAAGCTCATTTTACTATATTTGTGAAACAACTTTAATTCAGACCAATATTTGCTCGGCGCTAAAGCGCCTCCTTTGTGGAACGTCGGCGGCAGTAGGCCGACGCTTCCAGAAAATATTGGTTCGCTTCTCAAGTTGTTTCACTATAATATGTATTATAACACACTCTTAATCCATTCGTCACCATAAAATTACTATTTTGCGCGAAGAAAAAGAGCCTGTGGCCGGGCTCTGGGTTACAACCGCTCATTATGACGCGCCGGCAGGCTCATGTACCCGCGGATCGGGTTTATTTCGCAAGCAGGCTTGCCACTGTGATATAGTTAAATGCCTGGTTGAAGTGCGGCATAAAGAATATGTCGAGAAGCTTTAGCTCGTCTATGGTTACGCCCTTAGCCACCGCAAGGCTGAACATGTGCAGACCCATCGACACATCCTGGAAAGACGCCAGTTGTGCGCCAAGCACTTTGCGGGACTTTGCGTCATAGACGATACGGATTTTAACTTTTTCATTCGGGCCTTCCATGAAGGGGTATTTCTGCAAGTCCTCGTGACCTGTGCAAGCGGCGTCAAAGCCTTTTGCTCTTGCCCTTTCCAGCGTGAGCCCTGTGCTGAACATCTTGTAGCCGTATATCCCGATTCCGTTGGAGCCCTGCACACCCGTCGACTGAAGAGGAGTCCCGCCGACATTGTGCCCCGCGACGATCCCGCTTCTTACGGCGTTTGTCGCCAGCGCGATATAGTCGGAACTGCCTGTGGCGTTGTTAAATACCGTGGCGCAGTCGCCAACCGCGTATACGTCGGTAATGGATGTCTGCTGGTTAAGGTTTACCTTTATCGCGCCGTTTTGGATAGTTTCCAGCTTGCCGTTTACCAGCTCGGTACGAGGCAGGAATCCGATGGCCATTATCACCATGTCTACGTTGTACTCACCCTTATCGGTTACAATAGACGTAACGCGCTTGCCGTTTGACGACTTGATCTCTTGCAGGGCTTCGCCGTAGTGCAGTTCGATCCCGTTTTTCTCAAGAACATCATCCATACCGGCAGATATATCCCTGTCAAAATATCCGGTAAGGCAGCCCTCCTGCTTCTCCAGCAGCAGCGAATTCTTGCCGCGGCGCTTTACCGCCTCGGCAATCTCCACGCCAATATAGCCCGCGCCTATTGTCGCAACCGTCCTGACCTCGGGATTATCCAAATCACTGTCTATCCCAAGCCCGTCCTGGAACAGCTTGACGCAGTGTACGCCATGCAGATCCATTCCGGGCAGGTTCGGGCGGATCGGCCTGGAGCCTGTCGCAAGTATGAGCTTGTCGTAAGATTCCTTGACGACCGTACCGTCTTCCTTCCTGGCCGTAACAACCTTGCCCCCCAAGTCAATTTCTTCGACCGGCGTTTTCATGTGAACTTTTGCGCCCTTGTCCTCAAGAGCCTCCTTGGACGAATAAAAAAGTACGCTGGTTTCGGCGATTTGCCGGCCGATATACAGAGCCGTACCACAGCCAAGATACGACACATTGTCGTTCGCCTCAAAAATTGAAATCTCATTTCCACTGTAATTGTCCAAGATAGTGTTAGCCGCCGCCGTCCCGGCATGGTTTGACCCAATTAATACAACCTTACTCATAGTACCCCACCCCTTCAAAAATCAAGTATGACCCTGATAATAAAAGTTGATGATTATCATCAAGTATAACAATTACTATAATACACTTACATTGCTTTGTAAAGCGCTTTTGTAATCACTATACATTTTTTTCATTCGTCCTGCAGCGGCGGCTCTTTACCCAGCAGCAAGTAGTCCGTGGTCACACCGAAATACTCGGCTATTTTGATTATCGCGTCTACGGAAGGTTTTTGCAATCCTCTTTTCCATGCCGAAATCGTGGAGTTACCTACACCCGTTATTTTTGAAAGTTCCTTGGCCCTGATTCCTCGCTGCTTCATTAAGCTAAAAATACGCTCTACCAAGCAAAAGCCCCCCTAAAAATTGCTGAAATCAGAATTTATGCTTGACAAATACCGATTTCGGAATTATAATGTGTATATAGTAGTGCTCTATTCATTTGTCCAGTTGTGGCGGCTCTTCTCCTAGCAACAAATAGTCCGTGGTCACACCGAAATGCTTAGCTATTTTGATTATCGCATCCACGGAGGGCTTTTGTAGTCCTTTCTTCCACTGCGTTAGAGTTGAAGTGTTTATCCCTGTCGCCTTCGACAATTCCGAAGCTGAAACTCCTCTTTCCTTCATCAAATTATAAATTCGCTCTACCATGTAAAAAACACCTTTCCATGCGAAATCGCAAAAAAGCATTTGACAAGCTGCGTAATCGCAGTTATAATATAGCTATCATTCATCACAATAAAAGAGAAAGGGCGATTCCTTATGAACAACATCTTAGAAGAGTTTGCCTGCGGCAACATATCACCGGATGTAGTCTATCACAGAAGAGACTCTCATCAGCACAAACTTAACATAGAAACCTTGAGCAACAACGAAGCTAAGCTAATGGCCGCACTTGACGATGAACTAAAAGAAACCCTAAATCAGCTTATCGAAGCGCAGATAGAGTCTTGTACTATAGAGGGAATTGATAGATTCATTTGCGGCTACCGTTTGGGCGTGCTCATGACTATGGAAGTCTTTAACGGCGAGGGGCTCAATTTTCAATCCCGCGATCAATCATCATAATGCCCGCGACACTGAGATATCTCAATATTTCCGTCTTTTACACGATAAACAATTCGGTTGGTGTCGTCTATGCGCCGTGACCACCAACCCGAAAAATTGTGCCTCAGCGGTTCGGGCTTACCTATACCGTTATGCTCGCTCCGCTCAATATCCTTGATTATCTGATTCACACGCTGCAGAGTCTTTTTATCCTGTGTCTGCCAATAGAGGTAATCTTCCCATGCCCGATCTGTCCATAGTTTCCGCATGAACTAGTCCTCTATTAGTTCACGCTCGGTTAATCTTCCGGCGTCAGCGTCACGAATGGATTCCTCCAGCACATGCATATTTCTCTCACTGTAAAACGGATCTAAGGTTACTTCAAACGGAATTCCGCGCTGCCGGACAGCGGCTTTCACAAACATAGTGAAGGCCGTAGTCATGTTCAGCCCCAGCTCCTCAAAAAGTTCGTCCGCTCTTTCTTTCAAATTATCATCAATACGGATGTTGACTTGTGCCATGTACGCCAGCTCCTCTCTGTATATCATTATATATAATATGCTATACGTTGTCAACATTAGGAGTTTGCAATACCGCCATTATACCACCCTGTCGGCCAGTTTCAGGCTGACATCGAACCTTGCCTGCCCCTGGAGGTCGGTTCCCCTTATGTAATGGGTCGAGTCCTGTTCGGCGCAGAAGATGATTATTTCATCGCCGGGGAAGCTCTCATAAATATAGTTTAGCTGGGCTTCCGATATGAACTGACCGCCTCGCGTGTCGAATCGGATCACGTCGCAGGCTATGTCGGCGTACTTGGTGTTGTTCATGTGTCCGTTTATGTCGGTATCGCTGTAGCTGACGACGCGGGACATTTGCCGGGTCATGCCGTCCGGCGTCTTGATCTTTGCCGGGGTGATATCCTTCACCTGTGCCGGCTTAGGGCTTTCCGCAATCATCGGAATTGAAGAGGGCTTCACGAGCTTTCGCGTGGCCAGGCTCGCCACAATCCACGAAATGACCGCCTCACCCACGCGCTCACTGCCGACAAATATATCGAAATCGCGAAGCACAATCGGCGACTTGTCAACGCCGCGATGCCACGTACTCATGCGCAGCTCGTCCCCGTAAACTATCGGGCGAAACAGACGCAGGTACATCCGCGCCATCATCCATACGACTCCGTGTTGCGCCGTCATCCTTTCCCTGCCGATCCCCAGCACGTCGGCGTGATCCGTCGCCAAATTCTGTATATGACCAAGCAGAGCCGAAAGCTTACAAAGCTTGTGGCAATCGATGTCCGACGCGGTCAGCGGATAGGTTCTGGTCAGTATCTCCCTCATCACTCAATAACGCCTTTCGACTTCGCCTCTTCAATCACTTCATCGCAGAACAGCAAGAGCTTCGGCAGTTCCTTTATCGCTACATCCCAAATATTTTCTTTTCGCATATCTGAGTATTCATGAGCAAATAAATTGCGCATGGCACGCATCGCGTTCCATGGAATTTTCTCCTTTGTGGAGTCTTTAAATTCACCTGAAAGTCGAATACTCATTTCACCAATTTGATAAACAGACATAGACACAGATTTCAAGAAATCCCTGTCGTTTTTAAATATGTTAAAGTCTTTGCCAAAACGCTCTATTGTAGCCCCGGCTTCTTCGCAATAAAGCTTGATATCCATGATGCGATGAATATCACGTTTGTTCATAGACCGCCACCCGTTCTTTCATTACGGTTTCAACAAACCACGGCCTTCTGCCTTTTGCAATATTTTCTGTAAGCGTATCAAGGTCTACAAAATTCACTTCCTTATCCAAGCCTTCGCGCAAATCCTCGTACAGACCGCCAATTATCCAACCTTCTACAGATGAGCCGTGCAAGTCTACCAATATGTCAACGTCACTGTCATTCCGAGCCTCGTTGCGGGCATAGGAACCGAAGACGTAGACGGCGTGCAAATTATATTTTTCGGCGATGGGCTTTACCTTGCGCTTTATATCATCAATTGTGAGTATCATGCGGAATCACCTCACGGGCTATTGTACCGGGCGCATTGTGGGGAACAGCAGCACATCCCTTATGGACGGCGAGTCGGTCAACAGCATGACAAGTCTGTCGATGCCCAGACCCATTCCTCCCGTTGGGGGCATACCGTATTCCAGTGCAAGGAGGAAGTCCTCGTCGATTGTGTTAGCCTCGGCGTCTCCGGCGGCGCGCATGGCCTCCTGGTGCTCGAAGCGCTTGCGCTGATCCAAGGGGTCGTTCAGTTCGGAATAAGCGTTGGCGTACTCCCTGCCTACTATGAACAGCTCGAAGCGTTCGGTCAGGTCGGGGTTGCCGGGCTTTTTCTTTGTAAGGGGCGATACTTCTACGGGGTGGTCGGTTATGAATGTGGGCTGGATCAGCTTATCCTCGGCAAACTTCTCGAAGAAAAGGTTTAGAATGTCGCCTTTGCCGTGGCGCGCCTCAAAACCGACTCCGTGGGTCTTGGCCAGCGAACGGGCGTCCTCAAGGGTCTTCACGGCATTAAAATCGACCCCGGCGAACTTGGTTACGGCGTCGGTCATGCTCAGTCGCTCGAAGGGCCTGGAGAAATCGAGCTCGTGTTCGCCGTAGGGTATGACCAGTTTGCCGCAGACCTGTTCGGCGACGTATTTTATCATGCTTTCGGTCAGTTCCATCATGCCGTGATAGTCGGTGTATGCCTGATAGAGCTCTATCATCGTAAATTCGGGGTTATGCCTGATGCTGATGCCCTCGTTTCGGAACACGCGCCCTATCTCGTAGACGCGCTCCAGCCCGCCCACGATCAAGCGTTTTAAGTGCAGCTCTATGGCAATGCGCATATATATATCCATGTCAAGCGCGTTGTGGTGCGTACGAAACGGGCGCGCAGACGCGCCGCCCGGGATGGTGTGAAGCATTGGCGTCTCGACCTCAATAAAGTCCCTGCCGTCCAGAAACGTACGCATTGCCTTTATCGCCTTGGAACGCTTTAGAAACACGTCCTTAACCTCGGGATTGACGATCAGGTCAAGGTAGCGCTGCCGGTATCGAAGCTCCTGATCGCGGAGGCCGTGCCACTTTTCAGGCAGCATCTGCAAGCTCTTGCCAAGCAAGGTTAAGTCAGCGGCCTGTACGGAAATCTCGCCCTTCTGGGTGCGGAAGACCACACCCGTCACTCCAACGATGTCTCCTATGTCTACGTTTGCCTTGAACTCGGCGTAAGCATCCTCGCCAATCTCGTCCTTGCGGACGTATACCTGTATCTTGCCGTCCCGGTCGGCCACGTCTATGAACGAAGCCTTACCCATCACGCGCTTTGTCATTACTCGTCCGGCTATGCCGACCGTGACGCCCTCAAGCCGCTCAAACTCAGCGTGAATTTGCGCGCTGTGCGCGTCTACCGAATACGTTACATGCGCGAATGGGTCACGCCCTTCGCGCTGCAGCTCCAACAGCTTGTCGTGCTTTATCTTCAGTAATTCATTGTCGTGCATAGTCTTCTCCCTAACTTATTGACACTATTTCGTATTCGATTGAGCCGTCCGGCGCGTCTACCGTAACTACGTCTCCGGCGACACGGCCCAACAGCGCAGCACCCAGCGGCGATTCGTTTGAAATCTTGCCCTTGAGAGGGTCGGCTTCGGCCGAGCCTACTATCGAGTACTCGACCTGCTCGTTAAACTCGCGGTCAAGGACTACCACCCTGTTGCCCACGTTCACATAGCCTTCCGACAGCTCCTCCTCGTCGATCACCTCGGCGTTGCGGAGCATTTTCTCAAGGACGGCTATGCGCGCCTCGATCTCGGCCTGTTCCTCCTTGGCAGAGTCGTACTCGGCGTTTTCGCTCAGGTCGCCCTGGCCGCGCGCGTCCTTTATCTTCTCGGCGACTTCCTTGCGGCGCTCGGTTTTGAGCACCTGCAGCTCAGTTTCCAGCTTTTTAAGTCCGTCGAAAGTCAGCATTATCTTCTTTTCAGACATTGCGATCCCTCACATATTTATGATAGTTTCAAGTAACTCTTCGATGTCGGAAAGAGTCTCGATCCCGCTGATGCCGGCGCGCAGCCTGGACGAAGACTTGACCCCCTTGCAGTACCAGGCAAGGTGTTTGCGCATTTCCCGCACTCCGATATATTCACCCTTGTTATCAATAATCATACGCGCGTGGGTGCGCGCGAGTGACATTCTTTGGCGCACGTCCGGCTTGGGGGCTTCACCGCCGGCAAGATGCGCGTTTATCTCGTCGAATATCCACGGGTTGCCCATTGCGCCGCGCCCGACCATCAAGGCGTCGCAGCCGGTCTGTCGCAGCATGGCGGCGGCAGCCTCCCCCGAAACAACGTCGCCGTTGCCGATCACCGGAACCTTGACCGCGCTCTTGACCTGGGATATCACATCCCACTCGGCCAATCCGCTGTAGTACTGTTCGCGGTAACGCGCGTGGACCGCTATCGCGTATGCGCCTCCGGCCTCAGCCGCCTTCGCGACCTCCACCGCCATCTCCTCGCCGTAGTCGATTCCACGGCGTATCTTCACGGTAACCGGCTTGGATGCGGCGCGCTCCGCCGCCCTTACCATTTCCTCCACAAGCGCCGGTGAACGCATCAGCGCACTTCCGTCGCCGTTTCGGAATATCTTGGGGGCCGGGCAGCCCATGTTGATATCCAGTATGTCGAAATCCAACTCGGGGTTGCCCTCGAGTATCCGCACAGCCTCGGCCATTATCCCGGGCTCATGCCCAAATAGCTGCAGCGTGTATGGATGTGCCGATTTATGATTCCGCGCAAGTTCCACGGTCTTGACGCTGCCATATACAATCGCCTTGGCGCTCACCATTTCGGAATAAGCCAGACCGCAGCCATGCTCGATACACAACTGCCTGAAAGTCATGTCGGTTACGCCCGCCATCGGAGCCAAAAATGCCAAGCCTCGCGTCTGCACTCCGCCAATCGTCATAAACCTTCCACATCCCCGCCGGCAAACACGCGTCGATATAACTGCAACGCCTCGACAAGCTCCTTTCGCTCCTGCGTCATCCGCTTGATTTCAAGCGGCGCGCCGATCTCATCGTATATGAAATCGTTTTCCTCGGCCTGCGCTTCAAAAAAAACGCTTCCATCGTCGTAAAATCCGACCATGAAAACGCAGTGTAGGCGCTGCGCGGTCGTAACGCACAGAGCTTTGATATCATTTTTGACCAGGGGCGGCAATTTGGCGAACTCCGGGTTAATATAGTACTTTTCCTTGTACACCGACGCGGCCGCAAGTACTGTCTTTTCCATAGCATCCCTTCCGGGCCGAGAACCTGCGACCAATAACCGAAATGCCGGCTAGAGCGGTGAAAAACCGGGGGCCCCACAAAGCCTGGTTTTGGCTTTGTGGGGTTGAGTTCGCCCTTCTAGACGGTGTTGAGCGGTATTGACCTGCAGTTCTAAATCTGAGAAAAAAAATGGGAGCTACAGGGCTCGAACCTGTGACCCCCTGCTTGTAAGGCAGGTGCTCTCCCAGCTGAGCTAAGCTCCCGTGCGATCCAAAAGGGGCTCGAACCCTCGACCTCTGGCGTGACAGGCCAGCGCTCTAACCAACTGAGCTATTGGACCAAAATGTGTGTAGTCTCTCAATTAAGACTTAGTTATTATACAACCTTAGTAATAATATGTCAAGTGCTTTTCAAAATCTTTTTTACGCCTCTACAAAATCCCGCGAATAAGTAAATCCACCCCCAGAAATATAACAATCTTGTTGCTTGTAATCTTTCACGCGGGAAGCCTATTCCTTTGCGACGCTTGTCTCAAAAGCCAGCAAGAAGCAGCGGACGGCATGTCCCACGGACTTGGCGTCAAACACCGCCGAGCCCGCGACGATTACATTTGCGCCGGCTGATGTCACCCGTCGTACATTGTCCAGGCTGATGCCTCCGTCGATCTCGATCTCCGTAGTCAAGCCGCGTCTTTGAACGAACTCCGCAAGCCGCTCTACTTTAGGAAGGCAGTGCGGCATGAAGCTCTGCCCCGAGAAACCGGGCTCTACCGACATCACGAGCACTAGGTCAAGCTCTTCAAGATAGTCGAACAGAGCTTCCGCGGGGGTGGCCGGCTTGATTGTCAGCCCGGCCTTCTTGCCAAGGCTCTTGATCTTGCGGATAGCCTCCAACGGATCAAGGCAAGCCTCGATGTGCAAGTTTATAATATCGGCTCCGGCATTCGCGAAAGCCTCTATGTGGCGCTCGGGTCGGCGGATCATCAGATGAGTGTCAAACACAAGCTTTGAATGCGGCCTGAGGGCGGCTATTACGGGCATACCGAAGGAAAGGTTCGGCACAAAGCTGCCGTCCATTACATCCAGATGAAGATAATGCGCCCCGGCTTCCTCGATTTCGGCGATATGCTCCGCAAGGCGCGCGAAGTCGGCGGACAACATTGACGGCGAAAGCTTTATCACGGCATCAACCCCCTGTATCGTTCGTACCTGTCCTGGCTTATGGCGCGCCCGATCTGAGCCTTTACGGCACAGTCCGGCTCGTGCAGGTGCTTGCAGTCGTTGAAGCGGCAGCCGCCCAGAAACGGCCGAAACTCCCTGAAACACCCCGCGATTTCGTCCGGTTCCAGTTCATCCGTCGCAAGCGCCGTAAAACCCGGCGAGTCCACGACAAACGTATCCTCGTCGATACGGATCAGCTCGGCGTGGCGCGTGGTGTGCTTGCCGCGCTCTATCTTGCGGCTGAGTTCGCCCGTCTCCATAGACCTTTGCGAAATGCAGTTGACAATGCTCGACTTGCCGACGCCCGAAGGCCCCGCCAGCACGCTGACCTTGCCGCTAAGCTGCGGCCGCAGCTCTCCAAGTCCGTCCTGAGTCAGCGCCGACATCACCACGACCTTGTAGCCTATGTCCTCATACGTCCGGCGCAGCTTCGCGCCTTCGTCCGCTCCGCTGATATCGCTCTTGTTCAGCACGACCACGGCGTCAACGCCCTCCTTCTCCGAAAGTATCAGGAATTTGTCCAGCAAGTCGAAGTTTATAACCGGTCGGATTATTGAAAACACGATAAGCGCCTGATCGATATTAGCGACCTTTGGGCGCTTGAGCTCATTTGTGCGCTCCAATATTCTAGACACATTGCCCGTGCGGCCGCGTTCGCTGATTACATCAAACTCGACCCTGTCCCCTATTAACGGCGTTATCCCGCGGTTGCGGAATATCCCCTTCGCTGAACACGTGTACACTTCGCTGTCGCAGGCGACCTCATAGCTTCCGCCCACGCCCTTAATAATCCTGCCCTGCGTTTCCATCAACCCCTGTCATTACTACGATCCAAAGTCGATCTGGTGCGAAAAGCTGTGGTACATCTCCCCCGTTACAGGGTGTAGTATCTCTACCAAGAAGTCGGCCACGCCTTCGCCCTGGCGCGTAAGCCTGAACGGGAACGGCGCCACGGGTATGTTCTCGTTGTATTCCAGGTTGGCTACGCCTCCCACAATCCTTGTGACGCGCAGGTTTACCACATCCACATCGTCGGGTATGCTGGCTTCGGCCGGCGACGGCATCAGAATATACGTTACCGGCAGCGGAGTTGTGCCTGTCGGGGTTGGCGTTGGCGTCGGGGTTGGCTCGGGCTCGTCGTCGGGGTTGGGTGGGCCTTCCGATATCACAAGCCCTATTGTCGTGTAGACGCTTACTTCCTCTCCCGCCTCCACCGTCTGACTTATTACGCTGCCCAGCGGAACTGTCGCGTTCTCCGCGCGGGAGACGACGCTTGGTACAAGCCGCGCCTCCTGCAGCTCGGTGATCGCCCGATCCTCAGTAAATGTTACCACATTTGGAACTATCGCGGTGCTCTGGCTTGGGCCGGAACTGATCTGAACGCGTATACGCTCACCGGCATGGGCCATACTTCCCGCAGGCGGATACTGGTCGATCACTATGTTCATGGCGATGTCTTCGCTGGGTACGTATTCCTCGTCAAGCGCGAACACCGATTCGCGTATCACGTTGTCGGCCTCGTTAATGTCCATGTTGACAAGGTTCGGTACTTCGTAACGGTCGTCGCCCAGGGACAGGGTTACGCTTATGGCGCCGCCCGGGTACAGCGCTCCGCCGCCGGCCACGCTCTGCCGCAGTATCTCGCCCTCCGCGAATTCCTCACTGGTTTCGTTGCCCACAACATTTATGCGTATTCCCATTTCCGTGGCCAGCACGTCGGCCTGCTCGAGCGTCCAGCCCAAAATGTCCGGGACTTCAAGCTCCTGCGGAACCGGAGTAATCATACCGGGCAGCACGCTTGTCAAAATAGCTATCGCCACGGAAATAATAGCAATCGAGGTCAGAATCGCCGCGATCATGACCCTGCGTTCGGTTTTTTTGTTAACCTTATCCTCGTTGCCGTCTTGCGCGAAATCTTTGTACTTGCCGTCGAATAACGAGTATCTATCGTCGTTTGTCTTGTGTTCGCGCGGGATTTGTTTTTTGTGCGCAGATGCCCTCTCTTCTTGGATGATCTTTATTTCATCCGCGTCGATTGCTATGGTGTCGTTGCTCGAAAGCGGGTGCGAGATAGTCGTCTCGGATTCTACGGACGACGCCGACGTAGCTGCCGCCCGCTTTACGAAGTCGCCGCTCTGGTTTGTAAGCGCGCGCTTGAGGTCGTTGGTCAGCTCGTCGGTTGTCTGGTATCTGTTTCTCGAAAGCTTTTCCGTTGCCTTGCGTATGATTTTGACGACCGATTCCGACGCCTTGGGGTTGATTGCCCGTATGTCAGGCAATGGGTCGGATATCTGCTTTAAAGCGATTGCCACGGGCGTATCGCCGTCGAACGGCAGCTTTCCCGTTATCATCTCGTACATAACGATGCCCAGACAGTATATGTCGCTCTTGAAATCCACGTGACCGCCGCGGGCTTGCTCAGGCGCGAAGTAGTGCACCGAACCCATTGTGTTTCCCGTGGTTGTGACGGTGGCGGCTGTAGCCACCCGGGCTATACCAAAGTCCGTCACCTTGATGATGCCCGTGCTGGTGACAAGTATGTTCTGAGGCTTTATGTCGCGGTGAATAATGCCGTGTTCATGAGCGTGTTTAAGCCCGGCGGCGATCTGCGTCGCCACACCCAGCACCTCGTCGTTGTCGAAGGGCGCGCGGCGCAGTATCAAGTCCTTGAGCGTCACGCCGTTGATGTACTCCATTACTATATAATATATATCGCCTTCTTGGCCGACATCGAATATGCTGACAATGTTCTGATTGGACAGGCTTGCCGCGGAACGCGCCTCGATCTTAAAACGAGTCTTGAACTCCTCGTCGTTTACGAACTCTTCCTTCATCACCTTGAAGGTAACGAACCTGTCGAGCTCCAAGTCCTTGGCGCGGTATACGTTGGCCATGCCGCCGGAGCCTATCTTGTCGATTATCTCGTATCTTTCGGCAATAACCGTTCCCGGGTTAAGCGTCATGCCCTAAACCCCCTTCGCCAATCAAAATCACGGAAATATTATCGACCCCGCCATGTTCGTTAGCCATATCTATAAGCCGTGACGCTATTGCCTTGAGACCGGTATCGCTTGCGACTACAGGCTCGATCTGGCTGTCTTCCAGCATAGTGCTCAGTCCGTCGGAGCATAGCAGGAACCTGTCGCCCTCCTCGACATCAACGGAGTACGGGTCGACATCGCAAGACGACTCCGAACCCAGCGCGCGGGTTATAACATTCCGCAGATGATGCGTGCGAGCCTGCTCGTCGCTGATTATCGACGCGCGCACCAGGTCGTTTACATATGTGTGATCTATTGTGATCTGGCTCATTCCGTCCGGCTTTATGACGTACGCGCGGCTGTCGCCTAGGTGAGCGATGTAACAGCGGCCGCGAACAAATGTCGCGGCGGTAAACGTGGTTCCCATACCCGACATGCTTTGATCCTGGCATGAAATATAGTACACCTTGCTATTCGCGTAGCGCACGGCGTCCATCATCAGGTTTAAAATGTCTTCGTCCCGCAGCTCCGCTTCATACGACTTAATGTGCTCGACAAAGAACTCGATGGCCTTTCCGCTTGCAACCTCGCCGGCGTTGTGGCCGCCCATGCCGTCGGATATGATGTACAGATTTTCAAGAGGGCCGACTCTCTCGTTCGAGACATATATCGAGTCCTCATTGTTCAATCTGGTCGAGCCCAGGTCTGTCTTGCCAAAGCCTATCATGCTTTCACCGCCTTGAAAATCAGAAAATTAAGGTCGCGGGGCTCCGACCCGGGTTAGTGGCGGACGGCTGCGCGCAGTTGACCGCATGCCGCCCCTATGTCGCCGCCCAGGCTCTTTCGGAGCGTCGCTTCTATTCGGTAGCTTTTCAGAATATCTATGAAATCCCTTGCGCGCGCCTTGTGTGACGGCGCCAGGGCATGTTCGTCCACTCGGTTCAGGAACATCAGGTTTACGTGAGCCAAACGCCTGCGCAGGAGCTTCCCAAGGGCGTTCGCACATGCGTCGCTGTCGTTTACGCCCTCTATCAGGGCATATTCATAGGTGATCCGCCGCCGCGTCAGATCGGTGTAAACATCGCAGGCATTCATTAATTCACGCAGCGGGTATGCTTTAGCGACGGGCATCAGAGTACGCCTGAGCTCGTCGTCCGGGGCGTGCAGCGATACGGCCAAACCATATCCCGCGCCAAGCCGGGCAAAATCTATTATACGCGGAGCTACGCCGCAGGTCGAGACAGTGATCTGGCGCCGCCCGATCCCCAGTCCTTCCTTACAGTTAATTATATCCAAAAACTTGACGACGTTATCGTAATTGTCGAAGGGTTCGCCGCAGCCCATCAGTACTATATTTGTGACAGGCGAGGCGCTTTCGCGCACCGCGAAGTACACTTGGGCCGATATTTCACCCGCGCGCAGGCTGCGTCTCAGGCCGCCCAAAGTAGACGCGCAAAAAGCGCACCCCATCCGGCACCCGGCCTGTGTTGATACGCACAAAGTCGCTCCGTAATCCGCCGTCATAAGCACACACTCTATTATAATATCTTTTTCAAATTCTAACAAGTATTTCTTTGCGCGAAGCTCACCGGAAGTTTGACGGATTTCGCGCGGAAGCGAAATAAACGCGCGTTTTGACAACTCTTCACGAAGTTGCTTAGGTATGTCGCTGCATTCGTCAAATGAGGTCGCGAGGCGCTTATTTAACCACGAAAACAACTGCCGCCCGCGAAAGCGCTTCTCGCCAAGAGACTGAGCGAAGTCCTCCGCCTCGGTCAAAGTCATCGAGAGTACGTCTATCACGGCCGCACTCCTCTTCGCCGGAACTTCGCAATGAAAAAGGCATCGGCGCAGACCTCCTCAGATACCGGAAGCACTTGCAGGCAGCCTTGTCGCGGCGTTGATATTCCCGGCCTCCCGTCAAATTCGCCCTTAATGGGAACAGGCTCAAACGGATGGTTCTCCGTGAACCACTCGGCCACGTCCTCGCACTCCCGCGGGGATATGGTACACACCGAATAGACCAACACACCCCCGGGCGCCACATAGCGCGACACATTTGCCAGCATCCGCCGCTGCAGCCCCGCAAGCTCGTCAACATCGTCCATTGTCTTGCGATACTTTATTTCAGGCTTCTTGCGAATAAGACCCAGACCGGAGCACGGCGCGTCGAGCAGCACGCAGTCGGCGGACTCCTCGAGCGCCGGGTCAAAAACGGTTGCGTCTCCGATCAACGGCGTAACTGAAGTGACGCCCAGCCGCGACAGCGTATCCTCGATGAGCCATACCTTGTGCTCGTATATATCGAACGCGAGAATCTCCGCGTCGTCCCCGCACAGACACGCCAAAACGCACGCCTTTCCGCCCGGCGCGCTGCAAACGTCAAGTATCTTTGCGCCTTTGGGCGGCGCGAGAACTTCAGCCGCGATCATCGAAGATTCGTCAATCACGAAGAAGTGCCCGTCAATGAAGGTCTTTAGGCCGGATATGTCGGATGTTCCAGATATTATCAGCGAATTATCGAGGTAGAGTCCGTCGCGGACGCTCACTCCATCGGCACGCAGCGCGTCCGCAAGCGACGCCTTGTCGGTACGAAGAGTATTGACCGCGATGGAGACGCTCGGCGCCTGGTGCAAGCCCCTGCACATCCGCGCGGTAATATCGAAGCCGTAGTGTTCCGCCCAATAGTCGGCAATCCAACGCGGATACGAATATTTCAGGCATAAATCCTCTACGGAAGACTCGGCCATGCCAAGCGATGCCTTGTCCCGCGCGACGCTTCGCAGCACACCGTTGACAAACGGCGCAAGGCCGGTCAATCCGCGCTTTTTCACAAGCTTCACGGACTCGTCGCACGCCGCGAAATCCGGGGTTTTGTCCATGAACATAATCTGGTAAACCGCCGTACGCAGCACACCCAGTACAAACGGCTTCATCTTAGCCGCCTTGGTCTTGGAAAACCTTCCGATGACATAATCAAGATATATCAAGTTGCGCAGCGCGCCGTTAACAAGCTCCGTCACAAAAGCCTTGTCCTGGCGACTAAGAGCGTTGTTACGCGCAAGCGCCTTCCTAAGCGCAATATTGTTGTACGCGCCGTCCGACGTGATCTCCATCAGCGCCGATACAGCCACTTCCCGTTGATTTATATACAATTCATTCACCTTATTACATTAGACCCGCCCGGCACCACAGGTTCACGGGCATATCTATTATAACACCGAGCAAGCTTGTAAGCCGGGTTCTGTATTTGACAGCCATCTGTCTAGGCGCGGCGTTACCGGCGCGCTCAAGCGACCTTACCAAAAGCGGAGCGGGCCGCCCCCGGCCAGAACGGTTAACCATTCTGCCTGCCTTTTTTGGTCTTGCTCCGAACGGGGTTTACAGAGCCCCCCTTGTCGCCAAGGGGGCGGTGGGCTCTTACCCCACCTTTCCATCCTTACCGGGGCCTTGGCCGCGGCGGTTTATTTCTGTTGCACTTTCCTTGGAGTCGCCTCCACTGGGCGTTACCCAGCGCCCTGCCCTGCGGAGCCCGGACTTTCCTCATACACGCGTCGATTTGCAAGGATCACGCATACGCGGCTGTCTAGCTTACTCGGTGTAAAATATAATACATAAAAATTCCCGGCTCGTCAAGCCTGCTGTGAATATCATTACACTATGGCTCAACTTCTTGATCCAATAATGTCTATAACACAGACTTCCGGCCTGTTCCAGAAACGGATCGGGAAATGCGTCGTACCGATACCCTTGGTAACCATCATCGCCGCGCCGTCCTGCCAGTACCAGCCGTAGCCGTACTTTGGGAAGATACCCTGATTGGGCGCGAATAGGACAGGTATAAACGGCAGTCTGACCTGACCGCCGTGAGTGTGTCCGCACAGGAACAGATCGGCCGAGCACATGGAATATCTGTCGAATATCTGAGGCTGATGGCTTACGCAGATATTCAAAGTATCAGGATCAAGGCGCATCATGGCGGCGTCCGCCTTATCGAAACCGATTACACGCTTTAGGAACATATAGTCGCACAGACCGACCACATCAACATCGTTGCCGTTCAGCGTCAAGCTGACCTTCCTGCTGTCCAGCACATGCACGCCCTGTTCCGTCAGGAGGCGTTTCAGCGCGCGGTAGTCACGCATATCGTGGTTACCGTTCACCGCGAAAACATGGGTTCGGCGCGCCAAGCGTCCGATCCCTTCCATGTGCGGCAGCATCTCAGCCGCACGGTTCAATATGAAGTCACCGGCGATTACCGCCATATCAACTCCGTCTATTTTGTCGATCCTCTTCCAGATATCAAGGTTCATTCTGCGCCGGTGGTTGCCGTGCAGGTCTGAAAAGAAGAGTATGCGTATCGGCCGCTCCACCTTGTCGCTGACGACGTACTCGCGCCGCACCTTCAGCCAGCGGCGGCTTCCGATCATAACGCACCCCATCACGGCGGCTTTAATCCCAAGCAGCAGCGCCAGCGCGAGTTTGCCCGTAATCATCAGCTAAACCACCCGCCCCCGATAAACTCGCGGAGAATCGAATTCGGCGGGACTTGTTCACTGCTCTGAGCCATAAACGAATCCAAGAAGCGCAGCAGCCGCCTTGCCTCGCCGTATTCTGGCTGAGACTTATCGACAGCAAGCAGTAGCGGCGTCACATACGGCTTGAGGATACACATCTCGTACACAAGCGCCGAGTTAAAGAAGGCGTCGGCTTCTTCCTGGAACGGGAAGATGTAGTCGGCCTCGCCCTGCATCACCGACGGCCACATCTCGAACGTACGCTCTACGGTTGCGCCCCTGTGCTTGAAGTCACGCACAAGCCTGCGTATCAGACGCGTGTCGGTCGTTGGGATGCGGTTGTGATAGTCGATATTAAGCTGGGTCAGCGCCGATATGAATATTTTGAACTTGGTATCGTGCGCGATCTGCGCCGTAAGCTTTTCGTTAAGCCCGTGTATACCCTCCATTACGATAACGTCGTCTCTGGATATGGCAATTTTGCGGCCTTTGTACTCACGTTTGCCCGTGCGGAAATTAAAGTGCGGTATCTCGACCTCTTCGCCGCGCAGCAGGCGCGACAGATCCTCGTTGATCTGCGCGACGTCAATGGCCTCGATCTTCTCGAGGTTCAGCGATCCGTCCGGCTCGAGCTCGATGTCCTCGCGGTTGCGGTAATAATCGTCCAGTGAGATTATGTGCGTACGCAGTCCGTTTACCTTGAGCTGGATGCGCAGCCGGTTGGCCAGAGTCGTCTTGCCCGACGACGACGGCCCCGCGATAAGCACTATGCGGCGGATATGCTTGGTAATCATGTCGGCGATGTTGGCTACCTTCTTTTCGTGCAGCGCTTCCGAAATCCTGATTATGTTCTCAATGCCCACCTTGCATATCTGGTCGTTAAGAGCTCCAACCGTATCCACACCCAATATGCGCGCCCACTTGCTCGACTCCGCGAATACTTCGGAAATCTTGGCGAACTCTTTAAGCGGCTTCAACGTATCCGGCGAGGAAGATTCCGGAAATTGCAGTATGAACCCATCCTCGACCGTCGTCCTGTGCAGTTTGAAACTGTAAACGCAGCCCATGCTCGCGGCCATCGGCCCGTAGAAATAGTCGTGATACCAGTCAACCTTGTAAAGCTTCGCGTTCGATGAGCCCCGGTACTTCAAAATATTCACTTTGTCAAACTGGTTCAGCTCGGCCGCGATCCTTATCGCTTCGTCCACCGGTACGCTTACCGTGCTGATGGGCATATCCTCCCGCACCGCGCGCCGCATCCGCTCCTCAATACGCCCGACCATCTCATCGGTAAGCGGCTCCGTCAAGCCGTGTATCTCGCATATATAGTTCTTGCTGATGGAATACTCCACCGATACCCGCGTCCCCTTGCCCAGTACTTCCTGTACGGCATATACCATCAGAAACGTGGCGCTTCGCTGATAAATACGGAAGCCGTTCCCATCGGTTATGTCCAGGAAGCGCACGCTGGCGTCGCGGTGCAGCCTCTCACGCAGCTCCATAACCTCACCGTCGACCTCGGCCGCCAGAATCTGATACGCCCGTCCGGCGGAGTTCTCCCGCGCAAGCTCCAGCAGGCTTATCCCGCTGGGGAAACTTCCGGGGCCGGCGTTTTCAATGTTCAAACTGATATGTTCGCTCATATTATCACCCTTGCTGTA
The DNA here is from genome assembly GCA_009780015.1 of Defluviitaleaceae bacterium. Classification (GTDB taxonomy): domain Bacteria; phylum Bacillota; class Clostridia; order Lachnospirales; family WRAA01; genus WRAA01. Next base: position 4,171 of record WRAW01000032.1, on the reverse strand, counting down.
TGTGATTGGTAGTATCATAACTATACTATATATCGGATCATTTGGGAAGTACCTTCATGACCTGCCCGTCGAATCGCGAAGCCACAGCGTCGATACGCCCGAACTTCCGCCCGATGTACTCCCGCAGCATCGGAACAACGATAGCTTCGCTGAAATAGTGAGTCGCGTCTACAAGACTCAGCCCAAGCTCCTCGGCCTCCTGCGCCTTGTGATACTTGACGTCACCCGTTACATATACATCGCAGCCCTTTGCGCGCGCCGCCCGCAAAAAAGCCGATTCGCAAGCCGATCCCGCGCAAAGCCCCACCCGCGTAACCTCCCGCGAACCGCAGCCGCCGTAAGATATATACGGCGCGCCAAGGCGCTCCCGTAAGAACTCAGCAAAATCCGCAAGGCTCATAGCCTCGGAAAGGTTCCCGACCCGTCCCATACCCACGATCTCGGCCCCTTCACAGCCCATAAGAGCCTTACGCTCTCTCAGTCCAAGCATTTCAAAGAGTATGTCGTTAGTGCCTCCCCGCGCGGAATCCAGGTTTGTATGCGCTGCGTACACAGATATATCATGCCTCAACAGCTTGATGACGCGCCGCCCCAGGGCGGACGCCGTCGTCACCGACTTCATTGGGGCGAATATTATCGGGTGATGTACGACTATCATATCGGCTCCCACCGACAGGGCCTCATCCACAACGCCGTCTACCGCGTCCAAGGCCACAAGCACCTTACGAACCTCCGCGTCGTGGTCTCCCACCAACAGCCCGACATTATCCCATTCCTCCTTGAGCACGCTTGGCGCAAGCTCTTCAAGCGCCGCCGCTATATCGCGCACCCTTACAACATCACCCATTAACAGCGCTCCTTCTATACATATCCCTAAGCCGCACAGCCTCCGCAAGCCGCACAGCCCCGGCTTCCCCCAGCCGCGGCGCGCCCTCGATCCTCGCGGCAATCTTATCGTACCTGGCCGCCATGTGCCGGCAAAACTCTACAAAAACAGGCGGCCTTGTATTCATCAGATACCGCCCGAGCAGATACTCCTCTTCGCTGTAATCATATTCCTGAATGTTTGAAGTGCGCACATCCAGTATATTGTAATACTTCCCACCGTCACGAACCATGTCCTCGGCCACGATGCCAAAATCCAGCGCGTGGACTTCTCGGCGCACAAACGGCACATCCAAGTGCGGCGAAAGCAGCAGTTGGCGCGCGCCTGTAGCCACATACCGGCCCCTTCGCAATATGTCGGCCATTTGCTTACCTCCCATCCCCGCGATAACAATCGTGTCGGCCTCGCCCGGCCTAAGCACCTCCAGCCCGTACCCCAGCCGGAACTCGATACCCGCCGCGCCGGCCGCCTCAGCGTTCTCTCGAGCGCACAAAAGCGGCTGCTCGTTGATATCGGCAGCAACCGCCCACTCCACATTCTTGCTTTGAATAGCGAATATCGGCAAGTACCCATGATCCGTCCCTATATCCGCAATCCGCGCAAACGCTATATATTCCGCAATTTTCTCAATTCGTCCCGAAACATTCATATATGTACTCACGGGCGGCATCAGCGCCCGTTCTAGTCTAAATAGTCTTTGAGCTTCTTCGATCTGCTTGGATGGCGCAGCTTGCGCAGGGCCTTGGCCTCTATCTGGCGGATGCGCTCCCTTGTGACGGAGAACTCCTTGCCCACTTCCTCGAGAGTGCGGCTCCGCCCGTCGTCCAAGCCAAAGCGCAGCCTGAGCACCTTTTCCTCGCGGTCTGTGAGGGTATCCAGCACACCGATAAGCTGTTCTTTCAGAAGCGTGAAAGCCGCCGCGTCCGACGGAGCGGGAATGTCGTCGTCGGGGATAAAGTCCCCCAGGTGGCTGTCCTCTTCCTCGCCTATCGGCGTCTCGAGGGATACGGGTTCCTGCGCTATCTTCATGATCTCGCGCACCTTCTCCACCGGCATCTGCATCTCGCGGGCAAGCTCGTCCGGCACGGGGTCGCGGCCAAGCTCCTGAAGCAGCTGGCGCGATACGCGTATCAGCTTGTTTATCGTCTCTACCATGTGCACGGGAATACGGATAGTCCGGGCCTGGTCGGCAATGGCGCGGGTTATTGCCTGACGTATCCACCAGGTAGCGTACGTGCTGAATTTGTAGCCCTTGCGGTAGTCAAACTTCTCCACGGCCTTTATAAGCCCCAGGTTGCCCTCCTGGATCAAGTCCAGAAAGAGCATCCCACGCCCGACATAGCGCTTGGCTATGCTGACCACCAGCCTGAGGTTGGCCTCGGCAAGACAGCGCTTCGCCCATTCGTCGCCCTGTTCCATGCGCTGGGCCAGCCGTATCTCGTCTTCGGCGCTAAGAAGCGGAACCTTACCTATTTCTTTCAGGTACATGCGCACGTGGTCGTCGGTATTGATCGAGCCTTCTATAGCCGAAAGGTCTATCTCTCCCTTGGCTATGTCTTCGCCCATCTCTTCTATTCCCGCCGATTCGTCAAGCTCTATGTTGCCTAAAACGTCTATTTCATACGATTCGAGGGTCTCGTAAACCTTCTCTATCGTCTCGGGGTCAAGCTGCTCTATATCGCCTAAGAAATCCATTATCTCCTTGTATTCCAGCACACCCTTCTTTTTCTTGCCAAGGGCGATCAGTTCGTTCAACCGGTTATTCAAAACGTTATCTTCAGCGGATTTCAAGGCAACTCTTCCTTTCTGCTCCTGGCATGTTAACTATTTTAACCATCTCATATTGTAATATACAATTTGTCCAGATTTCTTTTGCTTTCAAGCAATTGCTGGAGCCTGGCCGCGCTCGAGGGGTCGTTGTCCAGCTTTTTCAAGGCTTCTTCAATATTGTGCAGCTTGATGATGCGTATGTAGTCATGTACATGCCTCTCGATAAAGCGCGGTTCGCTTACATCAAGAGATGATGTGAACACATCGGACACTTTGCGCTGAGCCTCCAGCTCATCGAAAAGGCTTACCGCCTCGGCCGGTGCCAGAGCTTGTCCGCTGCGCTGCGCGTCCAGCACCACGGTTAACAGTCGCTCATAGTCGGCGTCGCCCATTTCCTCGGGCGGAAAGAATTTCTCGATGGCCTTCGCCGCGCCACCGGAGCTGGCCGCCAGATATATCAGGTTCTTGCGGGCGTTATCCAAGCCTTTCTCGTCCGACTTGCGCGCCAGAGCGCGCCTTTGTCTGGCAGGGCGCGCCAAGGGCTGATCCGGCCTTGACCCGCGCGCGCCGACCTCCTCGACGACCGCGGCCCGCTCTATCCCCGTGAGCTTCGCAATGGCTTCAATGTACACTTCGCGCTCGGTTGCGGACTCTACCTGCGCCAATACCGCCGAAACCTCCCTCAAAAAGCCGATCTTGCCCTCAATGTCGGCAATATCGAACTGCTTACGAAGCAGCCCAACCCTGAACATCACGTGCGGCAGGGCCTTCTTGAGCTCGTCCGCAAGGACGTGCGCACCGTGCTTCTTTACGTACTCGTCAGGGTCTTTAGCACCGCGCAAGCCCAGCACACGCACACGCAAGCCTTCGCCCGTCAAAAACGGTATAGCTTTCAGCGCCGCGCGCTCACCCGCCGTATCGGAGTCAAACGCGATAACTACCGAATCGGCGTAACCCTTGAGCGCCTTGGCGTGTTCGGCATTAAAAGCCGTCCCAAGCGCCGCGACGGAGTTTTCAAAACCCGCCTGGTGAAGACTTATCACATCCATGTAGCCCTCTACAAGTATGTACTCCTTGGTCTTGGCCTTGCGCGCGAGGTTCAGGCCGTAGAGGTTGCGGCTCTTGTTAAATGCCGGCGAGTCCTGCGAATTAAGGTACTTGGGCTCTCCGCCGCCAAGCAGCCTCCCGCCGAAGCCGACCACCCTGCCGCGGACGTCAATTATAGGAAATATCAGCCTGCCTCCAAACCGGCACACGTACCCTTGGCCCCGCTTGCTCAGCAGCACTACCCCCGACATCAGCGCGTCCTCAACGGAAAAACCCAGAGACTGCAGCCGTTCCAGAAGCCCCCCGACCTGTCTTGGCGCAAAGCCCAAACCGAACCTCCGCCGCAGCGCTTCCACAACCCCGCGCTGATCCAGATAGCCGCGGGCATCCTGCCCCTCCGGCATCTGCAACGTATCGAAAAAGTAACGCGCCGCCGCCTTGTTCAGTTCAAGAATTCGCTCCTTTACG
>WRAW01000031.1 GCA_009780015.1 Defluviitaleaceae bacterium | reverse complement strand
GTTATGACCGGACGCTAATCTAATTAAGCATTAACGAAAAATAAGCCAAAACCAGCTCAGCGGGGCGGCTTATTTTTTTGTGCTTCTTGAATTTCTCCAAGTGATGTAAATCAGTAGTGATGTAAGAATCAATGACAACAATTCAAACGGCGACAACGGAATCACGATCATGGCCGTACTCCCTTCCGAAGTCCAGCCAAACACGACCAATGGCCTGCCTACAGGGATTATAGCACATACATTAAAGAAAGTATAAGCCGTGGGCGTGGATAATCCTAGATATTGATGAATAAAATATTGACATTCCCGTATTATAAAGTTATAATAAGTATTACAAAGTTATAATAAGAGTACAATAAAAGAGAGGGCGTTTGCGCGCCCTCCCGTGGTCGCAAACTGTTCGGCGAGTTATGACCGGACGCAATCTATATTACGATGTGCGAAAAATAAGCCACTACCTTTGCCGTGGGCGGCTTATTTTTTTGTGCTCATATATGCCAAGTACGCCAAAATTACTAGCGCAACGGTAAGAAGCAAGTACAATACTTCAAACATGGTCATAAGGCCATCCCTCCTTTCGGAAGTCCGGCCAAAACACCGCCCTCAACGATTGCTTGCCACAATTTTACACAATATTCTATAAAATGTCAATATGTTATGAATTATTCATCCGGCAGGGAAATGGGGCCGTATTCTTGTAGGGATGACTTGTCAACCTATATTTGTGACTATGTAAAGATTTTAACCTCTGCTCTTTGGGTGAGACTGGGTGTGGGCAGCGCCCACGGTCTTACACCATAGCAAACCAACATACCAACGTAGGCGGTTCTATGGGTACAATGAGCGGAGCGGAAATGGTGTGCAAGGTGCTTTTCCTTGCTCCCCGTTTTCGGCGTAGCCATTGCACCCATAGAACAAAAATAGTCAAGGGTTTAAGCGGAGCGTCCCTTGACTATTTTTGAGCCGTAGCGGATGGATGGGGATATGGTTGGAGTTCTTGAAATTATAAAGCAACCGTCTAGCAAGAAATCCTTGTTTAGAAAGTTTCGGGACGTTGGTATGCTATTTTTCATCATACTCCAACTAATAAATGGGGTCTACGAGCCAATATGAATTATAAATTTTTCAATTTCATTTGCTTCTTTATCATGTACATAGTAATGGCATGGTTTAAAATAAATCACTTCTTGACTTGCGTTATATTTTCTTACCTTTACTGATTCAATTCGATATTTAACTTTTAACTTAACAATTTTATCAGTATGGGTGTCATGCACATAAAAATAGTTATCATCAAAGTAAATTAACCGAAGCTTTGATAATTCATCAAATGGATTTTGCCCTTCTTTGAAAGTTTCTGCATACAATTCATACTGTTGCATATGTTCCTTTTGCCAAATAGCCCACCCTTGAATACTGCCAAAGAAATGATCAGCAGTTTTCACAGCAACTGTAGAATCTCCACTAGAGGCAACACCAAAATTTATTGGACATACAACACAATCCCTTACAGGAACAAAGATAAGGATACTTTTCATGTAATTGTTGATTTGCTTATCAGAAAGTTCGGGTTCTACATTAGTAATCCCCGGCACTATATTTAATAAGTGTTTCCAGTCATTATCGTAAATTATTTCAAGTAGCGAAGTGCAGAACCAAGTATCTCCTTTGGGGTGTGGTAAAATATCTAGGAAGTAAACATTATCATTATCATAGATAAAAAAAAGCAACTTGTTGCTACCCTTGGATTTTTTATTGCCTTCTTCGGCGGGCTCATCTATGTGGGCATGGTAGATGCCCCAGTTTCGCACCAACATAGCTGGGGAATTTGCCGAACGCACACTTCGACTAAGATATGCAGTTATGTCTCTGCCATTCTGCAATCTAGTTTTTATATCTTCAATCGTATTTTTACAATTAGCATCAACTGATTCTAGTTTATCGGAGAACTCTTTAGAGTAAATTACCTTAAATTCATGTTGTGGAATAAATAATTTATCACGTAGCTGAAGGAAGTTTAAGAACAATCGGTATGTATCATCACTAAGATTGTAACTGGCTTTTAGATGCCTCAAGTTTTGAATTATTAACTCCCTGAAATCATTCATTAAATCACTCATATCAATGCTCCTCGCTTGCCATATTCAAATTTAACTAAGTATTGCTATTAGGCAATTAACTCATCAACCAGTATAGCATAAATACTAGACAAGCCTCAAGCGTAACACTTTAGGCTTGAAGGTCGTATCATATATCCAATCTGTTTATCCATCCCTCCTTTCGGAAGTCCGGCCAAAACACCGCCCTCAACGATTGCTTGCCACAATTTTACACAATATTCTATAAAATGTCAATATGCCATAAATCATTCATCCGGCAAGAAAATGGGGCTGCTTTCTTTTTCATACTGTTCGATAGATTTTTTGATTCAGTGTTTGAGTGGGCTGTTGAGGTTCAAATTTTTTTGCAGGCAATAATTTTAGCTTTTTTGTAGGTAATTCTATCTAATCGAAAGATGAAATAGGTGTGTTGATACCTAATAGATACCTAATAGAGTCTTTACAAATGTGATGTTATATGGTATAAATGCTAAAATCACTTATAAGGAAGGTGGATAATTTGAAAAGTGTATTGGAAGAGTTCGCTTGTGGGGGAATAACAGGAGATAGAGTCTTTCATCTCAAAAAAGATTCGCGGTACGAGCGGATCATGGAAATATTTTGCGAGTGCGAAGACAAGCTGACGTCCGTACTTGACGATGAAATGAAAGAAACGCTTAAACAGCTTCTTGAAGCGCAGTCGGACTCCAGCCTGATCGAAGGAACCGAACGGTTTATATGCGGCTATCGCTTGGGTGTGCTCATGACAATGGAAGTCTTTAACGGCAGCGATGAAATCATTTCCGGCGGAAGTGATTGAGAATAAAACAGCCCCAACCATCGTGACGCCGATTCAGGGGCTGTGAGTTTGAACTTATCTTACAATATCCTTGAAGCCGTTGTACACGAAGCCTTTTATTGGGTCTACCGTGATGGGCGCTCCGTTTGAGATGAGGTCGATGGGCTTTGTCTTGCAGATGATGAGCGGGAGGTCTAGGGCTTTAGCGACTGTTTCGGCATGGGAGTTGTCGACGTTTTCCCAGGAGCCTACGACCATGGCCGAGGCGCGCTTAATGATCGGGAGCATGTCGTTGCTGGTGGTGGTTGTGACGAGTATGTCGCCGTGGTTGAAGTGTTTTTCGGCTTCCTCAGCGACCTTTACCACGTTGGCGATGCCTTTCACGACCCTGTTGTTAAACCCTGTGCCCTTGGTGATAACGTCGCCCACCGTTTGAACCTTGAGGGTGTTTGTGGTGCTTGCCACGCCGATTGGCACGCCGGCCACGATTACCACCGAGTCGCCGTCCTTTGCCAGACCGGCCTTGACGCTGGCGTTCTTGGCGACGTCGAATACCTCGTCGTCGCCGGTTATTTCGTTCATGACGGTTGATACGCAGCCCCAGGTGAGATTGAGCTGGCGCGCGGTTATGATGTCGCTTGTCACGGCCAGAATGTCACAGCTTGGCCTAAACGTAGAGACCATGCGGGTGGTAAAGCCCGAGTCCGTCACGGTTATGATACAGGCGGATTTCAGGTCGACCGCGGTGGTGCACGCGGCGTACGCGATAGCGTTGGTAATGTTCGCGTGGAAGCCGTCGCGCCGACGTTGTTGCAGCAATGCGTTGTAGTCGATTGCGCCTTCGGCGGCGCCGGCTATTTGAGCCATCATCTTTACGGCTTCCACGGGGTACTTTCCCTTTGCCGTTTCGCCGGAAAGCATTACGGCGTCGGAGCCGTCGAAAATGGCGTTGGCCACGTCGTTGGCTTCGGCGCGGGTCGGGCGCGGGTTTTGTATCATGGATTCCAGCATCTGGGTCGCGGTGATGACCGTCTTGCCCTTTATGTTGCACTTGGATATTAGATTTTTCTGGATGAGCGGAACTTCCTGCGGGGGTATTTCCACGCCCAGGTCGCCCCGGGCGACCATTATGCCGTCGGATACTTCCAGTATGCTGTCGATGTTGTCGACGCCCTCGCGGCTTTCGATCTTGGAGATAATCATAATGTGCGAACCGCCGTTATCCGACAGTACTTGGCGGATGTTCAGCACGTCGTTCGCCGAGCGTATGAACGACGCCGCGATATAATCAAAGCCCTGCTCTATGCCGAACTTGATGTCGTCGATATCCTTTTCGGTAAGAGAGGGGAGGTTTACGTACACGTCGGGCACGTTAATGCCCTTGTTGTTGCTGAGCGAACCGCTGTTCAGCGCCACGCACTCGATGCGCGGGCCGTCGATTCTGAGGACCTTGAGCTCTATCAGGCCGTCGTCTACCAGTATGCGGCTTCCGACGGAAACGTCCTTGGGCAAGTCCTGGTATGTAATAGAGACTTGCCTTTCATCGCCTATGACGTCTTCCGTCGTCAGTGTGAAGCTGTCGCCCTGGTTGAGGGTAACGCTTTCGGCCTCGAACTGCTTTGTTCTGATCTCGGGGCCCTTTGTGTCAAGTATCAGCGGGATCAGCGCGCCCATTGAATCGCGCGCTTCTTTCAGTGTGTCGATAGTCTTCTTGTGTGATTCGTGCGTTCCGTGTGAGAAGTTGATGCGTGCGGCGCTAAGTCCGGCTTTTATAAGGTCTTTGACTGTCTCGAGGCTGCTGGTCGCCGGGCCTAAGGTCGCCACTATTTTAGTCTTACGCATAGATTCACTCCTTATTGATAACAATTTACAGTGCAAGTATTTTCATCATTTTGTAGTTCTTTTCGTCGTAGGGGCGTTTGTAGTTAAGACCTTCTTCAATGTCTAGGTGCGCGCATACGCCGTCCTTGACGACTATCACGCGGTTCTTAAAGCCCTTGAGATAGATGTCCACGGCTTCGTGACCCATCACGGAGGCCCACATGCGGTCAAGAGCGGTCGGATTGCCGCCGCGCTGCAGGTGGCCAAGGATTGTGGCGCGTGTGGCGATGCCGGTCGCGTCCTCGATCTTCTTTGCCAGAGCCGCGGAATCGCCGATTCCTTCGGCCACGACGATCATGTTGTGCTTCTTGCCCTGTGAACGGTTGGAGAGAATTTGTTCTATAACCTGATTCTGGTCGGTGGTAACGTCCTCTTCCGGCAGAACGACTTCTTCCGCTCCGCCGACTATTCCGCACCACAGCGCGATATAACCCTTGTAGCGGCCCATTACCTCTATTATGGAACAGCGCTGATGCGACGAAGACGTGTCCTTTAGCTTGTTTATCGCGTCCATGCCTGTGTTTACGGCAGTGTCAAAACCGATTGTGTATTCCGAGCAGTCAAGATCCAAGTCGATAGTGCCCGGCAGGCAGATCGCGTTTACTCCGTGCTTGCTAAGCGACAGTCCGCCGGCGATGGAGCCGTTGCCCCCGATTATCATCAGGGCGTCGAGATTAAGTATCTTACAGATATTCGCGGCCTTTTCCTGACCTTCCGGGGAGTGCATTTCGGCGCAGCGCGCGGTTTTGAGAATTGTACCGCCGCGGTGGATGATATCCGATACGTCCTCCGACTCCAGCTCGACGATATCTCCCTGCAGCAGTCCGTCAAAGCCGCGCTTTATGCCGGTTACGCGTACATTGTGATGCATGGCCGTGCGGACGATAGAGCGGATTGCGGCGTTCATACCGGGTGCGTCCCCGCCGCTTGTGAGAAGCCCTATTTTCTTCAATTCAGATCTTGGCAAATCAAAGCCTCCTCGTACAAATCTTTTTGTTTAGCGTATATCCACATCATTTCCTATACATTATAATTTATTGAAAGAAAATTAACAAGAGGGAGATTTCATATAAAGTATTCACAATAGCCGGAGCATCTTTTTGTTGGAATTAAGGGTTGATTAAATTGCTATAAAATGTTAAGATATTAAGTAAATTTTTAGAATCCGTATGTCGGATTATGGGTTCTGAGAGAACAGAGGGTGATCTCATGGGCAGGTACGCTTTTTCATTTGCAAGAAAGCAGGCCCTAGCGACCATCTGGCATGGATGGGACACAGGGGTGCTTCCCGATTCATAGCGAAGTCATGATTGGATACGTTTGCTGTCAATTGGGGCTATATGTCTTATAACGGGAGCGCCTTATGATTGTATATGAAAATGTAACAAAAAAGTATGGCGACGTCACGATTGTGGACGGGCTTAACCTGACCATTGAGGATGGTGAGTTTGTCGCGCTGATCGGCCCGTCCGGGTGCGGAAAGACGACTACGCTGAAGATGCTAAACAGGCTGATAGAGAGCAACGGGGGAAGCATCTGCGTCAACGGCAAGAACATCAACCACATGGAGGCGTCGAGCCTGCGGCGCGAAATCGGTTACGTCATTCAGCAGATCGGTCTGTTTCCGAACATGACGGTTGAAGAAAACATCTGCGTCGTGCCAAGGCTTCTCAAGTGGGACAAGGAGCGCTGCCGCAAAAGGACGCAGGAGCTGCTTGACATGGTCGGAATGCCATATGATACGAACGCCAAGAAGTATCCCAACGAGCTTTCCGGCGGACAGCAGCAGCGCGTCGGAGTTTTGCGCGCGCTGGCCGCGGAGCCGCCGATAATATTGATGGACGAGCCCTTCGGTGCGCTCGACCCCATCACGCGGGATATTTTGCAGGATGAGGTAAAGGCGCTGCAGAAGAAGCTCAAGAAGACGATAGTATTCGTAACCCACGACATGGACGAGGCCGTAAAGATGGCCGACACAATCGTGTTTATGTCCAAGGGAAAGATACTGCAAAAAGCGTCGCCGGAGGAAATGCTCTCGAACCCCGCCGACCCGATCATCAGCAACTTTATGGGCAAGCTTGCCCATGTGCGCAACACCGGCGACCTTACATGCGCCGATGTCATGAAAAAGAGCGTCTTCATGGTTTCCGAAAACACTCCGACCCGCCAGTGTACCGAGCTCATGAAGAAAAGGGAAATCGACTCGGCCGTAATAGTGGACGAGAACAACAACTTCAAGGGTGTAGTGAGCGTCGAGTACATACGACAGCACGGCAAGGCTCACGAGCCCGTGTCCGCGCTGGCCAACACCGACGTGCTCACGGAAGTCGTCACGACAAGCGCGCGCGACGCTTTCGACAAGCTGATCGAGGCGAACAGAGCCTACGTTATCGTGCTTGACGAGGGCGGCAAGGTTGTCGGCATTATTACCAAGACAAGCATGACTAAGGCGCTTGCCAGCTTTGTGTGGGGGGGGAGCGATTGAATACTATAACGCATTTCCTCAATCTGCACGGACAGAGCTTGGTGAACGCAATTATTACGCACATACAGTTCGTGGTCGTTTCCGTAAGCGCCGGGTTTGTGATGGCTATGATGATAGCTATCCTACTGTCAAGACTGCCGTCCAAGGTTTCTTCCGTCGTGATCCCGATACTTGGCGTGTTTCAGACGATCCCCGGGCTTGTCTTTATCGGAATACTGTTTATGTACACAGGTATACGTCCGATCACGGTGTTGATAGCGCTTTCGATATACGCGCTGTTCCCCATTCTGAAAAATACTTATGCCGGAATCATCTCCGTGCCGGAAGCCGCCAAAGAGGCGGCGCGCGGCTGCGGCATGACAAATTTCCAGATACTTTACAAGATTGAACTGCCCCTTGCCATGAGTTCGATATTTGCCGGCGTGAGAATGTCCACAATCTACACCGTAAGCTGGGCTGTGCTTGCCGCGATGATTGGGCTGGGGGGGCTCGGCCAGTTTATCTACATCGGCATTGACACGAACAACCAGGTGCTGATCGTGGGTGGGGCGCTGCCGGCCGCTATCCTTGCCGTAACGTTCGGCCTGCTCATTGACTTGGTACAAAGCATTGTAACTCCCAGAGGCTTGAAGGGGAGGAAAACGTGATGGAAATAGAACGTCTTATACAGCATATTAACTTGGTTCTGGTGGCAAGCGTCGCCACGACCATTTTTGGCGTCATGCTTGGTGTGGCGGCGTATCTATTCAAGTTTTTGCGGCCGGTTATACTCTGGTTTGTAGACCTGATGCAGACGATTCCCGTGCTTGCGCTGCTTGGCCTTGTAATGGTTTTTTTCGGCCCGACAAGGACTACGGTAATTATTGGCATAGTGCTGTATTCGCTGCTACCGGTCGTCCGCAACTGCTATGTGGGCCTGGAAAATATAAACCTCGCCCTAAAGGAAGCCGCCCAAGGCATGGGCATGACCAAGCTGCAAGCCTTGTTCTGGGTCGAGCTCCCGCTGGCGCTGCCCATTATCTTCGCCGGTATCCGCATCGCCGTGGTGACGTCTATCGGTATCGCGGTTTTTGGAAATGTCGTCGGCGGCGGCGGCCTTGGATTTACTCTTACACGGGCAATAATGATCCAGGATATGACAACCTTAATGACCGCCACATTCTCGCTTATGGCAATGGCCATAGTTTTTGACGTTGTCATGGGCTTCATAGAAAAAAGACTGAAATCAAAAAATACCTAACGATAACCAAGGAGGAAATATTTTATGAAGAAAATTGTCAGTACGTTTATCGCTTTGGCGCTTAGCGCGATAATTCTTGCGGGCTGCGCCCAAACTCAGACACAGCAGGGCGGCGGCACGATAACCCTTCTGAGAGGCGCGTTTACGGAGATTGAATTATTGATGCAGATGGCCGGAATGTTGATCGAAGAGCATACCGACCTGACGGTAACGTGGCAAGACCCTATGCATACCGTTATGGCCGCGCAGGCGCTCATAGATAATCACGCCGACATTTATGTCGGCTATGACGGAACGCTGCTGACCACCCTCATGGGTTACGACCCGTCGGATGTTCCCGCCGGGGAAGTTCTTTTCAATTGGGTACGGGACAGAGCGCCGGAAGTAAACGGCCTGACACTGCTCGCGCCTTTTGGTTTTGAAAACACTTATGCTCTTGCCGTCCAGCGCGAATTTGCGGAAGCATATAACCTCCGCACAATATCTGACCTTGTCCCCTTTGCCCCCGGACTTGTATTCGGCGCAGAACACGAGTTCTTTGAAGTGGAAGGAACAATGCGTTTTGTACCTTTTAACGAGCGTTACGGCTTTGAGTGGCAGAATTTCGTAACCATGGACATCGCGCTCAAGTACGCCGCAATGGACGCCGGTAACATTGACGTAACAATGGTCTATTCCACAGACGGTCTGAACATGAGTTTCGACCTGTACGTTCTGGAGGACGATCTGGCATTTTTCCCGGAATACAACGCCGCGTTCCAGTTCAGGTACACCCTGTTTGAAGAATTTGCCGAAAGCGCGCCAAACCTCCGCGAAGTCCTTTCAATGCTGAACGGCGCAATCGACAACTACACAATGCTGTACATGAACTACGCCGTAGACGCGTTGAACGAAAACCCGCAGGAAGTCGCCAGGCAGTTCCTGGTAGACAGAGGGCTTCTGTAGCCTGTACGTACCAAGACCACCGGCTTATCATTCGGTGGTCTTGGTACGTCTTGACAAAATAACTAAAGAAACAGGTGATAAAATTGCATGACACGGCATACCAAATTGGGATTTCAGATCCATTTGGATTTGAAATCCGAGACAACAGCGACACGGTATATTTCGGGGGCGTTCAAACCTGGTACCGCACAATTTGGCAGCGCAGAGCTGGCTGCGGCCCTACGACCGCGTCCAATATCTTCGCGCAGCTTTCGTTTCTTGATCCGTGTCTTGCGCCGCTTTGTCCTTATGACGCACGGCGCAAGGATCAGTTCCTGCTTCTAATGGAGGAAGTCTGGAAATACATAACCCCGACATGGCGCGGGGTAAACACATGCAAGATTCTTACTTCCGGCGCTGTTCGGTACGCTCAGGACAGAGATATTCGCATATTGCCGCAAGTACTGGATATTCCCCCCGAATCTGGCGAGCGTCCCGACCGTAATAGGGTAAGGGCATTTTTGGAAGAGGCTTTCTCAAACAACTTGCCGGTAGCTTTTCTCAACTTATGTAATGGAGCCCTAAGCAATTTGGATAGATGGCATTGGGTTACGCTTACTTCTTTTGACCCGGATACACTCTCCGTTACTATGTGCGATCAAGGCAAAAAAATTGATATAGACTTCGCGCTCTGGCTGCGTGAAAGTACGCTTGGCGGCGGTCTTGTAGCTCTTTATAGATAGCAGGCGTCAAATTAGTTTAAGTTTAGTTTTCTGTGCCTTTTCGGCTTATCCTGTAATAAACCGTTCCAACACCGCAGACAAAAACATCCCCCACCACACCCATTGCGCGGTGTATGACCATGGAAGACAGCAACATCTCTTCGTCCAAAATGCCGCCCAGGAACATGAGCATAACAGCCTCACGCACGCCCAAGCCGCTGGGAGCGCCGGGGGTCAAAAATCCGATCAGCCATGAAAACGCATACAGTCCTATTACCGTAAGCGTAACGTCAAATGTAAGCGGCTGTCCAAGCAGAACAAGCGTTACGGGATAAGTAACGGTCTGGAGCAGCATGATTAGTATGTGAGCGCCCAAAAGCTTGGGTATTATCGCAGGATTGAAGTCGGTATCTATATATTTTTTCAGCCGCTGCTTGATGATTTTGCGGAAGAGGAAAACAAGCGCCGCACAAAGGAGTATCAGCCCTCCGTAAGATATCCAAACAAAAGCTGATAGGCTCATCTGACGCATGTAGGAAATAAAATGGTCAAGAGCAAAAAAGACGGTGACTACGAAGCCGGCAAGGGCATAGATTATAATCTCCAGCACAGTCGCGAGGGCGACCGTGGAATGGCTCAAATTGCTTGTCTCAAAGACGAGGCGGTTGCGGCCGACCGCGTACATTACACCTCCCGGTATATACTTGTACAGGTTGGAGATGCAGTAAACCTTAATGACTAAGCTGCGTTCAACAGACACGCCGGACAAAGCCTTAATCAGCCATTGAAAAGCAATACCTGCGAAAAAGTAGCCGAATCCGGCCAAGAAAGCAAGCGACAGCAGTCTCGCCGCAACAAGAGGGGACGCCAGAACCGAAAAATCTATATCATACTGAGCTATGCGTATTCCAACGAAAACGAGCGAAATAAGCATAAGCAGTGCGCCGGCTATGGAGACGGCTTTTCTTGTGTATTCCATCATATGCAATATTATATATTGTCCACACAGGGCTCGTCAATATCCAAAGATAATGACCCCGGAGAACCGGGGTCATAGGTTAATGGCTTTTTTCCGAGTCGAACTTATCGTTCATATGCTGTATCAGCATGTCAAGCTCTGTTTCGCTGGCCGGCGAAATATTTGTGAACTTGGCGGCGTATACGGACATATTGTTCTGAACATGCCGGCTGGCCAGCACTTCGCCCTGCGCTTGTATGTGCAGTTGATTGTGCCTCAAAAGGATTAACGGGTCTATCAGTAAGTCTAACCAGACCGCAGCTTCCTTCTCAAACGATTTGTCAGAGCAGAACTGTACCCCTCCCGAGGATATGTCCGACACTTCAATATCCGACCAGTTCTTATTATCTTCGCTGATTTTCGATGTAATAGTCAAGTTGTCGGTACGCACGGACTTACGTTTGTTTGAGATCAGGCTCAAATATTCTTTCGTAGTGTTGTCCATGTCAATTCTCCTTTATCAAGTTTTTGGTGCTAATAGCTTCATGTAGATATTTTATCATACTTTCCAAGAATTGAAAAGAGGGTAAAACGCGTTTCGCAAAATGTGCGCTAATCCCATATCGGCTTTAGTATGCTGACACCAAGCGGAGGAACCTTCACGGAAATAGAGTATTCACGCCTGTCCCACTCGACGCGTTCGGCGTGCATGGGCTGCGGGTTGACGATCCCAGAGCCCCCGTACTTGGCGTCGTCGCTTGAGAATATTTCGCGGTAGGTGCATTCATAGGGCACACCCATCTTGTAATCTGGATACGGCGTGTGAGTAAAGTTGCAGATAAATATAGTGATGTCGCGTGGATCGCTGCATTTACGGTAAAATGTGACCAGGGAACGCATCTTGTCGTCGGCCTGTATCCACTCGAAGCCGCCTGTGCCGAAGTCGTCGTGCCACATCGAGCGTTCGCGCAGGTACAGCGCGTTCAGGTCGCGGGTATACTCGAGCATCTTGGCGTGGTGTTCGTATTCCAGAAGGAACCAGTCAAGGGGCCTCTTCTCGTCCCATTCGATAAACTGCCCGAACTCGCCGCCCATGAACAGCAGCTTCTTTCCGCTGTGACCGTACATAAAGCCCAGGAATGTCCGTAATCCGGCGAACTTGCGCCACAAGTCGCCGGGCATCCTGTTCAGCAGGGAACGCTTGCCGTGTACGACCTCGTCGTGCGAAAGCACGAGGATAAAGCGTTCGGTGTGGTTGTACATGCCGGCGAATGTGAGGTTGTTGTGATGGAATTGCCGGTGAACCGGTTCTTTGGCCATGTAGTAGAGCATGTCGTTCATCCAGCCCATATTCCACTTGAGGCGGAAACCGAGGCCGCCGTGGTCAACTTCGCGGGTTACGCCCTCCCATGAAGTGGATTCCTCCGCGATCATGAGCACGTTTGGGTTGCGCTGCAGCATGACGGAATTCATATGCTTGATGAACTCGATAGCCGCGATGTTCTCGTGCCCGCCGTATTCGTTGGGAACCCATTCGCCCGCGTTCTTGCAGAAGTCAAGATATATCATCGACGCTACGGCGTCCACGCGGATGCCGTCGATGTGGTACATCTCGACCCAGTACAGCGCGTTGGCGATCAGGAAGTTGCGCACCTCCGGCCGGCCGTAATTGAATATATATGTGCCCCATTCGCGGTGTTCGCCCTGGCGCGGATCCTCATGTTCGTACAGAGCGGAGCCGTCGAAGCGTCCAAGGCCGTGCGCGTCCTTGGGGAAGTGCCCCGGCACCCAGTCAAGTATCACGCCTATGCCGTTCTGGTGGCACTTGTCCACGAAGTACATGAACTCGTCCGGCGTACCGTAACGGCTTGTCGGCGCGTAAAACCCGACTACCTGGTAGCCCCACGAGGCGTCCAGCGGATGTTCGCACAGGGGCAGTATCTCGATGTGTGTGTAGTTCATTTCCTTTACATAGGGGATAAGTTTGTCGGCCAGTTCCAAATAGCTCAGGAAGCGCCCGCCCGGGCCGCCGTCGCTTGTCGTACCTTCCGCTGCCCTGTCCCACGAGCCAAGGTGTACCTCGTAGATGTTCATCGGGCCTTTTCGCGGGTCGCTGCTGCGGCGCTTCTTCATCCATCCTTCGTCGTTCCAGTCGTAGCTTTCAATGTCGTATACCAATGATACGGTGCTTGGGCGAAGCTCCGCAAACACGCCGTATGGGTCGGATTTTTCAATGAGTTCCCCGCCGGCCGTGCGTATTTCAAACTTGTACCTGTCCCGTGAGCATACTCCCGGTATGAATATTTCCCATACTCCGTGCGTCTTAATCAGCCGCATCTGGTGACGACGCCCGTCCCAGGTGTTGAAGTCGCCAATTACGCTCACTCGGCGCGCGTTCGGCGCCCATACCGCAAAATATACGCCCGATACGCCGTCAATCTCCATGGAGCGCGCGCCGAACTTGCGGTAAACCTCATAGTGCGTGCCCTTCGAGAACAGGTACAGATCCATCTCGGTGATCTGCACAGCGAAAGAATATGGGTCATGGGACGTCCAGCTTTCGCCGCTGAGCGCCGTTATTTCGTACTTGTACGGGAACCACGTAGACCTGTCGTTTATCACAGCCTCGAAAAATCCGTCCTCATGTACAAGCCCCATGGTATAACGTACGTCGGGCCGCGCCGTGTCTATCACGCACATTTCGCGCGCCTGAGGGATAAACGCGCGCACGGCCAGACAATCAACCCCTTCGCGGCGTATCTCGTGCATCCCAAGTATGTGGTGCGGGTCGGCGACCTCGGCGGCAAGCAAGCTCCGCAGCTCCAGCAGATTGGCGGTTGTTATCATTGGTGTCCTCCTTAGAGCGTGATTGAAAACCCGCCCTAGATATGTTAGATATGCTTACCTAATTTTACAACATGTTTGCGCCGTTGTACAGGGTGTGTTATAATACTTTTATGGGACAGACAATGAAAGTATCCGACATAACCGTGGCGGTTGCGACACTGGGCTGCAAGGTGAACACATATGACGCCGACGCGCTGCTGGCGCTCTTTATTGAGCGCGGATACAGCGTCGTTGGTTTTGGTGAGCGGGCGGACGTATATATTATTAACACGTGCGCGGTGACGAACATAAGCAGCCGGAAGTCGCGCCGGATGATCCGCCGCGCTCGAAAGACTAACCCGCAGGCAATAGTGGTAGCGGCGGGTTGTTACGCCCAGACCGCTCCCGACGAGGTGAGCGCGGTCGAGGGGGTGTCGATAGTAATCGGCACGGGAGATCGCGCGAAGATAGTCGAGGCTGTGGAAGGATATCGGAGCGGGAGTGGTGTAGAGCGGTACATGCTCGATGAGCGACGCTTTTTCGACGAGACAGGTACGGAAGGCACGGTTCAGGGTTCCTTGGCCGAAGATTCCGAGAGCGGCCGCGAATCTAGGACGCGGGCCTACATCAAGGTACAAGACGGATGCGACAACTTTTGCAGTTACTGTATAATTCCATACGCGCGGGGGAGGGCGCGTTCGCGCGAGCTTTCCGTCGCGGTCGCAGAGGCGCGCGCGCTTGCCGCCGCGGGCCGAAAAGAAATCGTTGTGTCAGGTATACACGTGGCGTCATATGGGAAGGATATAGAAAATGTTGGATTGGCTGATCTTCTGCGGGCTCTGCATGATGTGGAGGGGATCGAGCGTCTGCGCCTGTCTTCCGTAGAGCCGACACTTATTACCGAAAGCTTCATAGCGCTTATGCGCGAGCTGCCCAAGTTTGCGCGCAATATTCACCTTTCGCTGCAATCGGGTTGCGACAAAATTTTGACGGCGATGAACAGGCGGTATAGCGCCGCGGAATATGCCGACGCCGTGTCGTCGCTCAGGCGCGGTTTTCCAGAAGTTGCTGTTACGACCGACGTTATTGTGGGTTTTCCCGGTGAAACTGACGGCGACTTTTCTGAAACGTTTGAGTTTGTGAAGAGGCAGCGGCTTTCACGGCTGCATGTTTTCCCGTATTCGCCCAAGAAGGGTACATTCGCCGCGGATATGCAAAATCAGGTGAGCGATGCCGCAAAGGCCGAACGCGCGCAGATCATGATCGACCTGGGCAGGTCGCTGGCAAGCGAGTTTGCCGCGCGTTTTGTGGGTCAAACGCTGGATGTTCTCTATGAGACAAGGCAGGACGATTCTGATATATATCATGGTTATGCCGGAAACTATATCACGGTTTACGCCCGTTCCGAGCACGACATTCGCAACACAATAACCCCGTCGATTATTGTTAGGACGTTGGACGACGCGGCGTACACATATTGACGTATTCCCCGAAAAATGCTACATAAAAGGCATTAAGAACAAGTTCTAAAATTCGACGCCACGAGATTTGTAAGATAAATGTAACTGCAATCTTCTTGCAAACCGTACGGTTTTGTATTATTATGGTCGTGAGCTTTGTTAGCATGGACGATGTATGTTCGTAAGTAACAATGGTACAGGAGGAACTGCAATGGCAGACAGATATGAACGGCAATCTCTAAGTCATACACAAACCCAGAAATTCAGCAATTTCGATAAGGAGCTGGCAAACTCGCCAAAGCAGGTTCTGGCTACTGTTCATCACGCGCTTAAAGAAAAGGGTTACAATCCCGTTAATCAGATTGTTGGCTATATTTTATCGGGCGACCCTACATACATCACAAGCCATTTGAATGCGCGATCCCTGATCTGTAAGCTTGAGAGAGACGAACTTTTGGAAGAGTTGGTAATGTTTTATCTGAACAACAATCTTTCGGACTGATAACAATGGAACAAAGGGCTGTGAATTTGCAGGCGCGTATACTAGGGCTGGACTATGGCGACCGAACAGTAGGTGTGGCCGTGTCCGATCCGTCCTGGTTGATTGCCGTTCCGGTCGAGACGGTCACGCGGCCGGACGAAATCAGCATAAAGAAGACGATCGCGCGCCTTTCACAAATAATCAATACCTACTCTATAAGCACTATCGTTCTTGGATATCCTAGAAACATGGATGGCACCGAGGGTTTTCGCTGTGCCAAAACGAAGGAATTTAAGGCGCGACTGGAGCGCAACTTTAAGCGGGTCGAAGTAGTATTGTGGGACGAGCGTCTGACCACAATGCTTGCCGACCGATATTTAGAAACTCTCAGCAAGGACAAGCGCGACCGCGTTATCGACCAGGCGGCCGCGTGCTCGATTTTGCAGAGCTACCTGGATTGCTTGCGAAACGGCGCCAACCAACTTACTCAGGAGGAAGAGAATTGAACAACGAATTTAACGAAGACGAAGATTTCGATTTTGAAGACGACGAAAATACCATAATTATGACCGACGACGACGGAAACGACGTCGAGTTTACAATCATCTCGATGCTTGAACACGGAGGAACCAATTATATCCTTGCTCTTGAATCGGAATTTTTGGACGACGACGAAGCTTCGGCCACAGTGCTCAAGGAAGTTCCATCAGACGACGCCGGCAGCGAAGAGATGCTGTTTGAGCCCATCATGGACGACGAGGAGTTCTTCAAGGTCATCGAGCTATTCAAGAACCAAAGCGACGAATTTGATATCGAAGCAAACTAAATTTAAGGAGTGTAATATTTGGCATCAAAAAAATCCAAGCTGCGTGTCGTTTCGCTTGGCGGACTGCAGGAAATTGGCAAGAACATCACAATACTTGAGTGCGGAAACGACATCATAGCAATTGACTGCGGCGTAGCGTTTCCCGAGGACGACATGTTGGGGATCGACCTGGTCATCCCGGACTTTTCGTACCTTGTTAAGAACAAGCAAAAGGTGAGGGGAGTCTTTCTTACCCATGGCCACGAGGATCACATCGGCGCGCTGCCGTATTTTCTCAAGGAGCTGGACGTGCCTGTGTACGGGACAAGGCTGACGCTCGGGCTTCTGGAGTCCAAGTTCAAGGAACACGGACTTACGCCCACTACCAACGTGGTTGAATATGGAAATCTCATCGACGTGGGCAAGTTCAAGGTCGAGTTTATCAGGGTGACGCACTCGATAGCCGACTCGGCGGCGCTGGCGATTCAGACGCCCGTTGGTACGCTGGTTCACAGCGGTGACTTCAAGGTAGACTATACGCCGATCCATGGTGAGCCGATAGATCTGGCCCGCTTCGCCGAGCTGGGGCGCAAGGGCGTCAAGCTCTTTATGTGCGAGAGCACCAATGTGGCCTCGCAAGGCTACGCAATGAGCGAACGCTCAATAGGCCCCATCTTTGAGAAAATATTCATCGAGTCGCCCCACAACCGCATAATGGTGGCCACATTCAGCTCGAATATCCACCGTATACAGCAGATTGTTAATTGCGCCATCAAGCACCACCGCAAGGTGTGTTTTATTGGCCGGTCGATGCTCAACGCCGTAAAGACGTCCGTAGAGCTGGGGTACCTGGATATACCGAAAAATCTGCAAATCGAGCCGTACGAGATAAAGAATTTTTCAGACGAACAGCTCGTAATTATCACAACCGGCACACAGGGCGAACCAATGGCCGCGCTCTCGCGCATTGCCGCAAGAGAGCACAAGCAGGTCGAGGTGAAGCCCGGCGACAAGATAATCATATCCGCTTCACCCATACCGGGCAACGAAAAGACCATCAGCAAGGTTATTAACGAACTGATGAAGAAGGGTGCGAACGTGATTTACGAGGGTCTGATGGACGTACACGTGTCCGGCCACGCCAAGCAGGAGGAGATAAAGCTTCTGCACGCGCTGCTGAAGCCCAAGTACCTTATGCCGATCCACGGCGAATATCGTCACCTTAGTATGCACAAGGAGCTCGCCCTCTCGATGGGCATGAAACAGGAAAACATCTTTGTAATGGACATCGGCGACGTGCTTGAGATAAGTGACGCCGAAGCTAAGATAAACGGCGAAATCCCATCGGGTCAGGTTTTTGTGGACGGCCTGGGTGTGGGCGACGTCGGCAACATCGTGCTGCGGGACAGGCGTATACTGTCGCAGGACGGACTTATCATCATTGTTCTGACCACAGAGAAAGCAACGGGCGAGATGCTGAGCGGGCCCGATATCATATCGCGCGGATTTGTGTATGTACGTGAGTCCGAAGACTTGATGGAAGAGGCGCGCACGATTGTGCAGAAGGCAATTGACGGCTGTGAGATGAAGAATATTTCTGAATGGCAGTATGTCAAGGGCGTAATCAAGGATGCGCTCCGCGAATACCTGTGGCAGAAAACAAAGCGTAACCCGATGATACTGCCGATTATAATGGAAGTGTAAAATTATGGATGACAAAGTGATAGGGCTTGCCCGTGAGCTTGCCGCATCCATCTCCGCGTCAGACGCCGCCAGGAATCGGGCAGCGGCGCTGGCGGCGCTTGAAAAAAGCGCCGAAAATACGGCGCTTATGCGGGAATATTCGCGGCTTTCGGACGAAATGCAATTTAACAGGTTAAAAGGAATTGCCCCAACCTTTGAGGATGAGGCAAGTTTAAGCTTGGTTTATTCCAAGATATGTGTAACGCCGGAGTGCAAGAACTGCCTTGACGCGCAAACCAAGTATAATGAAATGTTGGCGAATGTCTACGGGATCCTGGATTCAAGCATCCAGTAGCCGTGATCGCCTTCGGCCGGCTCCTTGTCTTCGCAGCACTCAAACCGTGTAAAACCGACAGTGCGTGCCTCTGGCAAGTGTTTGCCGTCGTAAGTCGACGGAACCCCTATCATCAGCTTTGACGGGCTTCTCTTGTTGCGGCCCAGTATCAAGTGACCGTACTTTTCGTTGCACAGTGCGACCAGCGGGCTGTTCATTATTCTCCAAAACTCGACGGGCAGCACCGCGAATTCCCTGAGCGACGCGCGTACCCATCTGTGGTTTTTGTTCCGGTTCACAAACGGTCTGAGCTCAACATTGTTTGCGAAAATTGACTCGATCTCGCCGTGCTCATTTAGCGCGGCGGGATTGTTTTGCTTGTGTACGTGCGATTGTCTGGGCTCGGTCGGCTCCGGTTCCGGCTTCAGATCAGACTCCGGCTCCGGTAAAAGCTCCGGCTCGACCGGATCGGGATCGTTTGCCGCGTTGTAAACTTGCGGTGGCTCCGGCTCTGAAAAAGGCGGATCCGGCTCAAACGCGACCTCATGCTGCCCATGATCCCGGCTGTCGATTTCCGCGCCCCAGACTTCGGGTTCTATGCTGTGCTCCTTAGATTCCGAGCTTTGTACTTCGGGCTCGGTAATTTGAGTTTCAGGCTCTTCGTCCGGCGGCGTTGGTTTCGTGACCTGTTCCTTTGTTGTGTCCACAAAGTTCTTCCACATGTACGTTTTTGCGCTGTTGTCGTTTTCAAAGCCAACCAGCGGCGTGTCGCTGCTTGAAGCCTTGCTGGCCACGAGAGCCACGACCCCAACGTCATCGAAGAACAGCTTCCCGGCAAACGCTCCGTCAAATTCCTTCTTGAGCTCCCCACGGCCTTGCGCGTCCACTGTGACATTTCCGATTGTTACGCCGCGCGGCGCTTTGCCGTGCCCCTTATCTTTCTCGACTATGTACGCTTTGTAGTTGACATTTGGCCGGATGTCCTGGACGGTAAGCGCGGCCTTGCAGACGCTGCCTCGCATCTCGAGTATACATCGCCCCGAAGGGCTGCGCCCGCCTAAGCCGTATCCCGCGGAATCGGCCTTCATCGTAATAAACAGCCTTGAATACACGACTATCACCCCTTCGTATATCTATATTCAAGGCTGCCGCAAAATATCCGTCAACAATTTTTAAGGTATGCGACCTCGTCGTTTGCCAAGTGACGCCACTGCCCTTTTCTGAGATCGCCAAGGCGCAGGCTTCCTGTGGCGACGCGCCGGAGAGAGTCTATCTTGTGCCCTAGCTGGTCGAATATTTTTCTGACCTGGCGGTTACGCCCTTCCTTGATGGCGATTTCTACGAGGCTCGAGCCTTCTTTTACGCTCAGCACTTTGACATGGGCGCGTGAGGTTTTGTAGCCGTCGACTATTAATCCGCCGCGTATTTGGGCAATACTTTCCTCACAAAGCATACCTTCGATTCTTGATATATAGGTCTTGCGTATATCGTGGCTCGGGTGTGTCAGACGGTATACGAGTTCGCCGTCGTTAGTCAGAATAAGCATCCCTGACGTGGCGCAGTCCAGCCTTCCCACGGGCACAAGGCGCACACCGTCAGCCGGAACCAAGTCCAGCACGGAAGGGCGTCCAAACTGTTCGCGCGCGGTGGTGATATAGCCTTCGGGCTTGTTGAGCATGATGTATACAAGCTTCGCCTCAGGGCTGATCTTTGCGCCGTCAAAGCTCACGGCGTCGCCCGGGGCGACCTTTGTTCCA
Source organism: Defluviitaleaceae bacterium (assembly GCA_009780015.1). Classification (GTDB taxonomy): domain Bacteria; phylum Bacillota; class Clostridia; order Lachnospirales; family WRAA01; genus WRAA01. The sequence continues at coordinate 6,396 of WRAW01000031.1, read as the reverse complement.
AGCTCGGCCACAATAATTCCGTTGACACTCACGCGCCCCGCGAGGATGGCCTCCTCGGCTTTGCGCCGCGAACACACGCCGCAGCCCGCGATGTATTTCGATAATCTCATATTCATATTTCCTCTTGAATCGCCGCTGCCGCCGACTTATTCTTTAGTGCTCCAATAAAGTACATAATCATGAGAATAACAGGTATTGCGCCGAACCCGCCAAGCATATCGAAAGATGTGACAAACGCGGCGGATTCAATGAACATGCCTAAGAATGCAATCGCCGAAAGTTTGCTTGCTTCATCCAGATTACCGCAATTTTTCAGGCCCATTACGCCTATGAAAAACCCTATGATCGCCAGAACAATGCTTGCAATGCCAAACATCCGCATCTGCTGCGCCCAGTAGTCAAGCAGATGAAGCATTATTTCGTCATCCTGAAGCGCGTCAGGGTCAATATCCATAGCTTCCATGACGGCGGTAACTTCCGGCGCGTTTCTGAAAAAGTCGCTGCCAAGCATTTCTATAGCGTTATCAAAATCAGCCTGCGAAGCCATGTCCTGTGGAAGACCGACGATCGCGGACGCGGAAAGAAGCATAAATATACCAATCGCGATTCTAAACGCGTTGAATATGACGTACATTATGCTCGGAATCTTTATCAGCCCATGTCCTGGGTTCATTGTAACGCCTCCTGCAAGATATTACTAATTATAACACATACTTTTTGTCCCTGTCTAGGTATATAATAAGGTCATGACAAACATGTTCAAGTTTTCAATAATAGCCGTCTTCTTCGTGATCTCGACGCTGTCGCTTCTCAGACCTGCCGATGCCCGCGACTCAAGGCTTTTGTGCGCCGCGCTCGCTTTCACTGTCGCGGCCGACTACTTTTTGATAATTGAGAGAAGCTACGAGGCGGGACTTGTGGCGTTTATCTGCGCGCAGACCGTTTACAATATACGATACGGAGGTATAAAAGTCAGGTACGTGCCGGTGATTTGCGCGGCGTTTTTTGCGCTTGGGTACATTGTGCTGGGATTAAGCGCTCTGTTCAGCCTGGCGCTGGTTTACGCCGTGCTCTTCGGGTTTTCGCTCGCCGCCGCCGTTCGCTGTTTCGCGGATAGGGCATACCCGTTCCCGAATGGCTGCCTTGTGCTGGCCGGAATGGTAAGTTATGCTGTCTGCGACGTGTTTGTGGCGCTGCTTAACTCCGGCACGGCTTTCGCGTGGGCGCACCAGAACAGGATTGTATTCCTTATCTGGCTGTTCTACATTCCCGGCAAGTTCATGTTGTCAATAAGTGGAATTAGCTTTTCATCAAAACGTAACATTAACTTCATGGAAAGTTCATGATAAGCATATATAATATTTCTCAGGCAATCAAGCAGAGTAGTTCAGAATGTTCAGAAAGGAATGAATTCGCAGCATGAAGAAGATTATAATAGGAGGGGTCGCGCTTGTGCTTGTGGGTGTGCTGGTCGCCGTAAACATGGCTCGTACGCCCGGCGACGCAATGATGGCCATGGGAACAAACACAGTCGTAATTTCGACCGTAAGCCGCGGCGACCTCCGGCAAGTAGTGACGGCAAACGGAAGTGTCGCGCTGGAGCGCGTCGAACCGATATACAGCTCGGCCGAGGGCGAGACAAGGCTAAGGGTCGCCGAGGTTCTCGTAGAAGTAGGCGACCACGTGGAAGAGGGTCAGACCATTGTTACATACGATATCGAGGAAGCGCTGATAAATATAAACAGGCAGATCGAAGATTCGCAAATCGGTCTTGAGAACCAGAGGCTGTCGATTCAGGCGCAGACGCTTGGCCCGACGCCGCTGGAGCACAGAGGTTTGCGCGAAGGAATATTCACCGCGCGGGAAAGCATCGTAACCGCCGGAGAATCGGTGATAAGCGCCGAGGAATCGATAATCGCAAGGCGCAATGAAATTGTCGAGGCGAACAATGCCATAGATAATCAGCGCCAAACCCTTGAAAATACCAGACGTGAATACGAGCAGGCGCGCGCAGAGGTGGAGGTTAACTCGCGTATTTTGGCTCTTGGCGGGATAACGCAGCACGCGTTTGACGCTCTTGTACAGGAAGCGGAAAACACACGTGTCCGGCTTACAAACGCGGAAATTGAACTTACCACCCGTTTGCTGGCTCTGGAAAACGCCGAACGCGCGCTTGAGACATCCGAACGTGCGCTGGAAACGGCGGAGCGCGGCCTTGAAACGGCAGAGCGCGGCCTTGTTGACGCGGAGCTCAACTATACGCTGACAGCGGAGCCGCTGGCGACAGAAAGCGCGAGAATACAGCATGCCCAGGCGCTTAACAGTCTGGCGCTTGCGCAGAGCACGCACAATTCGCTACTTGAGCAGCGCGACCGGCTTATATCTGAGACCGTGTCCCATACCAGCGGTACCGTAATGGAGGTTGCAGTGACGGTCGGGGCGCAGGTTACGGGAACCAGCAAACTTGTTGATGTCGCGGACTTCTCAAACCTGATCGTGACGGCGCAGATCAGGGAGGTTGACGCGCCTCAGGTGTTTGTAGGCCAAAGCGTTACAATGACCAGCGCAGGGCTTCCCGGCATGGTCTATACCGGTACGGTGACGCGTATCAGCCCGACGGCCACGGAGCGGCAGGCGCAGACGGGAATGGAGATCGTCGTGCCCATCGAGATATCTGTGGACAACCCCGACGAGCAGCTCAGACCGGGGTACAGCGTCGACATTGAGATAATAATGATGGAAAGTCTTGACGCCGTCAACATTTCGATGATGTCGGTCATGCAGGACTTTGAGACAGGCCAAGAATACGTGATGGTAGTCGAAGACGGTATTATCAGAAGGCGCGACATAACCCGCGGCATAACCACGGCGCTCGAGCTTGAAGTTCTTGAGGGCCTCGAGGATGGGGATGTAATAATCCTGACTCCCACGCCGATGATGCAGGACGGCGACCCGCTTCCGGAAGACGCGGTTGAAGCCGGAGGCTTCGGAATGGGTGAGTTTGGCCAAGGAGGCGGTGGAGGCGGAGGCGTCCGTGTTGGTGGCGGCGGCGGTAGCGTCGTCATCCGTACCAACTAAGGAGGACGATCATATGTCACAATCGCCGGAAAAATCCTCCGTCATTATGATTACAGAATTGAACAAGATATACATGCAGGGCAGCCACGACGTACACGCGCTTAAAAACGTAAACCTCGAGGTATTTGAAAATGAGTTTGTCGCCATAATGGGACAGTCCGGTTCGGGCAAGTCAACTATGATGAATATACTAGGCTGTCTTGATAAGCCGACAAGCGGCCACTATGCCCTGGACGGCCAGGACGTCAGCCGTATGAAGGACAACGAACTCGCCGCGATCCGCAACGTCAAGATCGGTTTCGTGTTCCAGTCCTTCAATCTGCTGCCGAAGCTGACCGCGCTGGAAAATGTCGAACTGCCAATGATATATTCGGCCAAGCCGCGCGCAATGCGCCGCAAGGCGGCAATGGACGCGCTGACCAGGGTCGGCTTGGCCGACCGCGTAAAGCATCGCCCGAACGAGCTTTCGGGCGGCCAGCGTCAGCGCGTGGCAATTGCCCGCGCGCTGGTCAACTCGCCAAGTATTATACTGGCGGATGAACCTACGGGCAACCTGGACAGCCAGTCCAGCGCGGAGATTATGCAGATATTCCAAAATTTGAACGCCGAAGGCGCCACAATAATTGTTGTTACCCACGAACCCGAGGTTGCGGCGCACACAAAGCGCGTAGTGACGTTTCGGGACGGGGTCGTAGTATCCGATAAGCCGGTGGAACGGCAGATTTTAGCCGGAGTATAAGAAAGAAGTGAGGACATGAACGTCTTTGAATCAATGAAATCAGCCGTTTCGAGCGTCTTTAGCAATAAGCTGAGGGCCTTTCTGACTATGCTTGGCATAATAATAGGAATATCGTCGGTTATAGCTATCGTATCGCTTGGCGCGGGTATGAGCAATTTTTTTGAAGAACAATGGGCTACGATGGGTATCGGCAATTTGGAGGTCAACCTGTCGACCTGGGGCGATACAATTACGGATCGCGACCTGCTTACCCTGGACGACGTAGAGATGCTCAGGCAACTGCCGGGTGTGCGCACCGTAACCGCCACGCTGCAGTCTTGGGATTTCAGCATGAGGACGATGGAGCCGGGCGAGACCAGGCAGGCCAACATCAATGGCGTGATGCCCGACCACGAGCAGGTCGTAAATGTGCGGATGCTCTACGGGCGCTACATAAACCAGGTGGACATCGACAACAACATGCCTTTCGCCGTCATTACCGACTCGACGGCCAATAGGATATTCGGCGAGGCTCATGCGGGGCTTATCGGCCAGACTATTGAGTTTCAGTCCTGGTTTGCCGCGGGAGTTCAGAGCTTTACGGTGGTCGGCATAATGGTGAATCCAAACACTTGGGAAGACATGATGGATCCCGAGTGGATAAGCGAGAATGTTTCAGTACCGGTCACGACGCTTCAAAATATGATGAATGTCAGAAATGTCAACACCCTGCACATTGCCGCGACAGACCCGAACGAAATGGCGGAAGTCGGTGAGAATGTTATATTCTCGCTGGATAATTCGCGGGGGACGGCGGGCAACTACAGCATATTCAACCCTATGAACTTTCTGGAGCAGATGAACGAGCAGCTTGCGGCGACGACACTGGTAATATCGGGCATAGCCGCGATATCGCTGCTGGTGGGCGGCATAGGCGTTATGAACATAATGCTGGTGAGCGTGATCGAGCGCACACGCGAAATAGGGATACGCAAGTCAATCGGCGCGCGTAACAGCGATATCCGGGCACAGTTCTTGATCGAGGCGGTTATATTGACATTCATAGGCGGAAGTATCGGCATAGTGCTGGGAATTTTCGGCGGCAACCTGATCGGCGGCCTTATCCCCGATATGGACATCCAGCCCGCGGTTGACATAATGTCTGTGGTTCTGGCTGTAGTTGTGTCATGCGCCACCGGCATCATATTCGGAGTCGGCCCGGCCATCAAGGCAAGCAGGCTCGACCCGATAGAAGCCCTGAGATACGAGTAGCGGAGGTATATATGAAGAAACTGTTCATGGTTTTGATATTGATAATGACGATGCTGGCAAATACACTGACGGTTGCGGCCGCGGAGCGTCCAACCCTTACTGTTGACCGCGCTGTCCAGCGCGCAATCGGCAACAGTACTCAAATTATTGAATTGGCCGAAGGTGTGATCTTAGAAGAGATACGCGGCAGAGATATCCGTCAGAGGTTTTTAATGCCAAGTATAGATTTGCTGGGAATTGCCATCGATCAGATGGTTCACGAAATCGCAATGGCGTTCCAGCATTCAGATAGGGCGATGCAGGTGGCGAGTATAACGCAAAGCGTACAGACAGGGTTTCTGGCGATAATCAACGCGGAAACGGAGTTGGAATTCTTAGACAGACGTATCGACATCGACCGCCAGAATTTCAGGTTCGATCAGATACGTTATGAACACGGTCTTATGAGTGTCAATGACTTCAATGAGGCGCGACAGAGCCTCCAAGCCCTTGAGCGTCAGCGCGAAGATCTTGAAACACAGATCAACCGCGTGCATAGGTCGCTGGTCAACTTGGTAGGCGGCAGACGCGGAACGCATTATAACGTCGAGATTGAACTTGAATTTGTACCGCTGGGAAACAGCCGCACGCTTGACGACTATATTGCCGTAACGTTGGCTCAAAATGCAGGTCTGCGAAGGGAGCAGCGTTCGCTTGGTGTCAGTGAATACAGGTTTGAAGCGCAGGGAAGTCACTCTGACGATGACCGCACGCGCCGCGAAATCGAGCTCGGCCAGGAACAGAGAAGAGTTCAGACAACACGTGATAGCTTGACAGAATCCGTTATATCGCTTTATGATGATATTAGGGCGCTGGAAAGACGTTTGACCAGCTTGCGTACAGATTATGAAAACTTGCGGACTCAACTGGCTATAAACGAAGCGATGCTAGACATGGAAAGAATGACCCGGCTTGCATTTGACGAATTTATTCTTAGCATGGACAGAGCCCGCAACGATATACGCATAGCGGAGGCCGATCACTCAATAATGGTACAGCGTCTTCGCAATCCGAATCTTAATTAAAAATTGATAACAAAAAGCTGCCTTGCGAGGATTCAAGGCAGCCTTTTTATTGTTCGTGTTTCGTTGTCTAAAACTACCTGGACTGTACCAATTTTTACGTTGTAAAAGTTTTAGACAACATGAAAGCACGAATTTGTTCGTGTTTCGTTGTCTAAAACTACCTGGACTGTACCAATTTTTACGTTGTAAAAGTTTTAGACAACATGAAAGCACGAATTTGTTCGCGTTTCGTTGTCTAAAACTACCTGGACTGTACCAATTTTT
>WRAW01000030.1 GCA_009780015.1 Defluviitaleaceae bacterium | reverse complement strand
CGGAACAGCGGCGATAGAAGTAAGCGGAACGCCGGTCGTAACGATAGGCGGCCAGAACGCAACCGCAAACTACGATATTCGGTTCGTAAACGGACTGCTGACAATCACCGACTTAGATGAGAATGACCGCATCGAAGTAACGGTAACAGCGAACAGCGCCAGCTTCACCTTCGACGGAACGGAGCACAGCGTAAGCGGTATACTTTCCACCGTATGGGAAGGCGGAAACGAAGCAGGAGCAGAGCTTAGCGGCCTGAGCGTGCCTGAAGTAACACGTACGGCGGATGGTGTGACAAACGTACCTGTAGTAGGCACGGCAGTCATAATGCTGGGTGACGAGGACGTAACGGTAAACTACAACGTCATCACAGTACCGGGTACTCTTACGGTAACGCCTCTTGAGGGAGATGACCGTATCACCGTAACGGTGACGGCGAACAGCGGCTCCTTTGCCTTTAACGGCACAGTTCACAGCGTAGACGGCTTTACCTACGAGTGGTCTGACGGAAACGAGGCCGGCGCGGTACTAAGCGGACTGAGCGCATCAGCGGAACTGACGGCGCCCGGTACGATAGCCGTACCTGTAACAGGCACAGCGGTCGTAATGCTGGGTGGTGAAGATGTAACCGTGAACTACAACATCATCACTGTAGACGGCGCTTTGACCGTAACAGCGGGTGGTGGAGACTCCGGCGGCGAAACAGAAGATGGCTCTGACCCACCAGGACCGGGTCCAGGTCCGGGCCCTGGTACCGGACCCGAAACGCCAGCTCCGCCTGCTCCACCCGCTCCGCCGACAACAGAAGCGGACGAAGCAGGTGTGGCAACAGCCGAGGCAGATGGGCCGGCAGAGGTAGCCGATGCATTAGCCGAAATAGCCGAGGCAGCAGCCGAAGTAACTGCGGAAGAAGTCGAAATGGCAGTTGAAGCTGAAGAGGTAATCGAAATAGCCGATCTGCCGATACCGCTGGCTGTACTTCCGGCACCTGCCGATTTACAAGACATGGATACTGACGCGGAATTGGTGGAAATAGGAGATCTGCCGCTGCCATTGGCTCAAGCGCCTCCTTCACAACCAGGCTCGGAATCCGTTGAATTGGTGGAAATAGAAGACGCGGCTATTCCTCTGGCTGCAGCAGTACCCGTACCAAACAGAAGCGGCTGGTCACTGGTTAGTTTGCTGCTGTGCGCTTTAACCGCAGCATTGACATTAACCAAGCTGCTCAAGAATAAAAAGAAATCCGTCGGACAGGTAGCCAAGTATCACAGCAATGCAGTGCTTGCATCCGCCGTTCTGACCGTTGCTTCGATGGCAATGTTCGTTCTTACACAGAACTTTGGCCAGCCTATGCAAATGGTTGACGGTTGGACGATTTGGATGGCCGCCATAGCGGCAATTCAAGCCATTGTATTTATCTTTGCCGACAAAATATTTACACCAAATCAGAAAGCAAATATGTAGAAGGTACGGTTGAAAGCACAACTGTTCAGAAATTTGCAAAGTAAGAGCTTGGGGCTGTTGCGGAACCACAAAAGTGGGCTGCAGCAGCCCTGATTTATTCGTATAGCAATATGACTTCGAAACAGTAACAAAGGAGGGGTGCGGGAAATCGGGAGATTTCCCGTTGTTTACCCCGACGCATGTTACTGATGGAGAGATATATTACTATAGCGCCGTCAAATTTTTCTTTCCAATTAACAGACATTATGTTATAATAGTATCAAGATAACAACATGTAACAAGTGAGGCAGCCGTGAATACTAATATCGCTATCTATTCAAGAAAATCCAAGCTCACAGGCAAGGGCGAGAGTATAGAAAATCAGATTGAACTTTGCAGGCAGTATATCGGTACTCATTTTCAGAGCTGTAAGACCGAGGATATTCTTGTCTATGAGGATGAGGGATTTTCTGGGGGTAATACTGAACGGCCGCAGTTTAAGCGTATGATGTCCGATGCCAGGGCAAAGGCTTTTTCTGCCATTGTCTGCTATCGTCTGGATCGAATCAGCCGTAACATTGGGGACTTTGCAAAGTTGATTGAAGAACTGGACGGGCTTGGTATTTCCTTTGTTTCCATAAAAGAGCAGTTTGATACGTCGTCCCCTATGGGGCGGGCTATGATGTATATTTCATCTGTCTTTTCTCAGTTGGAGCGAGAGACTATCGCCGAGCGCATACGGGATAACATGCAGGAGCTTTCTAAAACAGGACGCTGGCTTGGGGGTATTTCGCCTACTGGTTATGTTTCCGAGAGCGTGCAGAATATAACTGTGGAGGGCAAGGTCAAAAAAGCTTGCAAGCTGAAGCTGGTACCGGAAGAGGCCAGGGCTGTCCGTCAGATTTTCAAGATTTTTCTGGAAACCAACTCCCTTACAAAGACAGAGACGTACTTCCTCCAAAATGGCTATAAAACCAAGAACGGCAAAGCCTTTACCCGCTTTGCGCTCCGAAACATTCTCACAAATCCCGTGTATATGATTGCCGACAAGGACGCTTACCGTTATCTGACCGGCAATAATGTCGACCTGTTTTCCGAGGAATCGGATTTCGATAATAAGCACGGCATTATGGCATATAATCGTACAATTCAAAAAAGCGGTAAGGCTAACCAGGTGCGCCCTGCAAGCGAGTGGATTGTGGCTGTAGGCAAGCATGTGGGATTGATAAGCGGAGCGGATTGGGTATGGGTGCAGGGATGTTTGGATCAGAACCGCTCTAAATCCTTCCGCAAGCCCCGAAGCAACATAGCTCTTCTTTCCGGCATGTTGTTTTGTACCTGTAAGGATTATATGCGTCCTAAGCTTAGTAAGCGGGAAAACGCCGAAGGGGAATTAATTTACACCTATCTTTGCTCCATGAAGGAAAAGAGCCGTTCCCATATATGCAAGATGAATAACGTCAATGGAAATATGCTTGACAAAGCAGTATGTGAAGAAGTAAAAAAGCTTGGTGAAGACAGCTCCGAGTTTATTCGGCAGTTGAAGCAGGGCAAAAAGCGGTTTGAGAGAAATCGAGAAGAATATTACGGGAGCTTGGAACGTCTGCGGGTAAGCCTTGCCGAAAACAATAAGGAAATATCCGCCCTTGTGTCCTCCCTCTTAAAAGCGGCGGGGACATCCGCCGAGGACTATATCGTAAAGCAAATCGATGAACTCCACCGCAGGGGTGAAGTGATAAAGAGCCGTATTATCGAACTTGAAAGCCTGACGGCCCGTCATGCCCTGTCAGATATAGAGTTTGATATAATCCGGCAAATGTTGTCCAATTTCAGTGATATCCTTGATGAGATGAGTATTGAACAAAAACGTGCGGCGCTGCGTGCGTTCGTTAAAAAAGTGGTGTGGGATGGTGAGCGTATTCATGTGTACTTGTTCGGCTCAGATGACAGGGGAGGCATTGAAACGCACCTTCATTAACGGTGGTGTAAAAAAGGAAGACTAAGAACCTGTGCACAATACCGCTCGACGCCGCCTAGAAGGTCGAACTCTACCCCACGAAGTCAAAGCCGGACTTTGCGGGCCCCCGGTTCTTCGCCGCTCGTCGTCAGTTTCAGGATTGGCAAAAAATCGTCGCTTCTGGCCGACATTTCAGGTGCTGAATACAGGCTTTAAGAGCCGTTGTGCGGGAATAGCAAATGAAATATTGATGCATCTGCGCTCGTCGAAGAAGTATAATAATGACGTATATTTGCAGGAGCCGATAGGGATAGACAAGGAAGGCAACGAGGTAACTCTGGAGGATAAGATCGCGGACGAAAAGACTCCCATCGAGGAACAGGTAAACCTCAAGATGCAAATAAAGCTGCTAAAGGATAAGATGCGAAAAACGTTGAAAGGCCGTGAGGTGACTGTTATAGAACTGCGCTATGGGCTGAGCTCTAAGGACGAAATAACACAGCGCGAAATTGCCGACATGCTTGGGATATCCCGGTCGTACGTCAGCAGAATTGAGAAAAAGGCTCTGAAGAAGCTGTTGAAGGAAATGATATCCAGGGATCATTAGAATCTATATTCAAGACAAGAAATATTGGCTGGAGTAAACGACTCTTTGTCAGTCTGTAGTGAACGTACTTTGAGTCATGAGTGTGAAAGGAAGCGCAAAAGCGCAAATTTTCGTGCATTTTGACCTATGCGGTCATGGATTGAAATGACGTTCACTATCGGAAGTTATGACGTATTCCCTCTTATTTTCAATCTTGTAATGGGGATACGTCCTAATATTTGTGTAAAAATAGAGTTGAAGACATCATTATAGTGTGTTATTATTTGTACAGGTTCTTAATAGTCCGTGGACAAGTTGGCATAAGCAAGGTGATTATATGCGTAGCAAAGTTTTCATATCAATCGCAGATGCTGAGGTTGGGCTTGTTGTTGCCGATCCAATTTTTGCCGTAAATGAACGTAAACTTGAAGTTATGCTTACCGGCGCCGATACGGTTTTGACAGAACGGATGATTGACAGGCTAAAGATGCATGGCGTAGGTAAGTTTACGATTTTTGGAGACGGATATCAGTTTGAGGATGATTATGCGGACAAGCCTGGGGAAGATGACAAGCCTCAGATATCGAAGGTGGAGTCGGTGGTAAGCGACAGCTTACACAAGGAGGCTATTCAAGGCATACAATGCATGTTCGACCTGGCGGGAGGCAGCAGTGTCGTTACCGCGTATCAAGTGGTCAAGGAACTGAATAATGTTGTGGATCAGCTTGTAGAGACGGTTTCTTCGGAAAAAAAGGACGAATTGGTACACATAGCCAACCTTAAAAGCTATGACGAATATACGTACAACCATTCCCTAAGCGTAGCCTTGCTTTCAATCGCTATCGGGCAGCAGCTTAGCTTTAGCGCCCACGAACTGCAGCAATTGGGACGCTGCGCTATCATGCATGATATTGGTAAGATCATGTCGCCTATTGAAATTATCAACAAGCCAACCAAGCTGACCCCTGAGGAATATGAAATTATCAAGAGTCATTCGGAAAACGGCGGCAAGTACTTGAAGAGTGAAAACATCGGAGATGATTTGATATGGGAGGTTGTTTCGGGTCATCACGAAAAAATTGACGGCACGGGATATAGCAAGGGTATCAAAGGAAACGATATACACATTTACAGCCGCATTACAACCGTGGCGGATGTGTACGACGCGCTGACGTCGTACAGGTCGTACCGCACGCCTATGGCTCCACCTATGGCTCTCGAAAGAATTCTGGGGGACGCAGGCCGCGCATTTGATTATGATGTAGTCCATGCCTTTCGGAGAAAGATAGATTTGTATCCAATTAATACCATATTGGAGCTTTCCAACAAGAGGATAGGCGTAGTGGTTGACAACTGCAACTCTATGCGCCCGACGCTTAGAATGTTGGACGACAGCAAGCTTCTTGATTTAGCAGACTTACGAAACCTCAGCATAATGATCGAACGAGTGGTTGACGCCAGAAGTATTGGATGAGGTGATTGTATGCGATATAAAACTACTATATCGGTTAGAGATGTTGAGGTCGGAATGATTACCGCTGCCCCGATTTTTTTCAAAAACGAGAATGGCGATGAGGTTATGCTGGCTCGTGAAGAAACACCTCTAACCGAATTCATAATCAATAAACTGCGAAGCCATCGTTTGGACGCGATTTCTATTTACAGCGGCAATCCTCCAGAGAAGAATCAAATAGAAATCGAGAAGCCGTCCATATTGGCCATACCCCTTGCCCCACCGTTAGAGTCCGTGATAAGCGACGACCTGCACAAGGAAGCCATGTCGGGGATAAAGGGCTTGTTTGACCTGGCTGCCGGAAATGGTTTTGTCACAGCGCACCAGATTGTCAAGGATCTTAACAATGTGGTGGATCAGCTCGTTGAGTCAGTATCGTTGGAAAAGGGCGGAATGATACACATAGCCGACCTGAAGAGCCACGACGAGTACACGTACCATCACTCCCTGAGCGTAGCTGTTCTGTCTATTGCCATAAGTCAGGAGATGGGCATAAACAGCGATGACTTGAAACTGCTTGGCCGCTGTGCGGTTATGCACGATATCGGCAAGGTTTCGATTCCTACCGAAATAATTAACAAGCCGTCCAAGCTTACCGACGAAGAATTTGAAATTATGAAGGGTCACGCGTTGAACGGCGCAAGGCTTTTAAAGCAGCAGGCTATCGGCGACGTTTTTATGTGGAAGGTTGTATCCAGCCACCACGAAAAGATTAATGGTACGGGATATCCAGATCGGCTCAGTGGAAGCGATATACCTCTTTTTAGCCGAATTATATCCGTGGCGGACGTGTACGACGCTCTTACGTCGTTCAGGTCATATCGTAAGCCAATGTCGCCGGCCGTGGCCTTTGAAATCATTATGAGCGACGTTGGCCGCGCTTTTGACTACGAGGTCGTAAACGCATTTGCCAAGAAAATTGAACTGTACCCGGTAAATACCGTTATGGAGCTTTCAAACAAGAGAACCGGCGTAGTTGTGGATACCCGTTACTCTCTTCGCCCTATCATAAGAATGTTGGACGACGGTTCCCTGGTGGATCTGGCCGCGATGGACAATCTCACCCTGATGATCGAGCGGGTGGTGGAATAGTTAAGAGCCTGTCACGGACAGGCTCTTATAATGTTTATCTCATGAAGTTTTCTATGTCGGGTGCTGACGAAAGCAGCCCCTTTGTCATAACTTCGCTGCCGGTTTCGGTGATTAGTATGCTGTCTTCCACGCGGATTCCTATGCCGAACTCGTGCAGATAGAGGCCGGGCTCGACCGTCAGAGCCATACCAGCCTCCAGGACGCAGGTGTCTCCGGCGTCGTGGGCGTCCAATCCGACGAAATGGTATATGCCGTGGTCGAGGTATTTTCGGATTTCGCTGTCCTGCGTGATAAGTCCCGCTTGCTTTAGGGGCTTGGCCAGCAGCTTGTCGCCAAGGGGGCCGATTTCACGCATGTCAAACCCCGGCTTTAAGTGTGCGATCAGTTCGAGTTCCGCTTCGAGGACGGCTTCGTACCAATGACGCTGGGTGTCGGTGAATTTGCCGTTTACGGGGTAGATTCTGCAAATGTCCACACCGTAGCACTCGTATTCGGCGCCAAGGTCAACCAAGACGATATCGCCGTCCTCAAGACGGGCGTCCTTGTAATAGTGGAGGGCCAGAGTGTCCTTGCCGGTTGTGATGACCGGGAGGAAGCTGTTTTCCATGTTGTTTCGCGCAAGATAGTACTCAAATTCCGCCCGCAGTTCATAAGTCCACGCGCCGGGGCGGATTTTTTTGATGAGTTCGGCCATTCCCGACGCTGTGGCGTCGCTTGCCGCGCGCAGATTCGTGATTTCATCCGCTGTCTTGACGCGCCGCATGTTTCCGATGATTGCGCCGACATTCCTGACAGCCAGGTGAGGGTAGGCCTGCATCATTCTGTTAACAAACGCGCCGCTTACGTCCGTTGCGCCGTTAAAAGCCTGTCTTGCGCAGTCGGCGTAAAAGTTTTCGGGTCGGCTACGGAGCATGATCCGCCCTATAATCTCGTCAAGCTGGTCGGTGTAATAAACGGCGTCTATGCCGGCCATGCCGCGCATTTGTTCGGTGGTGGGCATTTCTCCGCGATACATTATCTTTCTTGGCTCGGGCCTCTCGATGAACAGATATACCTGACCTTGGCCGTCGATCTTGGACATCATGAGAATGTCCCGCGGCTCGCGAAGCCCCGTCAGATAATAATAATTCCTGTTCGGTGTGTAGCGGTACAGGCTGTCCGTGCTCCTATGGCACTCGCCGCCCGCAAACAAGATTGCTAACGATCTGTCCGGCAGGAGACCCAAAAGGCTTTTGCGCCGGGCTGACACATCATTTGTCATACGATACCCTCCTAATTTGTGTAGATTGAAATGGTGACTGTTCTGTGGCCGTCCGTGGAGTGGCGCGCTCCCAGCACCGCGTCGAAAAATGAAATCGGCACGTATGTAACGCCATCACGAAGCAGCGGCGCGGACTCCAGCTCTATAGAATCGGGACGTCCCGGCAGAGCGTATGAATTTCGGCCGATTTCCAGCCGTGTCTCAAAGCTTTCCTTGGTCACAATAACAGCGCTGTCCTCCGTGCTCCATTCCAGGGAGTAACCAAGCCCCTCAGCCGCTTCGCGCAGAGGAATCATCTTCACCATAAAGTCTGTGACGGTAATGTATTCGTCACTGGTAAAGCTGACGTTTCGCACCATCAGCGTGTCTATCTCGACCCGCGTCACGCCAAGGCGCGCCGGCGCAATCTCGGACTGGCCGAACAGGAATACGACGCGCCCTTCCCGCGTGAAAAAGCTTGGACTGTCTGAAAGTCCGCCGAATACTGAATTGAACAGCCCGGGATTTCGGCGCATATACGCGGCGATGTAGTCTTCGGTCAAAGCTACGGCGTTTGGGCCGAGAAAGTCCTCTATCGTGAGAAAGGTTCCCCCTGCGGCGTCAAAGCCGACTGTTTGAACCTGCCGGGATTCGCTTGCGGCCGTGATATCCGCGAATATTTTAATGAAGTGATTGCTTCCGTCCGGCACGTGCTCGAAGCTGAAGCCGACCTGAAATGCGTTGTGTTCGACGGCCAGAAGTTCGAATCGCTCGTAGATGTCCCGGATACTGTTGTTGATTTCTTCCTGAAACCGCTCGTCGTCAAGGCCGGATATTTGCGGCATATCACCGATAAATCTGATGTTCGGGTATATCACGGCAGGGCTTACGTCCGCCACATATATTTCGGCAGGACGCGCCTCCACGGCAAGTCCAAGTATTATCAGCGCAAACAAAGCAGCGGTGACAAATTTCTTCATACGCCAGCCTCCTCTTCATATTAAGTATATCCACCGGCGCGATAAAATCAATTTCAGTTATGTTACAATTAATCTTCGTGAAAATATGATCTTGATAGAATGGGAAATTGATGATATAATTTTATAAATACTATACCATGGGAGAATGATGCACATGAGATACAAAACACTAATGACGATATCGCTTGCGCTACTGGTCGGCGCGGCGGGGTGCGCAGTACCACCGACGCCGGCTCCGGCGCAGCAGCCTAATTCAGAGCCGCCGGCACAGCAGCAATCGGAACCTGAGACGCAGACACAGGCCGCTCCGCCTGCCCCTTCGCCGCAGCTTGAGGAAGTCTCCCCCGGAGACAAGATCGCCATCATCCACACAAACCACGGCGAGATATGGGTTCGTCTGTTTCCCGAGCTTGTGCCGAACGGGGTGGAGAACTTTGCTACTCACGCGCAAAACGGCTTCTACGACGGTCTGATATTCCACCGCGTCATCGAGGATTTTATGATACAGGGCGGCTGCCCGTACGGTACAGGTATGGGTGGCGAGTCGATCTGGGGCGGTCGTTTTGATGATGAGTTTAATCCCGCTCTCCGGCACATTACCGGCGCGCTGGCTTACGCTAATTCCGGCCCAAACACCAACGGAAGCCAGTTTTATATCGTAAACCGCTCGGAGCTGACGCCTGGCGAGATCGCGGACTTTGAGTTTGCCATCGAGATGCAGGACGAACCCCTCATTGGCCCGGACGGCCCATTCACAGACGAAGAGGGCAACATCATCACGTATGCCGATATAATCGCGGCGGATCTGGCGCAGGCGTATATAGACAGGGGAGGCACTCTGCACCTGGACGGAATGCACACGGTATTTGGCCAGGTATTCAGAGGCATGGATGTGGTCAATTCGATCTCGAATACTGAAACAGGCCCTGGCGACCGGCCGGTTGAGGACGTAATCATAAACACTATCGAAATCACGACATATAGCTGACATATATTTGAATGAAGTTGGAATGATATAGGGGAGGGTCGTATGAGGAGGTATACACGCCTGCGATATCTCAGGGTATGTATGGCAGGGGTTATGGCGGCGCTGACGGCTGCGGGTGTTACCGTAGCGTCCGTTATGCCTGTGTCCGCCGGGCAGTTTCAAGCGGCGTCTCCTGCAAGCCAGGTTCAGCGCGCAAGCCCTCGCTACGCGCAGCGGCCTCCCGCGAGGCTGCCGACTGTGGAGTCGTCCCTGCTCGACATGGAATATTCATATGTCGGCAACGCCGATTGGTTCAGCATAAGCGGGAATGAAGCCGGAAGCGCGGTATTGCTTAATTTTACGGACCGCTGGCTGTGGAGGGATGGCCCGGACGTGAGAAGAAATCACGTCGTATACCCCCTCGAGCGCATTAACGACATCGAGTTCCGCGCAACGCTCAACCCGCCGACAAGCTCCAACGGTGAGCTTATCTACAGGGTTTTCGGCGGAAACAGGCTGATCTACACGTCGCCCATATTGACGAACAGCAGTTCGCCCGTTCGGGTCGAGCTGGACGTAAGGCCGCACACAAGCCTCAGGATAGAGCTTGAAATGAGGCACACCGGCGGCTGGAACACAATATTTCATTTTGACGACAGCTACCTTGGCATTGAAGATGCCGTTATTATAAGCGTTGAACTATAGCGGAGGTAATGATGAAGAGAGCTTTAGCCTTCCTTTTGGCGGGAATCATGAGTGTTACGGCAATGCCGCAAACTGTGCTGGCCGCGGATATCACCATTTTGAACCACCCGCCTCAAGCCGTCTTTACGGGCATACCCGAGGCCGGCAGCATGATTACTAACCTGAACTTTTCGGACATACCGTCGGGGCATTGGGCTGCAGAGTCCATTGTGCGGGCGGGTGGCATGGACATATTGTGGGGTTATGAGCGCACATTCTCGCCGAACGCCTACATCAGCAATGAAGAAGCCATAGCCTTCGCTATCCGCGCTATAGGCTCGGAATGGGAAACCCTGGCGGCGGAACGCCTTGCGACAGTACAGGGTGCGGCTCCCGCGGGAACTTCTATGCGCGACCTCTGGTATATTTCCTTCTTGAACGTGGCGCTGGAGCTCGAAATAATAACCCAGGATCAGTACAACGACGCTCTCGTCGAAGGGCAGGAGCTTCTTGACCCCGAGACGAACTTTGTGCGCGGCGCGCCCGCAACGCGCGAAAACGCCACATACTGGCTTGTAAGGGCGCTTGAGACTGAAAACGCGGCGCTTTTCGACACAGGTCAGGCTTTACAGACGTCCTTTAATTTTGACGATTGGGAAGAGCTTTCAATTGATCGCGTCCGTACTATGGAGCGCGCGCTCCAGCGTGGAATGATCCGCGGGCGTGACGGTTTGCTGCACCCGCAGGCCCCCATTAATGGTTTTGAAATGGCGGCGGCCACGGCGCAGATGGATCCCCCATTCCTGCAAATGCACGGCTTTGCGCGGCGAACCGGTACGATTGGCGCCATAACCGGGGGTCATGTCGCCGGCACAGCCACCGGAGCTACTGCCGTCACCTTCCACATACGCACGGACGCCGGAATAGATCACCTCATATTTGAAGATAACCGCAACGCCAGCCCGGCCGTACAGCCTAACATACTGGATGCGGTCGTCTACAGGGCAGGAAGTGTGGGCGGAATGATGTCTCTGCAGGAAGGCGACGTAATCGAGTACCTTGTGCGCCCCGGTAGCAACGTGGTATTCTACATCAACGTACTTAGCGGAGACGCCGGAACCACCGCCCAGACAGTGGCGGGCGTTCTTTCCGCTGTAAATCTGGCCGGCGGCACGATTACCGTCGGCGGCGTAACATATCCGCTTATGCAGTCCGCGCACGGCGTCAACGACGAAGGCGACGAAGACATGCATTTCCTTATGATCGATCTTAGGTGGGTTGCCGAGCAAAACATACCCATTGGGTCGGAAGTCGAGCTGACCCTGCGTAACAACGTTGTTCAGTGGGTCAGCTTCATAGGCCAGCCTGTGCTTGTGCTGGAGGAACGCGGTATCGTAATCGACAACAATCCGCTGCTGGGATATATAACGTATTTTAATGTCCACGGGCAGGAGGTCACGCGCTTCTTTATCGACGGCCAGATGACCGTGCGTAAGCAGCCGTTCTACCTGACCGACGACGAGATCGGATATTTGTCCGATATGTTTACAAACTTCCGCTACAACCCTATGGAGGCTCACATTTCCGAGATAGAGGCGGGAGACATCGTGTTTATGCGCTTTGACCCGGCCGCACCCGAGAATATTATATCTATCAGCGCGTCGCCCAACCATATCTACAGGCATGGGCGCATATTGAGCATCACGCGCAACGACGCGAGCCGCTTCTATACCCTGGTTGTCGAGTACGAAAATCGCGAGACCACCACGTTCGACGTGCCAAGCACAATAACCCCGTGGGGTAGCGGCCGTCCGATGACCTGGGCCGACGTCCAGGTGGGCGACTATGCCAGGATGCTCGTAAACCGCGCGATACTTGAGCCGGGGCATGTTCTCGAGTCCATTAAGGAGATAATAATCGAGGGCGGAGCGCACTTCATACCAACAATCGTAAGAGGGCAGTTAAGCAGCGTAAACCGCGCGCAGAACCTTTTGCAGATAAACAATGCCCAGGAACTGACGCCCCAAGGCTGGAGCAATCACAACACTATTTCCCAGTTCTCAATCGCGCGCCGTGAGATCGAATACTTCCTTGACGGCAACCGCATCTCGCTCGACCACGCGGTTCAGCATCTGCGCCGCGGGGGGGAGGTCTATATTGCCCTGGAAAATCACTTCGCGGGGCCGCGAGTGCGCAAGGTGACGTTCAGAACGGGCCGTGACGAGCTTCTGCCTTCCGACACCGTGATTTCCGCCAATGCCGGCGGCTTTACAATCCTTTTGAACGAGGGCGTAATTGCAACCGACTCAGGGACAATTGTCAGGCGCAACGACAGGCTGGTGTCTGCGGGCGACATACACGCAAACGACTATGTACGAGTTTCGCTGAACGGCGGCAACCGCGCCGCGATTGTCGATATCTTCCCGATGCCGAGCATCGTCGGCGCCCACATCGTAACCGGACGAATAATGAGTATCGACAACAACCGTTCCTTTACCGTAGAAGCTATGTCGACGCTTAGCGGAAACGAATGGAACTACACGCCGATAGAACGCATATTTACATTCGACCATGACACTCCGATCCGTCACAGGGGCGGATTTATCCCTCATGCCGATTTCACAACTTATGAGACCGACGGCTGGGAGAGCTTGCTTAACGAGGTCGTTACCGTGGTTGTTGACGGCGCGCGGGCAGAGCTTATTACCCTTCCCGACGCTCCTCCGTTCCAGTGGGGAAACAGGTCGGTTCAGGGAACAATCCTCAGCGCCGATATAGACGGCGGTTCGGGTTCCATACGCATAAACAACGCCCAAATGCGGAACACGGTCAGCGGCGCGTGGTCTTACGCAAGCAACGTAAACAGAACGGCAAATATCGAAGTCGATCTCGCGACAATAGTGATCCGTAACAACCAAGTTTCGCGTCTGGCGGACCTTCAGCCCGGCGAGAACATCCGTGTAATGGTTCCACAACTGCCAACGTTTCCGATAACCCCGCCGTTTGATGTCTACGGACTGATCGTGCTGGTTGAATAAGGAGAGCGAAATGAAGAGAGCTACGCGAATACTAATCGGAACAATCTGCGCGGCTATTCTGACCGGAACGCTTGCCACGCCTGTAAGCGCGGTCAATGCCCCGATGCATACTGTGGGGAACTACCCGGTTATCGGGCAGATGGGCTTCTTCGGTGGAATTTCGACAGGTACGCGTCTGCCGCAAACCACGGAGCGCCGCATCGCCCTCGAGGAAACGCGCCGTCGTAACCAAGGCGGGATACCGCCCATGCCTTACAGGGAGGTTGTGTTCCTTGACGGGACGCCGCGCGTGTTTGAGGGGCTCCTCTGGATTACTCCCCGCCACATTGCCGACGACAGCCTTATTGGCACGCTGAGCAACGAATCATATAATGTTGGCATAGGCGACGTCGTTTCCCCCGACGATGTGGAGGTACTTCGCAACATCAGCTTTAATATCAATTACCGTATCGAAGGTAACCAGGTTATCCGCGACTATCGCGTTAATAACTGGGTGGAAAACATCTGGATCGAGGGCAGGGAGTATGTGCTGGATCGCGATCAATCTTCCTTCGTCGTATCCGTTATCGAAGATAGGCGCGCTGCCGTAACCTATTATCGCGGCGACCTTTCCGTTCGCGCTGTGTACGTGGAAATTTTGGACGACGGAAGTCCCGGACGCCGCATTACCGACGACCGCTGGGGTTCGTTCTACGGTTTCCGCAGCGCGTGGAGCGGCGTAGAAACGCACCGCATCAACAGTACTATAACTTCCACGGGCTCTTCTGCCGATGATAACTGGGAAATTCAACTGCAGTTGCGTCCGTCGGCTTCCGTGTCAAAGTCCTTGCAGTTCGCGGAGAACGAGCCGACCATGATAAGCTTTATCGGCAACTTCCGCGAGGTAATGCAGACCACGGCGGCGATGGAGTGGAATATATTCCACAGGCCGCACCAGTTCTCGGAGTATGACGTAGAAGGCCGCGTGTCTATTCCGACATTCAACACCTTTGAGCAACTGATCGCGCCGAACTTGAGTTTTCTGCGTGGTCATCCGGCGGAATACGATGTCGGAAGGCTGTTTAGTATGCAGATACTTGACGGTGATCCGCGATTTTTCCGGCCTGACCAGGCTATGACGCGCGGCCAGTTCACCGTGGCGCTGACGCGCGCGATGAATTTGCCGCTACCGGCCGCACAGCCTGTGCGCAACCGCAGGAATGTTCCCGTAATTGTATTTCCTGATGTACCCGATACGCGCTCCGAGTTCCCGTACATCATGGCGGCGCGCAACGTAGGGCTTGCCCAGGGGCGCGAAAACGGCCACTTTCACATAGACCAGCCCCTTGACCGTCAGGAGGCCATCGCATTGATGATACGTGCTCTTGGTCTTGAGGACATGGGTATATATCCGGCCACAGTCACGCCGTTTGCCGACGACCACCTTGTTTCTGGCTGGGCTCGGCGAGAGCTTTACGTAGCCGAATGGATCGGCCTGATTTCCGGTGACAGCAACGGCAACATCCGTCCGCGCGATTGGCTGACGCAGGCCGAAGGCGCCGCGATAATTAATCGCTTTATCGAATATATGCGTTTTGACCTGGCGATGGATTACACTGAACACATTGTCAATTATCCGAATTAATTGACGGGTTATAGTATATGACCTCGAAGCGGCAACAAAGGACAGGTGTGGGGAATCGGTAGATTTTCCGCTGTTTACCATGACGCCTGTTACTGATTGAGGGCATATTACTATATTAGGATAGGAGGGCTCTATGAAGGGGATTTTTGTACGTTTCGCAATACTTACGCTGATCTTTAGCTTCGCTCTTCCTGTTTCCGTGACGGCTTCCACACCGAACGACCGCCGCGAGATCAACCGCGCCGCCGTCGAGATTGCTGCGGTGATGCAAAATATTATGGACAACTACATGGGCGATATCACGGTGCAGGAGTTGTACGAGGCTGCTCTGCACGGTATGGCGTCCGTGCTGGACGACCATAGCCGCTATATTTCACTTAGCGATCTGGCCTCTTTCGAGCGCACATACTTCGGCAGTTCCGTAGCTTTCGGGATAACGTACTATCTGAATCCCGACGGCCGGATTGTGATCGCAAGCGTTGTGCCGGGCTCTCCGGCGGCGGCGGCCGGTATTGTGCAAGGCGATATCCTTGCTCGCGTTGACGGGGTCGACTTGTATTCCGGCAATTATGAAGACATATTTGAAAGGCTGAGAAGCCCTGAGCTTCAGCGCGCCACGTTCGATATATACAGCGACGGCGACCTTCGCAGCGTATCCCTCACGAAAGCGCGCATTGACGCCTCGACGGTTCATGCCGAACTTGCGTCCGTGCGTATTCCCGGCGCGCCCGATCATGTTGGATACATTCTTATCGAGCGCTTCTCTCTGGGAACCGCAGCCGAAATGTCCGAAGCGATAGCGTATCTTCGTCACCGCGGCATAACACATCTGATATTGGACTTGCGCTACAATCCCGGCGGAGACAGAGACTCCGTAACGGACATTTCGCGGATGCTCGTTCCCGAAGGCGTCATCTACAGCACGGTAGATCGAAGGGGCCGGGGCCGCCCAATACACTCGCGCCTTGATAATACTCCGTTTGTTGAAATGGTGGTACTGACCAACAGCGCCACGGCTTCAGCCTCGGAGCTGTTGGCTCTGGCGCTTAGCGAGTCGGAAGCGGCGACGGTCGTAGGCCAGCGTACATTCGGCAAGGGCAGTATCCAGACGATATTTCCGCTGATGCGGGGCGATTACTTCATATTCACCACTATGGAATACTTCGGTAGAAACGGTACGCCGATAAACAATATAGGCGTCGCGCCCGACGTCGAGGTGAACATCCCCGTGTATCTGGAAGGTGAAGTTGTTCTGGATGACAATAACTCCTCATACAGAATGATCTATGTGAAGCGTTTGCTGCAGCATTTGGGCTATCCTGTAGGGTCGATGGACAGATATTTCGACACAATAACGCGTATGAGCATTGAGCAGATACAAGGTTCCCACGGACTCACACCGGACGGCGTAATCGACAGCTCGACGGCTTTTCTGCTCGACACTCTCCTGCATCGTGAACTGATCCGTGACGATGTTATACTCTTGCAAGGCTTCGATATTCTGATGGGAACATGATAAAAACTGCCCTTTGACGGGCAGTTTTTCTGTTATAGTGAAACAACTTTAATTCAGATCAATATTAGCTCGGTGCTTCCAGAAAATGTTGGCTCACTTTTCAAGTTGTTTCACTTTAGTTTAAGTTTCTAAATCTGTTTTGTGCCTCTTGCAAGTAGGCTGAACCCCGGTATTCAGTGACTATCCGCTGGTAGTATTGTATAGCGAGTTGGGTGTCGTTCCTGTGTTCTGCGATTGAACCGCGATAAAAGAGTACACTGTCGTAGAAGTTGAGATTCGGAGCCCCGAAGCGGATTGAAAGGTCGAGCAACTGCAAAGCCTCAGTAAAGTTGCCAAGATTGTATTCGGTAACGCCTTCCTCCCAGAATTGCCGGGAGGCCAGCGGATATACTTCCATCATCAGAGATTCGGCGGTGTTCCTGGCGTCGTCCGGCAAGTCGCCGAGGTCGTCGCCAAGGCTTCCAAGCAGCAGCGCGGCTTCTCCTACTTCTCCGGCGTCTCTGTGAGCGCCGGCGCTCACAATGACATCTACGCGGCCGCGAAGTTGCGCTTGTGTGGATAGCGACTGATTCTCCGTCTCCAGATGGCGTATCCTTTCAGCCTGATCCGCGATCTGATTGGCGCTTTCTTCGGATTCAATTTGAAACTGCGTCTCGATTTCATTCAGAGACTGGCGCAAGCTTGCCAGCTCGCTGCGCGACGCGGCGACTGCCCCCGGCATCACCAGTATATATAGCAGTGCAAAAGCAACAATCAATCCTATCAGAAATGACAGTATCTCCGTCAGGTGAAAGCTTTCGCCGAAGAGCCTCTTGCTGCGCGGATCGCCAGATTTTGACGACTGCAGCGGTGCGCCGGCCTGCAGCTTTGTGATCTTCTTGGGCTCGGGGCGGATTTTTGCGGGGTATAGCTCCTGGTAGTATCGCAACGCGACAGCATTGTTGATGTCCAGCGCCAGTACTTTTTCTACAAGCGCAGCGGCGCTCACCTTGTCTTTTTGGATCAGATAACAAAAAGACAGCAGATTTAACGCATCAATAAAGACCGGATTTATCTCGAGAGCCTTTCTAAGCTGGATAATGGCCATATCGTCGGCCTTTTGGCGCAGATAATCAAGGGCGTTGTTGTACATTTTCACAGCGTCGCTAAGTTGTTCCAGCTGGCGCGAGTTCTTTTGCAGTCTGTCGATATAGCCCGCGGCATCGTTATTCTCCCTGATTTGGGATGAGCTGATAACCCAGTGTCTCAACGCGTCACCAATATAGCCGACCTCAAAATATACCAGACCAAGCAGGTTGCGCGCCATTATGTTGTTTTTATTGAACTCGATGGACTTGTTAAGCAAGGCCATTGCGCCGGACATGTCGCGCAGCTTGGCCTGCGCAAGTCCTTTATTGTAAAGGTTGCAGCTAATAATTGAGGTTTGCTGGAACAAAACCGCGTCAACCCCGCATGTCGGGCAGACATTATTTATAACATTCACTTTCGTGCAGTTTGGGCACTTCATGACTGTTGGTTCCTTTCAGTAATTTTGGTGGAAATGTACTGCAAAAGATCCATCACGTCCTTGACCTCGTCAGACTTGATGGATTTCTCTACATCCTCCATTCCCATAACGGGCTTGTACTTTTTCAGTTCTTCCTTAAAATCCAACAAATCGATGCATCCTTTCATCTATGGCAAATGTCAAATACTGTATTTATCAGGATGTTTGACACTTTTCCGTCCTAATATTCATTATACATACTTGGCGGCGAAATTCAATAGCCTGTATGCCAAAATTTTCACTTGATTTATTTTCCGGCTTGTATTATAATAAGCCTATCATAATTGAATATCATCAAGAGAGGTGGAGGGATAAGGGCCCTGTGAAACCCAGCAACCGGCGCACAGCCGCACGGTGCTAATTCCCCCGGGGATTTCCTGGAAGATGAGAACTTTCTTCAATAGCCCCGTATGCGGCTTTTTTTAATGCAAAATTAGGAGGTTACGATGAGCAAAAGATTATTCACATCCGAATCGGTGACGGAGGGACATCCCGATAAAATTTGCGATCAGATTTCCGACGCGGTGTTGGACGCAATGCTGGCCCGCGACCCAATGGCGCGCGTGGCGTGCGAAACGCTTACCACCACGGGTCTCATAATGATCGCAGGTGAAGTTACAACTAATTGCTATATCGACATCGAAAAGGTAGCGCGCGAGACGGTGCGCGAAATAGGTTATGACCGCGCCAAGTATGGTTTTGACTGCGATTCGTGCGCGGTTGTGCTGTCGCTGAAGGGCCAGTCGCCCGATATAGCTATGGGTGTGGACGCTTCTCTCGAAGCCCGCGAGGGCGGTGCTTCCGATGGAATGTCCACCGGAGCCGGCGACCAGGGCATGATGTTTGGGTTTGCGTGCGACGAGACCGAAGAATACCTTCCAATGCCTATATATCTTTCTCATAAGCTTGCCAGACGCCTTTCGGTCGTCCGCAAAGACGGAACGCTCGAATATCTTCGTCCCGACGGCAAAACCCAGGTTACAGTGGAGTATGTGGACGGTGTGCCCAGCCGGGTCGATACGGTAGTGGTATCGACTCAGCACGCCCCGGATGTCGAGCACAGAACTATCGAATCCGATGTTGTTGAACACGTAATAAAGGCTGTAATTCCTGCAAACTTGCTTGACGGCGATACTAAGTTCTTTGTAAATCCGACAGGGCGCTTTGTGATTGGAGGGCCGGTCGGAGACGCGGGGCTTACGGGCCGCAAGATAATTGTCGACAGCTACGGCGGATACTCGCGGCACGGCGGAGGCGCGTTCTCGGGCAAAGATCCGACGAAGGTCGACCGCTCGGGGGCGTATATGGCGCGCTATATCGCGAAAAATATAGTTGCGGCCGGCCTTGCCAAGCGTTGTGAAATA
The DNA here is from genome assembly GCA_009780015.1 of Defluviitaleaceae bacterium. Lineage (GTDB taxonomy): Bacteria > Bacillota > Clostridia > Lachnospirales > WRAA01 > WRAA01. The sequence goes on along the minus strand of WRAW01000030.1, from coordinate 8,042 downwards.
GAATTAGCTTATGCTATCGGTGTGGCCAAGCCCGTGTCCGTACTGGTCGAGACAGCCGGAACCGGCGCAATTTCCGAAGATGAGATCGCAAGGCTGGTGCAGACGCACTTTGACTTACGGCCTGCCGCGATCATTAGTAAGCTCGATCTCAGACGTCCTATCTACAGACAGGTGGCGGCTTATGGCCACTTCGGACGAAACGACCTCGATCTGCCCTGGGAGCGGCTGGACATGGTAGACATTCTGAAAAAAGCGCTGTAATTATATAAAAGAGACTGTATTGCTTTTAGGAGTGCGCCAGGAAGGGCGTAAAGATGATCGACGCGCCCGTGTCGGGTGGAGAGCCCAAGGCTGTTGAGGGCACGCTGTCTATAATGGTTGGCGGTGACAGAGATGTGTTTGAGAGCGTCAAACCGATACTGCTGGCCATGGGCGCAAGCGCCGTATGCTGTGGCGAAATCGGGGCCGGGAATACGACCAAGCCTGCCAATCAGGTTGTAGTCGCTCTGAATATCGCGGCTGTTTCAGAAGCTTTTATGCTGGCGCAGAAGGCCGGAGTTGCCCCGCGCCTGGTGTTTCAGGCCATCAAGGGGGGCCTTGCCGGAAGTACTGTTATGAACGCCAAAGGCCCAATGATATTAGACGGCGACTTTAAGCCGGGGTTCAAAATAGACCTGCACATCAAGGATATTGATAACGCCATTGCCACTGCCCACAGTGTCGGCGCCCCGCTTCCGCTTACCGCGGCCGTGATGGAAATGCTCCAAAATCTGCGGGCGGACGGCTGCGGCCAGCACGACCACAGCGCAATAGCCAAGTACTATGAAAAACTGACCGGAACGCCAATCGGCAGTTAATAAGGGGGAATATATATGAAATTTACGCCTAAAGGGATAATTCCCCCTGTTGTTACGCCATTCACTGATGACGGACAAATCAACGAGGCCGTATTGCGCGACGTGATAGAATTTCTTCTCAAGGGCGGAGTCCATGGTATATTTCTTATGGGAACGACGGGGGAATTCTATGCCGTCAGCGCCGATGAGTATCATAGACTGCTGGAGATCGCGGCCGAAGTCGTAAACGGCAGAGTACCAATATACGCCGGCTGCAACGATATCACCACCCGCGGCGCGGTACGTTTTGTGAAAATGGCTGAAAGAGTCCGGGCGGACGCCATTTCAGTTCTGACTCCCATGTTCATATCACAGACTCAGGCGGAGCTTTACGCGTTTTTCAAAACGATCTCCGAGTCCTCAAGCCTGCCGATCATCCTTTACAACAACAAGCCCAAAACCAATATAACAATTGAGCCGTCGACAGTTGCGAAGCTTGCCGAGCTTGAGAACATTGTGGGTATAAAGGACAGCACGGGAGACTTTACAAATAGCGCGGAGTATCTGCGCCTTACGAGAAATAACGATAGCTTCCACGTCCTTCTCGGCCGGGATACCCTGATATACGCCGGGTTATGCCACGGGGCCGCGGGGCCGTAGCATCGTGCGCAAACGTAGCTCCGCGCGTTGTGGCGGATATTTATGATAAATTTATGGCCGGAGATCAGGAGGGCGCGCTCGAGGCTCAGTTCAGGCTTGCTCCTTTGCGTATTGCCTGTAACATGGGAACCTTCCCCGCGGTAATAAAGGAAGGCATGAACATGCTGAACATACCTGTGGGTAAGTGTCTTGATCCGATTGCCGAAATAACGCCGGAGCAAAAAGAAGAATTAAGCCGAGTTCTCAAGGGGATGAACTTAATTTAATAAGGGAAGGAATAATTGAATGACCCCAACCGTAGTAAAATGGAAGTCTTTCCGGTAGCGGGCAGAGATTCGATGGTGTTTAATCTGAGCGGAGTCCACGCGCCGTTTTTCACGCGGAACGTTGTGATCCTTACCGATTCAACCGGTGCCGAGGGAATAGGAGAAGTGCCCGGAGGCCCAAAGATTACCGAAGCTTTGGAGCGCAGCTCCGGTGTTGTGGAAGGTTCGCGCATAGGAAGTTACAAGGAGACGCTTGGCAAGATTAAGCGGTCTGTTTCCGGCGATAAAGAAGATACGCGCGGTTTGCAGACGTTTGATCTGCGTACGGGCGTACATGTTGTTACGGCTATAGAATCAGCGTTTCTTGACCTTCTTGGAAAGTATATGGAATTGCCGGTGGCGGCGCTTCTTGGCGAAGGCCGCCAGCGCGACACGGTGAAGGTACTGGGATATCTGTTCTACAACGGCGACCGCAAGATCACGGACTTGCCGTACTTCTCAGACGAACATGCCGAATGCGAATGGTACCGCATACGGCACGAAAAAACGCTTACCACCGAGTCGATAGTGTCATATGCCAAGGCAGCCAGGGATAAGTATGGTTTTGACGATTTCAAGCTCAAGGGCGGTGTGTTCGAGGGTAAGGAAGAAATGAAGGCAATTGTCGCTCTTAAAGAAGCCTTTCCCAAAGCGCGCATAACCTTGGATCCCAACGGGGGATGGAGTCTGCAAGAATCTGTGGAGCTTTGTAAGGATATGCACGGCATACTGTCATATTGCGAAGACCCATGCGGGGCGGAAAACGGCTTTTCCGGCCGTGAAATACTTGCCGAGTTCCGTCGGGCCACCGGGCTGCCTACCGCCACAAACATGATCGCCACGGACTGGCGGCAGATGTGCCACTCATTCGTGCAGCAATCCGTAGACATTCCGCTTGCCGACCCGCACTTCTGGACTATGCAGGGTTCGGTGCAGGTGGGGCAGATGTGCAGCCGCTTCGGACTGACGTGGGGATCGCACTCCAACAACCATTTTGACATATCGCTTGCGATGTTCACCCATGTGGGCGCGGCGGTTCCAGGTAACGTCACCGCGATTGACACTCACTGGATATGGCAGGAGGGCATTGAACGCCTGACAAAGAAGCCGCTTGTTATTGACGGCGGTCACATCAAGCTGCCCGAAGCTCCCGGCCTTGGCGTGGAAGCGGACAGGGATCGGATCATGGCCGCAAACAAGCTGTACCTCGAACATTGCCTGGGAGCGCGCGACGACTCCATAGGTATGCAGTTTTACATACCGGGCTGGAAATTTGACGCTAAGCGCCCCTGTATGGTAAGATAAAGCAACGTGAGTTTACGATTGCCGTGATGTTCCTTCCCGTATGCCACGGGAAGGAACATTTTAATTTGCAAATCTGGGAGTTGACTGTAATGGCCAAAATAGTTTGCCTGTTTCCGCGTTCTGGAATGCTTCAACAGGCAGAGAAAATAGCGCAGAATTATAATCTGGATTTCCTGCATATGAAGGTGATCGCAACCCCCGATGCCGAAGCGGAAGCTGATATCGCGCTGAGAGCCGGCGCCGAGGTGGTCATTGCCCGTGGAATTCAGGCGACAATTATTAGGAAGCGCGTATCCATACCTGTTGTTGAGATGCGGCTTACAGGGCTTGAGATGGCGCAGCTCATAATACAGGCGCGGTCTATGACGGACAAGCCCTGGCCGGTAATAGGCGTCGTAAGCTTCGCAAACATGATGTGTGACACAAGCGCGTTTGATAAGCTCTACGATGTGATACTGCGCGAATACTACGTAGAAAGCTCGGATCAGCTTATTTCCTCTGTGGCGCAGGCGCACAGGGATGGGGTTGACGTCGTGATCGGCAGGGATATCGTCTGCCAGTATACCAGGGATAACGGCATACCATCGGTATTTTTAATGTCTGGGGCTGAGTCAATCGCCGACGCTTTTCGCATAGCGGAACGGGTTTCTTACGCAATAGACCTGGAGAAAAAGAACAGCGCCGAGTTGAAGACCCTTCTTGACAATTCTTTTTGCGGAATTATAAAAATCGACTCTGCAGGTGTAATTTGGCGGGCTAATTATTTCGCCGAAAAACTGCTTGGAAAGTCGGAGCAGGAAATCGTCGGCTGCGGAATAAGTGAGCTTGTGCCGTCGATAAACAGCGCTATGCTCGAACTTGTGATGCTGAACAAGCAGGAGGTGTATTCCACAGCCTTTATGGTACACAAGACCGCGGTAGTGGCGAACATGGCGCCAGTCCTGATGGAAGACCAGGTGCAGGGGGCGATACTCTCTTTTAATGAGGGGCACAAGGTCGCTGAAATGGAGCGGGAAATCCGCCGGGAGATATACCGCAAAGGTTACATAGCCAATAAAACTTTTGAAACGTTTGTAGCGCAGTCCGCACAGGCAAAGGCGCTGATTGCGCAGGCGAAGTCATATGCAAAATTCAACGCCCCAACTCTTATTTTAGGCTCCGGAGCTTCCGAAAATGAAATGCTGGCTCAGTGTATACACAACGACAGCATCTGCAAAAACAATCCGTTCGTTACGTTATCATGCGACACTATTTCCCAGGAAGAGTTTGCGGACATGATTTTCGGAGTAAAGGACAGCGGCGCGAATTCCGATAAAAAGGGACTTGTTGACTGGGCGGAGGGCGGAACCCTGTTTTTGAACAGAGTGTCGTGCCTTGACAACAGGGTACAGTCGAAGCTCTTTCAGTTTATCAAAGACAAGGCATTCATACGCCGAAATGACATCTGGCGGTTTCCCGCCAATGTCAGAGTCATAGCTTCCGACACCGCAGACCTTGTCGCGCTGGTCGACGGCGGGAAGTTTCGTAGCGATCTTTACTATGCCCTGAGCGTCCTTCCCTTGTTTCTTCCTCCGCTGCACGAGCGCCCGGAGGACATTCGAGGCTGGATTGACAAATATATCGGCGAGATCGAGAAAAAGCACCAGAGATATATCCGTTTCACAGCGGACGCGTACAAGCTGTTAACTGAGTACAATTGGAGCGGCGGGCTGACGGAGTTGTACTATTTTTGTGAGAGGGTGGCAATTCTTTCGCAGCGCCGTACGGTTAATGAGGAAGCTATATGCGCACTCATGAACATGAATTTTGTGCGCAAGCCAAAATATGAACCTGTTCCCAGCAATTCTGCGCATATCAGTACTATGCGCGAGTCACAGCTTCGGGCGGCGCTGCAAAAATACCACGGAAGGCGTCGGCTTGTCGCAAGGGAGATGGGTGTCAGCGTTTCAACCTTGTGGCGGTATATGAAAAAATATGGAATTGGCGACGATTACAGTGAACTATAGTCAAGCAACTTGAAAACCGTCTAATAGAACGCAGGATTTTTTTCGCAAGGCTAGGAAGCGACGACGCATTGCGGAAAAAAGGCAAGTTCTTTTGGACGGTTTTCAGGTTGTTTGACTATAAATTTATAGCATATCTGGAGCTATGCCAGAATCTCCTTAATCAATATTTCCGTCATGTTGTTTGCTTTATCAAAATTCATTGCGTGCGCGTAAATTTCTTCTATTTCGGAGTGCACGGTTTTTGACTCCCTCATTAAGTCAACGGTTTTGTCCAGAAGATTCTCGAAACTTTCAGTGTTTTCAGACTTCACGCGGCTAAGCGTCTTTCTGTCAACGCAGTCTTTTAAGTCTATGAGTTCATCCGTTCTGCCTTTGTACTCAAACTTGCCGTCGACGGTTACGAATGCCTTTCCGGGCAAGATCAGGTATTCGATCCTGTCGGGCGCAAGTGGATTGTAAAAGCTTTCCGATTCAAGCCCGAGAGAGTTCGCTTCGTTTCTTAGGGTTGATAAAAATTCGTTCGTACCGGCTCCGCATTCGGCAACAAGGCCGTATATTGTTAGGCCGTCGAAGAAATCGCCGGCGAAGCTCACGGGGCCGTCAGGCGTAAGGGCGTTTAGAAACAGCTTCCGGTCAATACCTGTGCGGCCGGGGGCTTCTTGCAGGTCAAGCAGTTTGATCCATTTTTCTGCAAGCTTGTCAAGGGATTTTCGGCACAGGGCGGATTCGTACGCGGTATTGTCGGCTGCGAACACCTTTCCCAGCGCGAAAAAATATCCCGCGGCCTTGTCGTTTAAAATTTTCTTGAGACGTACAAGGTCTTGAATCTGAGACGTATGCTTGACGAGCCTGTGTTCATCGAGAAATTCGGCAAAGTCGATGATTTTGTCGATTGCTGCCGGTACTTGGGGGTCGCGGGAGTGGGGAGCCGTCGCATCCAGTATGCACAGTCCGCGTCCGGCTGCTGCCGCCGCGTCAAGGCTTTCGGCGTCGTTGGAGCAATGGAACCGTTCCGTGTCAAATCCTGCGGACTCCAGCGCCGCCGCCGCCCTCTTTATAAACGTGCTCTTGCCGGAGCCCGACGATCCTTTTAAATAATATCTTTTCCTGGCTTTTCCCAACGGCATTATGTGGTCAAAATAATCTATAAAACCCATGGGGCTGCTTACGCCCGCAAACATATGACGCGTCATGGCCGCGCACTTCCCTTCCAATTATATCAATAGTACCATGTTATTCATGGGACACAGCCGACGAAACATGCATATTATATTTTAGATTACTGAGAGGAGGCAGCCCATTGCAAGGAGCAATAGTAAGGGATGACCACAGATATTTGTATGTTGAAAACTTCCTTAGAAGCAGAGGCTGCGTATTTCATGAAGCCGACGCAAGGCCGGAAGGCTTGGACTTTGTAATTTTCCCTTTTGCCGCGGATGTGGACAAAAGTGTGTTTGACGACCATTATTTTGCCGGGCTCAGAGAGGGCGTGCGGATTTTTTCCGGGATAAGGAACGCGTACCTTACGGAACGGTGCGCGGCGCGGGGGCTTAATTACCACGCCATAATGGAGGACAGAGGGATTGCCGTCAAAAACGCCGTGCCCACTTCCGAAGGCGTAATAGCGTACCTTGTGACAAGCCGAACCGACACTTTGGCGGGAAGCCGTATGCTCGTAATCGGCTATGGCGTTTGCGGAAGCGACTTGTCCAAGAGACTGACGAGTCTTGGCGTGGACGTGTACGCGCTTGTAAGGACACCGGAGAAGGAAGCCCAGGCCCTTGCGGACGGTGTCACGCCAATATACCTTGACAAAATTTTCGAGATCGATTTCGATACAATAATAAACACCGTACCCGGAACCGTGTTGACGGACGAAATGCTCGAGAGAAAGAGAGGCTCGTTATTTGTGGATATAGCCTCAAAGCCTTACGGCTTCAACATGGAGACGGCGAAAAGACTGAACGAAAAATCCGCCCTGCTTCCGGGCATCCCCGGCAAGTACGCCGTAAGGACGTCGGGTGAGATTCTGGGTGAATATATATTCAATATCCTGAGGGGGAACGCATAATGAAACTGGAAGGCAAGAAGATAGGCTTCGGCATGACATCTTCGTATTGCACGCTTATGGAGGTGCTTGAACCGATGCAGGCGCTGAAGGACTTGGGCGCGGACATCTATCCCGTGGTGTCGGAAGGCGTGCGGGACAACAGTTCAAGATTCCACGACAGAGATACTTTCATAGACAAGGTGCGCGAGATAGCCGGAAGGAATGAGATAGGTACGATCGCGGAGGCCGAGACGCTCGGGCCGGGTAACGTAATGGACATCATGATCGTCGCCCCGGCCACAGGCAACACAATTGCCAAAACCGCGAACGGCATATGGGATACGCCGGTACTTATGGCGTCAAAAGCCACTCTCCGCAACGGGAAACCCTTGCTGATCGCGGTATTCTCAAACGACGCCCTCAGCATGAACGGCGAAAATATAATGAAACTGTATAACACGAAAAATATCTACTTCGTGCCGTTCGGTCAGGACGACCCGGTCAAGAAGCCCAACAGCATGATGTCGGATATCTCCCTCCTCGTGGAATCAGCCGTACAGGCAATGGAAGGCAAGCAGATACAGCCTTCAATAATATCAATGCGCTAAGCGTTGTGCGACGGGCCGGTAAAAATCATTATTGACATTTCCGAATAGTTTTGATATAGGAATATGACTGCGAAACTGCATCAAAGGAGGGGTGCGCGGAATCGCAAGATTCCGTGCTGTTTACCCCGACGCGTGATGCAGATTGAGCTGCATATTCCTATAGAATTAAGGTACAAATAAAACAGGAGAGTGTTGGCGAACACCCTCCCGTGGGCAAACTGTTCGGCGAGTTATGACCGGACGCTAATCTAATTAAACATTAACGAAAAATG
>WRAW01000029.1 GCA_009780015.1 Defluviitaleaceae bacterium | reverse complement strand
TGGTTTGTTTTTTACTGTTGCTCTTGTTATTGTAATTCGCCGTCCCCACGAAGCCCGCTTCTGGCTTCGTGGGGTGGAGTTCGGCCTTCTAGACGGCGTTGAGCGTTATTGACCGCTGGTTCTTATACCAACTTCTTGTTTGACGGCTTTGTAACCCATAAGGATCATCCAGATGTACGCGACGGTTTTGGGGATCATGAACAGGCCGAAGAGTTCGTTAATGTGGACAAGCAGCACTACCGGCAGGTAGAAGGCAAAACTGAGGCTTATCGCCAGCCACATGCTACGGAAGGCGGTATCGCCCGACGTCTTTGCGGATCGGGCGAATATGACGATTATCACAAGACCAATCAGAGCGAATGGTATGTTGCGATAGATTCCCCAGGAGAGCGGCGAATCCGCCGAAAGCCACCGGTTGGCCGGGGACAGGCACAGCGCTATTCTCACGGCGGCCAGGCCGTATACGGTAATTGCAAGTATATTGCCGCCCGAGACGGTAGCCGCTGTTTCACCGTAATGAAGCCGCCAGAAACGATACAGCATCACGTAGAAAACCGTCATTGTAATGGATGTTACCAAGGTTCCAACTCCAAGCGCCGCGTAGTAATACTCCGTACCCAATGTATTAAGCGCCCAGATGCGCGGTACAAGATGGAACGCGTCGCCGCCCACAAGTACCAGCGCAAGGACGCCAAACAGCGTGAACTTCTTTCGGCCGTTCGCCAGCTTTAGAATTTTGATCCCAAGATAGGCTGTGAAGACGAGATAGGCTATCATGAAAATGCTTTCCATTATGGCGCGCATGGCGGCCTCCTGTAGTTTAAAGCTTGTTTAATATCTTATCCCCATCGTCTTTGCGGTTGAACTCCACCACATGAAGCCAAAACAGGGTTTCATTGGTATACCGTCGTCGTCGGTTCCTAGAATGGTGGAAAATCACCTAGCAAACCTGACAGGAAAAAGATATTAGACAGGCTCTTAGTGCATACGTCTTTGCGATATAAGCACGTTTTTGAGAACCGAAATATTTTCAAGAACAAGGCCGGTTCCGCGGGCTACGCAGTTTAGCGGCTCGTGAGCGACCAGGACGGGCATACCCGTCTCGTGCGAAATCAACTGATCCAGCCCGGAGAGCAGAGCGCCTCCGCCGGCAAGCATGATGCCGGACTCCATTACATCCGAGGCCAGCTCGGGGGGGGTGCGCTCGAGGGTCAGCTTTATGGCGTCAACGATTTGCGCAACGGGTTCGGCGATTGCTTCATTTACTTCGGGGGCGGTTATTGAGATCGTTTTGGGAAGACCGCTGACAAGATCGCGGCCGCGCACTTCCATCGCTATGTTGGGGTCGGCGTCGAACACCGTGCCGATACGGAGCTTTATCTCTTCCGCCGTGCGTTCGCCGATGGCGAGGTTGAACTCCTTCTTGACGTAGTTGACGATGTGTTCGTCAAGCTCGTCGCCGGCCACGCGTAGCGATTTGCTGGTTACGATTCCGCCAAGCGAAATGATGGCTACTTCGCTGGTTCCGCCGCCTATGTCGACGATCATCGAGCCCTGTGGTTCCTCCACGGGAAGACCCGCGCCGATGGCGGCTGCCATAGGCTCTTCTATGAGGAATGTGTCGCGTTCGCGGGCTCCGGCGGTAATGGTAGCCTCTATGACGGCGCGCTTCTCGACCTCGGTCACTCCTGACGGTACGCACACCAGCACGCGCGGACGCGCCGAAAATATGCCGCGCCGATACGCCTTCTTTATAAAGTAGCGCAGCATGGCCTGAGTTGTCTCGAAGTCGGCTATTACGCCGTCCTTCATCGGGCGGATGGCTACTATCGAGCCAGGCGTGCGGCCGATCATCTGCTTGGCCTCGTCCCCCACGGCGAGAACCTCCTTGTTGCGCGTGTTTACGGCCACGACCGAAGGCTCGTTAACGACTATACCCTTATTACGTATGAAGACCAGCACGTTTGCCGTGCCCAGGTCTATTCCTAAGTCTTTAGAAAAAAATGGCATGATATGCTCCTTTGTAGCTTGGCGGCGATCCGCTTCAATATTTGTTTATCCTGTACGTATCGAGAGTATTAACGGTTAGGCGCGAATTAAGACTATCTACATTATAGAATATATTGGCGATATTTTCAAGTAGAAAAGCGGCTATAGCATTTCGACGGAATATCTGCTATACTAAGACCCGGCGGTCAATACCGCTCAACGCCGCCTGGAAGGCCAAACTCCACCCCACGAAGCCAAAATCGGGCTTCGTGGGGACCCCGGGTCGTCAGTCACTCCTAGCGTACCACTGCGGGTACGCTCAGTTCACCCCACAAAGCCAGAATCGGGCTTTGTGGGGACCCCGGGCGTCGCTCCTTCTTAGACTGGCGAAAAATCTCCTCTTCCAGCCAGCATTTCGGGTACTGACCGCCGGTTCTAATGGCTGCGAATTGACATCTGCGGGGTGGACAATGAAGAAAGCGTTGATTGCGGCTGTGTTGGCCATATTAGTATTTGCGGCGGCAGTGCGTCTCGGTGGCATGGAGGAAATTGAAAGCACGTCGGAGGCGTATACCGTTGTTGTACAGCCTCAGTATGCCTGGGTAACACCTTTTTTTGACGGCTTTGCCGGTGCGGCCAGAGCCTCATGGCTGGGAATAATCGAACACGTGGGCGTTGTTGACGTGTATGGTAATTGGCACGCAAGGCTCCCGAGCGGTGGACCGAGACTGCCGGTTACGGATACTACGGAAGAAGCGGAGCTTATGGCTGTAATAGTTGACGGCAGGGTAGGTTTTTTTGACTCAGGATGGAATGAGGTTATATCCCCCAGGTTTGAAATCAACGATGTTAGGAATTTTTCTGAGGGCATGGCGGCGGTAAGGTCGGGTGATATGTGGGGATATATTGATGAAACGGGTAATGAAGTTATATCGCCTAGGTTTGAGATTGCGCAAGATTTTTATGAGGGACTGGCAGGGGTGTTTGTTGACGGCGAATGGAGCTTTATTGACAGAACAGGTATGGAAGTGTTACGGCTTAATTATAATTATGCCGGGGTCTGGCCGTTTTTTGACGGCATGTCAATGGTTTGGACAGGAACGCAAATCGGTTATATTAATAGATACGGCGCAGTCGTCATACCCATTGTATACGACAGCGGGAACTCCTTTTCGGGGGGCTTTGCCGCGGTTATGCGCGGCGGCAAGTGGGGGTTTATTGACACAGAGGGCAGGGAGGTCGTGCCTTTTAGGTTCGAGCTGGTTATGGACGTTTATGAAAGAGTGGCGGCGGTGCGTTACAACGGTCGATGGGGATTCATACGAATAAACTGATGATAATATCAAGGTGTGACAATGTATCTTAAACGATTGGAAATACAGGGCTTCAAGTCTTTCCCGGAAAAAATCAGGCTGGACTTTCGCGAAGGGATAACTGCGGTTGTCGGGCCGAACGGCAGCGGCAAGAGCAATATTTCAGACGCGCTGCGCTGGGTGCTTGGAGAGCAGAGCGCCAAGAGCCTGCGCGGCGGCAGGATGGAAGATGTGATATTCGCGGGGACGCAGGAGCGTAAGCCTGTGGGCTTCGCCGAGGTTTCGATAACGATTGACAACACCGACCGCCGCCTTGCGCCGGAGTATTCCGAGATAAAGGTGACGCGCCGGATTTTTCGTATGGGCGAAGGCGAATTCGCGCTCAACGGCGTTACGTGCCGCCTAAAGGATATCCACGCGGCTTTCATGGACACGGGACTTGGGCGCGAGGGGTATTCGATAGTGGGTCAGGGCCGCATTGACGAGATAATAGGCAGCAGGGTGGAGACGCGGAGGTACTTGTTTGAAGAGGCGGCCGGCATCGTCAAGTTCAAGACGCGAAAGACCGAGGCCGAGGACAAACTTGCTCGGGAGGCCGCCAACCTTGTGCGCCTTGACGACATACTGGAGGAGCTTGGCGCGCTGCTGCCATCCCTTGCGGCGCAGGCCGAGAAGGCGCGGGATTATCTGGGATTGCGCGAGCGTCAGAAGCACATATTGGCCAACCTGTTCCTGGTTGACATCGCGAACGCGGACGAGCGGCTGGCAAAGCTTCATGAGGCGAAGGACGTTGCGGCGAGTCAGTCCGAAGCCGAAGAGAGCGAACGCGCGCGGTTAGAAGAGGAGTACGCCATAGCCAGGGAAGACGATTCACGGTTGGAGGCGGATATAAAGGCCGGGGAGGCCGCGCTTGCCGACAACCGTTTGGCCATAGAGCAGCACGACAACGACGTCCGCCTTAACGAGGAGCAATGCCGGGGTTTGAGCGTGCAGATATCACAGGCGGAGAGCCGTTTTGACAAGTCAGGGCTTAGGCTTGAGGAGCTGGAGCAGTCTCTTGAAGGGGCTCAGGTCAGGTACGCTGAGCTTGCGGACGTTATTGCCGCGCGCGGCGAGAGGCTTGCGAGGCTAGAGGAACAGGCCGCGGGGCAAGTAGCTGAGATGACGCGTGACGAGCAGTCCGTGGATGAACTAAACGCACGGCTTATCGAGAGTGTGAAATTGTCGAGTCAGCTTGAGGGCAAGGCGGCCAATATAAAGGAAGTAATCCAAGGTCTTGAGGAGCGTAAGACCCGTTTGGACGAAGAGGCCGGGCAGTGCGGTGCGGCGGCGTCTGAGAGCGGTGCGGCTCTTGGGCTGGCGCGTGACGAGCTTCGCGAGGCGGACGAGCGGTTTGTTAGTGAAGAACAGACAATATCCGAGCTTGAGGCGCGAAGGATTGAGTGTGAGGCGTCTGTGGCCGAGAACACAAGGGAAATGGAGAAGGCGCGCCGCGCGCTCGGGGAGGCGGGTGCGCGCCGCCGCGTGCTGACGGAGCTCAAGGACAGCTTCGAGGGGTATACGCGTGCGGTAAAGGTGTTGATGCGCGAACGGACGAAGTACCCGGGGATGCTTGGAACGGTAGGGGAACTTTGCCGGCCGGAGGCGGGCTACGAAACAGCCATAGAAGTAAGCTTGGGCGCCGCGCTCCAAAATATTATTACCATCGACGAGAAAGCCGCGAACACGGCCATAGAATATCTTAAAGCGGCCAAGGCGGGCAGGGTAACGTTTCTTCCGCTGAGCGCTATAAGGTCGCAGCCGGTCATATCGCGGACGGACATGCTTGGAGAGGACGGCGTGTGTGGAACGGCTCTGGGGCTGGCCTCTTATGATCCGCGCTTCACGGAAGTGTTCAAGAGTCTTCTTGGAAGGACTCTTGTAGTGGACACCATGGAAAACGCAGTGCGCTTCGCGCGGAAGTACAACCAGTCCGTGCGTGTCGTTACGCTTACGGGGGAGCTGCTGAGCGTGGGCGGAGCCATTACAGGAGGGAGCCGCGGTGAAAGGTCGGCGGGATTGTTTGAGAGAGGACGCGAGATCGGCGAACTGGAACAGTCGATGGAGCTCCTGGGCGAGAAGGCGCGCTCACTGGACGAGGAAGTGCAAGGAGCTAACGCGAAGCTTCAGGAAATAATCCGTGAAATAGAAGGGCGGCGTTCTCGGCATGAAGAGACCGGACGAAGCCGCCAGACCTGCGCCGAACGAGTATCCAAGCTTGAGGCGGAGCTTGCGGCCGTGTATGAGCGTTCGGAACGCCTCGCCGCGGAAGATGAAGACCTGGTGTTGCAGCTAGGCGAGGCCGCCGCCCACAAGTCCGAGCTGGAAAGTCAGAGTCTTGAAGCTAAGAGCGCAGCAAGGGAGGCCGAAGCCGAAATCGCGGCGCTGCAGAGCTCGTTGCAGTCATACCGGGAAGACCGTGACGAACGAACGGGAGAACTTACGGAACTTAAAGTGGAGCTGGGTTCGCGGGAGCAGGAGCAGTTGGCCGTGGGAGCCGACCGGGACAGGCTGGAGCGTGAGATGTATATTTGCAGGGCAGAGATGGACGAGCTAAGACTGGAGATCGCGTCGAACACAGAGCGTCTTTCGGCCAAGCGAGAGACTATCGCAGAATTAGCCGCCGCAAAGGATGTATTGACTGAGCGTGGGCGTGAGATGACCGAACGGCTCGAAGCCTTTGAAATCGACAGGGCGCGCTCAAGGACCAGCCTGCAGAGCCTGGAGAACGCCGGACGGACAATAGGCGAGACGCTTGCGAAGCTGCAGAGCGAGCTTGTAAGGCTGACCCTCCAGCATGAACACGCCGGGGACGAGCGCCGCAAGCTGTTTGACGCCATGTGGGAGGACTATCAGTTGACTCCGGCGGGCGCGCGGGCGTATCCAAGGCTGGAAGAATCGGTTGAGAAGCTCAGACGGGAAGAGCGCGATATCCGGGCGAATATCGGACAGATGGGGAGCGTCAATGTCGACGCGATAGAGGAATACAAGTCGGTACGGAGCCGCGTGGAGCAAATGACGGGCCAGCGCGACGACATACTTGCGGCGAGGGAGGACTTGCAGGCCCTGATACGCGAACTGGAAGAACTGATGGAGCGGCAGTTTACAGAGCAGTTTGAACTGATTTCCGAGAGCTTCGGGGTGGTGTTCCGGCAGATGTTCGGCGGCGGTAAGGCGTACCTGCGGCTTTTAGATCAGGACAACGCTCTCGAATCGGGCATTGACATAATCGCGCAGCCGCCGGGCAAGGCGCTTGCGAGTATGTCGCTGCTTTCAGGCGGTGAGCGCGCGCTTACGGCGCTGGCACTGCTGTTCGGGATACTCCGCATGAAGCCGTCGCCATTCGTGATACTGGACGAGGTGGAATCGGCCCTGGATGACGCCAACGTCGCACGCTTCGCGGCCTTTCTCAAGGATGTGGCCGCGAGGGACACCCAGTTCATAATGATTACGCACAGACGCGGAGCAATGGAGGTCGCGGACGCGCTCTACGGCGTCACTATGCAGGAGCGCGGCGTGTCGAAGGTTGTGTCTGTAGAATTATAGAAGGTGTGAAAACGTGCCGTACGGTGTGGGCTTGATATTTGTGATTGACAGCATAGATAATTCCTGATATGAGCATTATGAAACGTGATAAATACGGACACAGTTGAAAGATGTTTTTCATAGCCGGTGTTAGCATTCGCGCTTAATGCGGTCGGGGTTGCTATGTACAGCAACAAGATCCGATAATTACAGAGGATGGAGGAAAGCATGGGAATTTTCAAAAAGATGTTCGACGGGCTGAGCAAGACGCGCAACATGCTGATGGAGAGCGTTGACACGGCGCTTGCCTCGTTTGTGAAGCTGGACGAGGAAATGCTGGAGGAATTGGAGGAAGCTTTGATAATGGCCGACATGGGCGCGGCCGCGGCCGCGCGGGTTGTCGAGTCGGTAAGAGAACGCGCGAAAAAGGAACGAGCCGAAGACGCCGAGTCTGTGAAAAACTTGATAGCCCAAGAAATTGCCGCGATACTTGGCGAGGGCTCCGACACGTTCGAGCTGAATCCGCCTAGCGTTGTGCTCATTGTGGGTGTCAACGGCGTCGGAAAGACGACCAGCATCGGCAAGCTTGCCCATATGTTTAAGCAGGAAGGAAAGAATGTAATGCTGGCCGCAGGTGACACATTCCGCGCCGCCGCCGCCGACCAGTTGGAGATATGGGCCAACCGCAACGACGTGGCAATAATCAAGCAGGGCGAGGGATCAGACCCCGGAGCCGTCGTGTTCGACGCGGTAGCCGCGGCAAAGGCGCGCCGCGCCGACGTGCTGATATGCGACACGGCCGGTCGTCTGCACAACAAGAAAAACCTGATGAACGAGCTTGGCAAGCTGGCCAAGATAATTGCAAACAACTACCCGGAGGCTCAGGTCGAGACCTTGCTCGTATTGGACGCCACAACCGGCCAGAACGCTCTTGCGCAGGCAAGGATGTTCAAGGAGGTCGCGAATGTCAGCGGTATAATCCTCACAAAGCTCGACGGCACGGCAAAGGGCGGGATAGTGGTCGCGATAAAGCAGGAACTTGGGCTGCCCGTACGCTTTATCGGTATTGGTGAAGGCATAGGTGATCTGGAGCCGTTTGCGGCGCAGGACTTCGCGAAGGCGCTGTTTGAGGTATAAAACTATGAGAAGCGGCGTTGAGTTGAAGCAGCTTCAGGGGGTAGGCAAATGAACATACTCGAAAGAATGAATCACTTTAATGTTGCGGGAGTGAGCGTAACTTATTTCGCAAACGGGGAAATTGGATGGGGTAAGCATTTTGGAACACTTGAGAAGGGAACGGACAAAGCCGTAAACGAAAGCTCAATATTCCACGCCTGTTCAATCAGTAAGATGATTACTTCATTATGCGTGTTGCGGCTGGCGCAAGACGGGGCGTTAGATTTGTATAGGGATGTAAACGAATACCTGACATCATGGAAATTTCCTGATAGTGACTTTACTCGCGAGAAGAAAATTACATTAGCGAATTTGCTGTCGCACCAGGCGGGGCTTTATGATTGTGAGGGCAGCTTTAGCCCATATAAACGCGGCGAAGTCATTCCTCGGGCTATTGATATTTTGAAAGGGGTAAGTCATTACAATCCCGAAGAAGTTCACGCAAAGTTTGTACCTGAAACGGATTGCGAGTATTCCGATGCCGGTTACTGTGTAATAAGCCAATTATTGGAGGATGTTTTTGGTGAAACTATCCCGCAAATTGCTAAGAGGATTGTGTTTGACTCTCTTGGGTTGAAAAGGACATTCTTTTGGGAGTTAGGCAGGGATTCATACGATGGAATTTCTTTGTCCGACTGCGCTGTCGGTCACGACAGCAACGGAGAAATAGTAGAGGATATTAGAGCGTGCTACCCAAATATAGAGGGTGCGGCGCTATGGACGACGACAAATGAGCTTGCTCAAATAGTCATTGATATAATAAAGTCTTATCATGGCATGGATAGTACAATTCTGAACCGGGAAACCGCAAAACTTATGCTGACGCCGTATGGTTGCAGTGAAAATGTGGGCATGGGCGTCTTCCTGAAAAGTGACGAAGATGGAGAACCTTATTTCTTTTCTCAAGGCTGGGGAGTTGGTATGCAGTGCAAATTGCGCGCATATTATAAAAAGCGGCATGGTGTGATAGTGATGATAAATTCAGAGCCGGGCATGGAGCAGGACAAGTCCTTGGTCGGTGAAATAATAGAAGATGTTTTTAAGGCGACAGATGGAAACTAGCTATAAGCTTGTCGAAGACGAATTCGGCGATTTCATGAGCGGGGCGCATTATGCCGCCGGCGTCCATACATTCGACGAGTATTGACCCGTCAAGCTGCCGCGCCAATTCGCGATAGGCTTGGCGCGCTCCCGTTTGGGTTGTGCTTGAGCTTTCATAAACGTCCGGCGCGTCTCCTGTGTAGCCGCGATAGCCCTTTTGCGATACGTTGGCTGAGGACAGGCTCTCGTCCACATCGAACACGAAGCAAACGTCGGGGCGGGGCAGCCCGAACTGGTCGTGCTCCAGTTCGAGAACCCATTGCGAAAACGATGCTCTTTCGCCGGGTTCGACTCGAAGTGACTGATAGGCCACGTTGGAAAGTACGTAGCGGTTGAGAACGATGAAGTCGTAGTCGCGGCGGTCAATACCGCGAAATGTACGGAAGCGTTCGGCGGCGAACCACAGCGCCATTGACTTGGGGTCAAGCGTGGCGGCCGTGTTTTCGTGTTTGCCTGAGAGCAGCTCGCCGATCTCACGCCCGAGAAAGCTGTCATAGTCGGGGAAGGACAGCTCCAGGCAGCGTTTGCCAAGCGCGATCAGGCGTTCATACAAGAGCCGCGCCTGCGTGCCCTTGCCCGTGCCGTCTATGCCTTCAAAGGCGATGATGTATGCCATGCGTGTCTCCTATCTCATTCTTGTTCTGACTTCGACATGGTAGTCGGAGGGGTCGGCTTCGTTGACAAAGACAGTTACGCCGCACTCGATATCCGGCGACGGATTTGAAAAGGGTCTTCGCATAACACTGATTAGCCTGCTTTCCAGGATATGCTCCCGACTATCCCTGACATAACTGCACTCTACGTAGAATGACACAAAGCCGCTGACGCTTGTCGGCGGCCTTGTTATTTTCAAAACCTTCGCCTCATAAGCCGTATATGAGCTTGAACCGGACGCAGGTCGCGCGGCGCGCTTTTTGGAGTTTGAATTATAAATGTACAGCGCGATCCACAACACTGCGGCGGTTATCCCCAATATGATAAACAAGGTCTGTATAATGTACCACACTTGATGCCCCTAGTCGTCTTTGTTCCTGCGCAGCCAGATATCTAGAGCTTTGTCCAGCTTGCGCAACACTTTAGCCAAAGTAACAATAATGTAGATAATGAGGATTATTAATATGATATTGAGGATATTAAAGCCTATGCCGAAAAGCCACAGGGGTTCAATCCAAAGCATTCTTCCCATAATATTTAGTCTCCTTTTGTGAAGCCAAATTCGCGTGAGGCTTGTCTTAATGCGTTGGCGGCGTAACGTATCTCGTCGTCGGTGTTGAAGTATGAGAACGAGAAACGTACGGCTCCCTGCTCCGCTGTGCCAAGGTGTTTGTGCAGCAGCGGGGCGCAGTGTACTCCGGGACGTGTGGATATTTCGTATTTCTCCCAGAGATACAGAGACAGTTCGGCGGAGGAGATATTGCCGATATTCAAAGAGACTACGGGGACGCGTTCGCCGGGGTCGGTCGAATCGACGCCGCCGTACAGCCTGATGCCCGGGATGCCGCGTAACTCATCGATGAATAGGAGGGTCAGATCGGACTCCTTACGGCGGATGTTGTCGATTCCCGTTTCCGTAATGAAGTCCACGCCCTTTCCCAGTCCGTAAATGCCGGGAGTGTTGTGAGTGCCGGCCTCGAACACATCGGGCATGGTCATGGGCTGGAGAGGTTCAAAGCTATGGTCGCCCGTGCCGCCGGTACGCGCCACGCGAAGGTCAAAGCTTCCGTTTATGATTATACCGCCGGTACCTTGCGGCCCGAAGAGACCCTTGTGGCCTGTGAACACAAATATGTCGGCGCAGTCCGCGTCAACAGGAATATGCCCGAACGTCTGCGATACATCCAGGATAAGGGCGATCCCGGCATCATTGCAGAGCTTTCGGAAGCTTTGCGCGTCGGAGACCGCGCCGGTGACATTGGAAGCGTGGTTCAGAAACATGAAGCGCGTGCCGGAAGCGGCGTGCGCCCGGAAGTTTGTTGAATTAAAGTTTTCGGGACGTACGCGCCCGTCGGAGTCGCAGTCTAGGTACGAGACGGCGCATTTTTTGAGATACAGCGGACGCAGTACGGAGTTGTGCTCGGAACGCGTCGTTATAACGGACGCGCCGTCTTCAAGCAGGCTTGCCGTCAAAAGGTTAAGCCCGTCCGTGAATGACGACGTGAACGCTACGTTAAACGGATCGTCGATCCCTATCAGTTTGGCGATCTTGGCGCGCGTGTAATATATTTCGCGTCCGGCTGCCATGGCGTTGTCATAGAACGCCCGCCCTGCGTTGGCAAAATTGTGTATGGCGTATGCCACGCCTTCGGCCACGCTTGGCGGTTTTACCAGCGTAGTGCTGCTGTTATCGAAATAGTAGGGGATCATTGGATATCTCCTGTGATTGCGTTGATAAGCATTGGCTCGCCCCGGTCGCTGAATACGCGGTAGTACGGAGCGGTTGTAATGCGTCCTGAACCGTCCGCCGAGAACACCAGGTTCTGAACAAGATCAATGCGCGTGACGGTTATGGGTTTGTCGATGTGGGCATTGCCGAGCTTGAACATGAAAAGCGCCTGGGGCGCCGATATTATTGGCTGAACGACGCCCACGAACTCGACGGGCGGATAGTAGACGTACAGCACTTCTGTTACGCCGTAAGGCCCGACTGTAAAGCGGAGCATGTTGGACAATATCGTGTATCCCATGTGATTTTGGCGAAACTCGATCACGTAATCATAGCCGTTTTCCCGGTGAATTACGTCAAACTCGAAATTCGGGAAAAGGTGTGCGTTGTCGCGCACAAAGCGCTCGAACAGCGGCGGAGGCGATGTTAACGGGAATATCGGGTCGCCTTCAAGCGCAGCGCCCATCACGCCGGGTACATGCTGCGAAGGCTCGAAGCGGACGATATGCCGCATAATGGTGAGCGTACCTTCTGGTGATGTGAAGATGGTGTTCCCGAACTCAAATGTCTGGCTGATGCCCGACGTGTCCGTGAAGAATGCTTCAAGCAGTTGTGCGGTGCTGTATTCTGCGGGCTGAAGCACGATTTGATCCACAGGCTCGTAGCGCCTGGGCACATCCACATACAATTGATCCAAAAGTATACCGTTTGCGGACAGGATATCAATGACGACCTCTATGTCCTCGGATGACGTGACGTAATCGTCTTCGTACACAAAGTACATCGCGGCAAGGAAGGCGTTTAGGCCCAGCAGGCAGATTATCAGCATTGTCTTGGCTCTGTCCCAGTTCATTGCAAGTGGCTCCTGTCATAAATAAACTCCGCCTTATGACAAAGATCGGCGGAGTTATTGACATTGTCAAGCGGCTTAATTACAGCTTTTTGTTGATGATTAGGCCGGATTCGATTAGCTTGAATGTTTCGTCCACAAGAGTGCCCATACGATAGTTGTAGAAATAGTTCAGATTCTGAAAATTCATGTGCTCGGTCAGGGGCATATTAAGCATCGCGGTGGACTCCTTGTAGGTACGCAGAAATGTATTGATACTTTGACCAAAAGCGACGTTGAGGGTATCCTGATCTTTTTGCAGGAAATCCGCTTCTGAGAATGTAAGCGAACGACCGTCCTGGGTGAAAATGTCGACAAATTCAAGCTCTCGCCGGCTGTCGAGAACCCGGACGGCGAGGTCGTCGGCGAAGTCACGTAGGCTGTGGCTGTGCGCCTGGCCGGACATGAACTCAACGGATCGATTGAACGAGTTGGTGAAGGCTGTCAGTTCATCGCTTACGTCTTCCCGCGCTATAGGCAGCCCATGGGAATAGGCAAGCTGGTTGAAGCCCTCCATTGACGCGGAAACCCGACGCGCGCCGTTCTTGACGCCGTTTATGGAAGCGCTGGTCTGGCGGGCATGTGCGATGACATCCACCTTTAGCGACTTGTTAAGCAGGAATGTAGAATTCGGTTCAATTTCAGGCTTTTGAGCGATCTGCGAACGTTTTGGAGAAACTGCGCCCGTAGGTTCGAGCGTGCGCAGCATGTATGGGCGATAGTAGCGGTAGTAATAGATGCTTGTCAGCACAAGCTCACCCCCGATTGTTCACAAATGATCTATGAATACATACTAAATATTATATCATCCAGGCACGATTTTATCAAGAGTATTTCTAAAAATCACTAATGCAAATATAGTTTAATTTGCCCATAAATTGTAAAGCGTCCATTTATTAGAGGCGCTTGTTGTTGATTACATCGACGTTGGTCGTAGCCGGGTACAATGTGCATCATAAACCTGTATTAAGAAGGCTATAAATCTACACTCATTCAAGCGTTACATTGCTGGAATTTTGAAATATATTGGTAAAAAATAGAAAAACAAATGCGGATCATGGATTCTGCAGCGTGGCAGATCATTTTCCCAGGCAGAATTCGCTGAATATCCGGTCGACGATGTCTTCGGAGAGGGTACGGCCGGTGATTTCGCCGATGGAGGAAGCGGCGGACATCAGCTCTATGGCTGCGATGTCTTCGGGGAGGCCGTTGTCACAGGCTGCCGAGGCGTTTTCCAGTGAGGATATGGCCGCGCGCAGCGCCTGTTCGTGACGAAGATTTGTTATGATTACGGCGTTGTCGGCGTCGATTTCTCCCATGTTGAACATGTCGAAGATTTGTTTGTGCAGAGCGTCCATGCCCTGTCCGGTTTTGAGAGATACGCGGATGACGGCGGCGGGAGCAAGCCCGGCGCAGAATGTAATGAGAAGCGAGTCGTCAAAGCAGGATGTAAGATCAGCCTTGTTTATGATTACGATCAAGGGTTTGCCGGATGTGCGGGCGATAAGTTCTTTGTCCTCCGGGGAGAAGTCTCGGGAGCCGTCCAGCATCAGCAGGACGAGCTGAGCCGCCGGAAGCTGCTCCAGGCTTCGATCAACCCCGATACGTTCAATCGGGTCGTTTGTTTGGCGATAGCCTGCCGTGTCCGTTACGACAAGGGGCACGCCGCCGATGTTTACGTTTTCGCTGAGGAGGTCGCGCGTTGTGCCGGGAATGTCCGTGACAATGGCGCGGTCATGCTGCAACAGGTGGTTCAGAAGGGAACTCTTGCCCACGTTTGGGCGGCCAAGTATGAGCGTGCGAACGCCTTCGCGCAGGTTCCGGCCGGACTCGAAGCTGTCGGCCAGCTCTCGCAGGCTGTCGGCCAGTTTTGCGGAGGCGGAGGATATGTGGCGGAGGTTTACTTCGGCTTCGTCGTGCTCCGGGTAGTCTATCGAGACCTCGATACGCGCCAGCATTTCGACGAGCTCGTCGGATACGGACTCAAGCCGCCGGGCAAGTGAGCCGCGAAGCTGAGACCCGGCCACGCTCAGCGCCATAGACGTCCTGGCGTTTATGACGTCGATCACGGCTTCGGCTTGAGATAGCCCTATGCGGCCGTTCAGAAAGGCGCGCTTTGTGAACTCGCCGGGCTCGGCGTGGCGCGCGCCGCATTCCAGCACGGCGCGGAGCACTTGCGATATGGGCAGGATTCCGCCGTGGCAGTTTATCTCCACGACGTCCTCGCGGGTATATGTGCGCGGCGCACGCATCACACTGACAAGAACCTCGTCGATGGGGCGGCCGTTGTGTACGATTGTACCGTATGTGATTGTGTGGCTTGCGATATCCTCGACCGCGCGTCCGGCGCGGAACAGCCTTGAAAGTATAGTCAGGGAGTCAGCGCCGCTGATACGGACAATGCCTATGCCGCCGCTGCCCGCCGGAGTAGAAATTGCTGCGATAGTGTCATACTGCATTGTATACCTCTCTCAAGAAATGGCTTTCCGGCTTAATTCGTGAATAAATTCATTTAAAAATATTCTCGACTGTGCAACCATTTCATTAATTGGAACTCCGTAGACATTTTCAAAGCTGTCCCTGCCAAGATGAACTTGCATATAATGTTCAAAACCGTAATTCTCTATCAGATAAAGGACAAAGGAGCCGGCTGTCGGATGGGTTCGGATTTCGGCTATAAAGCTTTCGGGGGATATGCGCCGACCATGCGCGCCTGAGCTTCATAATCCCTGTAATGAAGCCAGAAATAAGCGTACATATGCGATATTCCTATCGAATCAAAGTCTGCCATCAAAAGATTCCATACAGCTTCAGCTATGTCGGCATCCTTGAATATGTCATGCAGCGCCTGTATATACGAAGATCCGGTATACGAAAACTCATTTTCCCTATGCCATCTGTAGCTGAGGCCATGAGCCCATCTGTCGTAAATATCGTGATAGCTCATTAATGACATCGCTAAGCCCTCTTCAAGTTCAAACGGGCCAAGGCCGTTATTCTGCGACCAAAATGACAGGAAATGTGTGATTTCGTGTACAAAAACCGACGGCGTGTGAGAGCTGAAATTGAACATCCTGATCCACCCGTCGTGCAGATGCGCATCCACCGGTGCGATCGAATGTCCGCTGTATATGATGAATGTATCAACGGGCCTGAAATCAAATTCCGCAAACTCCGCGAAAAAGTCCTCTACGAACCGTACCGAGTCGTCAAAATAATGTACGTATTCCAGGATTGACTGTATATCAAGGTCATCGGTTTGCGGAGTGAACAGAAAATGATAATTTCCAAAATCCGTTGCTGTGGATATTCTGTAGTCGTATGCTACATTTTGGGCTGCCGAGGCATGAAAAAATACATTCCCGTGAAAATGTACGCTAAACGTTGTGTCCATAGGCTTGCCGGCGAATTCGTAGAACCGACCCATTACCATTTCGTTGGCGAGAGACGTTTCTTGCCCTAGGTAAAGACCAGCCAGATCCGACAGTCGGCCGATCTCAATAAGATGCATCACAAATAGGTAAGCTGTGCCTATTGCCTGTGCATGATCCCGGCTTCCCCATGACATAGGCGTAAAGTATATGTCACCGAAACCGGTTAAGGGGTTGCCGTCAAACTCAGGTATGTTCATGTCGAAATAAGACCTTGCCGCGGCTTCCAATCCGGCGGAAAGCCACATGGGTAACAACTCTCCGCTTAATCGATGAACCAGGCGGCCAAAGCTGTAAAAGTCGTGTTGATTGATGAAAATATTGCGTCCGTTGTTAAATTGTTCATGTTCCGCTTCGTCTTTGTAGAGGAATATTTCTAAGGGAACGGCTGTGAAACAGATAAGATCATCAATTTTGCCGATAATGCGCTCCCAGTCGGAAAGAAGGGATAGGTTAGCGGCATAATTATCTGTTGGGAAAAAGTATTGCCTGTCATACACTTGGGCAGCGCTTACAAAGCCAATACGCTGGAATGAAAGAGCGAGGGGCTCAAAATCTATGGATAGATATGTTCCTTCATCTTCCGACAAGTGCGTGTCTACATTGTCTGACGAGCCGCATGAAGCCTGAGTCATGACGAGCAACAATAAGACTGCCGGAATGATTGTCCTCATAGTTCCTCCTAAGGGTCGTAAATATGGGTGGGCTCGATATAGCTTATTCCGTCAAATTGCAGATCCCAGACCAGGGTGACTTCGTCGAGGTTGTATAGGGAGGGGTAAAACGCCAGGATTGCGTTGTTGATGTAGGGAGTTGGAGCGCCGGAGTAGGCGCGGGCGTCCAGAAGGTTGTCGTATGCGCCAAAAAAACCGAGCGTTGCGGTGCTCTCAAGGTTTGTACGCTCGAAATTCAGAGCCCATTTACGGTAGTTTGTGACGGAGCCGCCGCGGACGGTGACTTCGATGGGTGTATGGAGGTCATGCAAATACCGTAGGGACGTGGGTGTTATGATGGGAAAGTTGTACGCGGCCAGGCCGAAGAGGAATACGAATGTGCCGTCGTCCTCAAGAAATTCCTCTAGGAATGTCCGGCCGGCGACTTGGGCGTCGGAACTTATGAATGTCCGTGCGAGACCGTATGCCTCGCCGAGTGTAAGAGAGCGGGTCTGGCGGCTTGTGTGGTAATTGGAGTATTCCAGTATATTGTAGGACGAGAAGCGGACGACCGTATGCTGGTCGGAGAAGATAAACACGCCGGGGTTGACCTTGCTTGTGATTGCCGCGGGGGTTTCAAAGAAGGCTGAGACGCGCGGCAGCAGGCTTGACATGAGTACATCGCCGCTGGCATTGGCGTACGGATTTGTGGCGCGCAGAGGCGCGTAGGTATAGGCGTCGCCGCTAAAAATCGGGATGAAGGCGTTGCCCTCGAACATGTGAGACGCGACCTCGCTCGACGCGCTGAAGAGTATGTCGGTGTCCTGACCTTGGGCTGCGGTTATCTCGGAGCGCAGTGAAGCTCGGAACGGGTCGTCGTCCAGGCGGAAATGGTGCGCTTGTCCGGCGGGCGAATCCACAAAGGTGATGCTTATTCCGTCGGCGCTGGTAATGCCGGGGGATATGACGATAGAGTTGAAGCCGTTGACGTGACGGGTTATAGCGCTGTCGCGGACGCCCCATGCCCCGGCCACGAGATCATGCGGCACACGAAAAGAATAGTCGAGGATGTATGACACGGACGCAAGTATATCCGGCCAATAAAGATCAGAGGTGTGGCTGTAGGAGGCCGACAAATACGCCGACCTCAGGGCGGCAAGGGCGGTATGAGACGACGCCGGGGCTTCGGTAAGATAGTCGACGGAATAGGACATGTTGGCAAATCCGGTGACAATGCGCATCGGCTCGACAAAGGGCAGCTCGAAACCAATGGGCATGGCTGGGGTGGGCGTCATGGCTTCGGCCAGTGTGTAAAAAAAACTACGGTTTGAGGAAATTCGCTCAAACCATAGTAGCCCCGTGAGGTATGCGGCTGATATTATGAGGAAGAGAATGAAAATATTCTTGCTGAAGATCACGCGTGTCAGCGTAAGCAGTGCGCGGGTGGGCGTCATGGCAGAAGAAGCCCTCTTTCGAGCTGATTCCTGACCTCATCCGGCAGACGGTTAAGCTGCACTGTTTCGATAGAGACGAACGAAGTATCCGAATGGGCGTCGTGATACATGGCCTTGATACGTATAAAGTTACGTCCAAGGTTGAGCTGCTGGGCGCTGCTGAAATTGCCGGACGCGCCTACTGTCAGGGCGGTCCCTGATACCATATAGAATGAATCGGAGGATTCGTCATAGCCGTAAACTTCTATGCGGATAATTGCGCCGCGCGGCGCTGTTCCGACGATTGTGCGGGCGGCTTCAAATGTGCTTTCGCTGCGGCGGTTGATGCCCGATGTAACCGTGAAGCCTTCTACGGACGGCACCGGCATTGCGGCGGGGGGAGCAGGCTCATCAAAGACGTGAACGGTAACGAATTCTTCATTGAACTCGCTGTGATCTTCATATTCGGGATATTCCGATTCGGGATGTTCGTCGCCGTAAAGGGATTCTTCGTAGACGTCGCCCTCTTCTACGATTATGATGTCCTCTTCTATGATTACGATTATGTCAAGTTCGTATGGATATTCCTGCAAGCTCGTCGGCGCATGAACGACGCCCGTCTGGGCAACCGCGAAGAGAGCGTCGAAACGCACAAGAAGCTCTGCGCCGGAAAGCTGCGTACCCGTCACAGGCGTTACCACCAAGGCTGCAACCGTAAGAAACGATACGATGTATTTTGTAATGGCCTTTTTCACTGGAAGCCCTCATTTCAATACTAAATACGAGATTACTTACTAATTGATATTATATACAATAATTGTTACAGAGCCATTACAAGTGAATTACTTTTGGCTAACATTGGATTTTGTTGTGAGGATACTCCATCATTACTGCGTTTGCCGCTGCGCCTGTAAAAGTGACGGCATTTCCGCGCGGAGCGACGGATTTTTTGTGGAAGGTTTTTTCGGAAAGAGGTTGACAAAAGGGGTGCCGCTTCGTTATAATCACATAACCGTATTATCATACACATCAGCGTCGGTTAAATTTCGCGAAGAGGATAATTGATTATGAACTTGTCGGCTTGGATGCATCAACAATATCGAATGCGCAAGCAAACCCGAATGTGTCAATGTCGGGGATATTTCGGTGCGATGAAAGCCGGATCAATTGTGTATTTATGCGTAAGGAAACCGTGTGTGGAAGAAGCGCTCTTATGATAGAGCGTTCTTTGGCGGTATTGTGCGCTTGTAAACACACTTGTCCATAGCGGCTTTCGCCCGAAGATCCTCGTCAGGATTTTTGGCGGCGGGGGCTTTTTTGTTGTAAATATAATTTGAAGAAGGTGAAGAAATGTCTGAACGCGACACGCTTATCGAGATAAAGCATTTGTCCAAGACATACACGGTTGGCGGCAGCGAGATACATGCCCTAAAAGACATTAATATCAACATAGAAGAAGGCGAGATATTCGGCTTTATTGGGCAAAGCGGCGCCGGCAAATCGTCTCTTGTGCGATGTCTTGCAAGTCTGGAGCCAATTACAAGCGGCAAGGTGCTTGTCAATGGCGTTGACCTTAGCACGTTGCGCGGTGAGCAGCTGCGCTTTTACCGGCGTAAGCTTGGGCTGGTGTTCCAGCACTTCAACCTGCTGATGAACTCCACTGTGTATGAAAACATAGCCTTTCCGCTGAAGGTCGCCAAGAAGCCCAGGGCGTACATACAATCACAGGTGAGCAAGCTGCTTGAGCTTGTGGGGCTCGAAGACAAGCGCAACTCATATCCGGCGCGGCTTTCAGGCGGACAGAAGCAGCGGGTGGGCATTGCCCGGGCGCTGGCCGCCGAGCCGTCGATTGTTATCTGTGACGAGGCTACGTCCGCGCTTGACCCCACTACCACGGAATCCATAATGCAGCTCATAAAGCAGATCAACCGCCAGTTGGGAATTACCTTTGTGATAATCACCCACGAGATGGAGGTCATCAAGCAGGTGTGCTCACGCGTGGCTATCCTGGAGGACGGAGAGGTTATCGAAATGGGGTCGGTAGTGGATGTCTGCGCCTATCCTAAGACCGACACGGCCCGCCGCTTCTTTAAGATAGTCGACACTGAACTGACAAACCCCGCGTACAAGAACGCGCTGTTATCCGGCGGGCTGTTGATAAAGGCCACATTTGTAGGTGAAACAACGCCTGACCCCTTCATGAGCGAGTGTGTGAAGCGCTTTGGGGTTACCGTATCGATCCTGTCCGGCAACATACAGGAGATCAGCCAAACACTTATCGGCTGTCTGGTGATAAAGCTTGACGGCGGCGAGTCCGCCGTGCAATCCGCCCTGGCATATCTGGACGAACACAATATCATAACGGAGGTGCTGAACATTGAACAGGCTGGAAGTTGACTTCACCAACCCTGAGTATATCGAACACCTGCGCCGGGTGCTCATCCCCGCTACCGAGCAGACGCTCTACATGGTAGGTTTCTCGAGCCTTTTGGCCATTACCATCGGGACATTGCTGGGCACGATCATTTACATAACGTCACGCGGCGGTCTGCTGGAGAGCTTTGTGGCGCGCGAAGGCTCCGGGCTTGCGGCTCTGCGCGTAATCAACGGAGTGCTGGGCTTTATCGTCAACACGTTCCGCTCGCTGCCGTTTATTGTGGTGGTCTTCGCCGTGTTCCCGCTTGCACGCATCATTGTCGGCACAAGCATCGGAACGCAGGCGGCCGTAGTTCCGCTGACCATCGCGGCTATCCCATTTGTGGCCCGCCTGACCGAGGCCACATTCAACGATTTGCCAAGGGGCGTGCTGGAGGCCGCCATAAGCTCCGGCGCTACCGTGTCTCAGACATTCTTCAAGGTAATCATCCCCGAGACGGCTCAAGGGCTCGTGATGAACTGCACAATTACAATAATAAACCTTGTCGGCTTATCCGCGCTGTCCGGCTTGATCGGCGGCGGCGGCCTGGGCGACGCGGCCAAGCGCTTCGGTTTCGACCGCCATCAGACGGATATCCTGATCTATACAATAATCATCCTGGTCATACTTGTACAGATCGTACAGTATACCGGAGATTTTATAGCCAAGCGCCTTGACAAGAGGTAGCGGCAGTACATAAGACCTGCGGGAACCCCGCAAATTCGGCATCACGGGATTCCCAGGCAGGTCTATACTTGAAAGGATTGATATTATGAGAAAACTTACACGTCTTGTAACCACGGTTCTTGCGTCCGGCCTGCTGCTCGCGGCGTGCGCGTCCGGCGGCGGAACGGCGGCGGATTCCGACTATGTAACAATCCGCATCGGCGCGACATCCGTTCCCCACGCGGAGATACTTGAGCATATCCGCGAAGACCTGGCCGCCGAAGGCGTCCTGCTGGATATCCAGGAGTTCGGCGACTTCGCGCTTGTAAACCCGGCTCTTGCTGACGGCAGCCTCGACGCCAACTATTTTCAGCACGTTCCGTTCCTCAACGCGTTCGTAATGAACACCGGCAACGAGATCGTATACACGGTAAGGGTACACATCGAGCCAATCGGCCTGTACTCACAAGAACTTAACCACCCGGACGAGATAGCGCCCGGAATGTCCATCGCGATCCCCGACGACCCGACCAACGGCGCGCGCGCCCTGCTGCTGCTGGAATCCCTTGGTCTGCTGGAACTGGCCGACACCGGCGACAGACTGGCTACGATATTCGACGTCGCCGCAAATCCGCTCGACCTTGATATCCGCGAGATACAAGCCTCGATGCTGCCGCACACATTCGGAGATACCGACCTCTCCATCATCAACACCAATTTCGCGCTGCAAGCCGGCCTGGACCCCTCGACCGACGCTATCGCGCGAGAAAGGCCCGACTCGCCATATGCCAACGTCCTGGCGGTACGTCCCGAAAACGCAAACGACCCCGCAATCGAAATACTGGGAAGATGGCTGACTTCTGAAAAGGTGCGCGAGTTTATACTTGAGCAGTACGGAGGAAACGTCGTTCCCGCGTTTTAAGAGGTACTTGATGAATAGCAGAAATACCAAGATAACGGTTGACGTATTAATGACGGTGTTCCTTATCCTCTCATTTATAAGATGGGAGGGCGACGCCACGTTTCACTTTTCCGTAGGAACTGTCTGCGCGTTACTTTTCGCCATTCATGTCTTCATACAACGGAAATGGCTGCGAGCCGTAACGAAGTCTTGCCTGGCGGGAAAGTTAACGCAGGCGCTGAAATTGAAATATGCCGTAGACGTGCTGTTATTAGCGGCTTGGATTATCTCAATAGCTGCGGGCTTCCTTGCCATAGGCTCTTTTCTTGGGGGAATAGAAAGTATGGCGGTTTTTGGAAGAATTCATGGAGTATACGCCAGATTAGGCTTGCTGCTTGTAGTTATTCATGTCGTTCAGCACAGGGATCAAATTTTCTCATATCTCAAGATAAGGGCAGGAAAAAAATGATACAAAAGCCCGCCTCTTCTCACATATGTGAAGAGGCGGGCTAAACAACCATCGCTATTTTTGAAGCCTGAAAAATGAGACTTTTTGCCTTAGCAGTTCGGCTTGGGAGTTCAATTCCTGAAGCCGAAGCGGATTCCTGCGCTGTCGCCGAATTATCGGTAACTACACGGGTTATCTCGTCAACACTTATGTTGATGTTAGAAATAGAATCCAACTGCTCGCTGGAAATATCGGCGATTTGCGCAATCAGGCCTGCAATTTCGCCTATGTTATTAGCGATAACCTCAAATGACGTTGCGACATCATTTGAAATTTTTAGACTTTCTTCAACAATTCTGCCGTCTTCTTCAATTATCGTCGCTGTTTCAGAGGCTGATCCCTGGCTTCTCCCTGCCAGCGAACGCACTTCGTCGGCCACAACGGAAAAACCTTTGCCGTGTTCACCCGCTCGGGCGGCTTCAACGGAAGCGTTGAGCGCAAGCAGGTTTGTCTGGAAAGCAATGCTGGTAATGACATCGATTATCTTTGAAATGCTTTCGCTGGAGGTTTTAATTTTATTCATGGTGTCTGTCATTGATTTAATGGATTCCGTGCCTTGAGCGACACATTCGTTGGAGCGCGCCGCGCTTTCTCTCGCCGATATGGCGTTATCACTTGCTTTTGTAGCCTTATCATGGATAAGGGTGATAGAACTGCTTAGTTCTTCAATGGAAGCGGTCTGCCTTGTAGCCCTTCCGCAAGGTGCATGGCGCTGGTTGATATTTGATCCGCTCCCGAAGCCACTTGTTCAACTGCCCCATGAATGTCCGACAAGGTATCGTTCAAAGAATTAATAATAGTGGTCAACGCAGTTTTTATCGGCGCATATGAACCTAGAAAGTCCCGTTCGATTGATACCGTCAAATCGCCCTGAGCCATGTGCTCCAGCACATATGTGATATCTTCGATATATCCGAGGGTCGATACCTCGGTGTCATGAACGCCTTTTCTTAAACTTTCAAAAATGCCCTTAAACTTCCTGTTCAATTGTGACAGTTCAAAATTTCCCTCGCTTGTCTCAAGCAGAGATACTTCAATAGACGCGAGAGGTTCCTCGATTGCCGATAACAAATTGTTTAGAGCCTTGATGAGTTCAGACCAGACGCCTTTGAATTTTGACGGGTCTACTTTCACGTCAAGTATTCCTTCGGTAGCGTTTTCGGCGATATATACCATCGAGCAGTGAGCTTCCTTTAGCTGAGCGATAACTTCACGCACCGTTTGCGTCAGAATAATCATATCTCCCGGCAAATCATCAATTTTCGCGTCAAATTCACCGTCGTTTATTTTATTTAATATGTCGATTGTACCCATCACAACGTTAACCTGCTGTTCCAGCATGTTGTTGACGCCGTCAGCCATTTCCTTGAAAGAGTTTTGATACTTATCACTGTTCATTCTGTAACGCGTATTGCCAAGCTCGTTAAACTCATGGTTGACAGCGGACAAATCCATAACTAGTTGCCTGACAACATCTGCTGTTCGGCGAATGTGTTTTGAAGCTGTGAAAACTCATCCGTTCTATTGTTTGACAAGTCCACGCTTAAATCGCCTGCGGCTATCATTTCCGCCGAGCGCGTAAGCGTGTTAAGGGAATTTTTGATTTGTTTTGAAAGAAGAACGCTAATCAGAACGCAAATAATTCCTGTTACTACAAGGGAGATTATCGAGATGACAATAATCCTGATGGTGTTTTGGCCGTAGCCTTCGCTTGCTGTCACAAGGTTTTCGCTTGCGGCGTAAAACATGTTTTCAAATGCTTCCAAAAATTCAACATGTGCGGGAGTCTGTATAATGTTCAGAAAGATACTCTGAAACGCGTTCATATCCCCGATTCTGCCTGAGTTAATCAATGTCATGAATATTTGTCGATACTCCGCTAGGCTGCTTCTCAGAACCTCAATGCCCGGGGCTTTATACACTAATTTATCATGCGCCGCCGCGTTTGCTTCGATAGTGTCAATACATCCAAGCACATTCTCTATTGTTTCGTTTAGCCTGTTTTCGGCTTCGTCGAAAAAAGCGCCGTCTCCCAGACGCATAAAAAACTCGCGGCTTAGCAAGCCGATATTAGCATATTCGTCACGGGCGCTCGCGATAAGGTTCAAGGTCGTAACCGCGTAAACTATCTCGCTGTCATAGGAATTACCGGTTCTATGGTAGTTATAAATTATATATATGAAGACGGCTGAAAACAGCGTCAGCGCCACCGCAAAGGACAGCAATATCTTTTTTTGCACCTTCATTTTTGAAATGAAATTCATTATAACCCTCCATCAGTCATTATTTAGAAATTTGTGTAATATTTCCAGTAATTTGTCAGAGCCGAAAGGCTTCCTGATATGGTCGTCCATTCCTGCCGCGATGTAAGCGTCTATATCATCCCTAAAATTTGCGACCATCGCGACTATAGGCAGCTTGCCGCGGCTGCGAGGGGGTAGGGCCCGTATGAGGCGCGCGGCCTCCATCCTGCCCATCTGCGGCATTTTTATGTCCATGAAGACCATGTCGTATTCCTCGTGGTTCGCGGTTATGATATCAATCGCCTCTTTGCCGTTCCTGGCGCAATCAATAATCAATCCGCTATCTTTCAGAAGGATTAACAACATTTTCCGGTTGACTTCCATATCGTCAACAACCAGCAGTCGCTTACCTTTGAATCTATCGTTATCAACTTTACTTGTCCCCATTGAGACCTTCCTCATTATTTAGGTTTTCCCGGATAATGGCGAATTTTAGAAATAAATGTCAATATTCAAAGCTACTTTACCATAATAGCACGTTACGGGTTGAAGATCAATACAAAATAATCATTTTTATTCATAAAAAAATATGAATGAAAAGCAATTAATAAACTGATAAGATCACGCTAATATTGATTGAAAAGGCGTGATTATATGAACAACAAGGATACGTTTATTTTTGATAAAGGTGTAATTAAAAACCGCGTCAAAGCATTGCGAAAATCAAGAAATCTAACACAGGAACAGGCTACGGACTTAGTCGGGATGAAGGACAGCAACTCGTGGGCGAAGATAGAAAGCCATAAATCGTCACTGGCTTTGTCGTTCGATAATTTAATTCGTATCGTCAACGCGTTTGGCGTTGATGTGAATTTCTTCTTTAGAAGTGAGAAACCCGTCATAGAGGATACAGGCCACACGGAAACATTAATAATAGCGACCCTGAAAAACTTCACAGAAAAAGAAAAGCAGCTTGCACTGTCAATTATCATGGCTATACGCGCAAACAGGGAGACGTAAAAAAATAACAAAAAATAGTAATAAAAGTATTGACAAATAATAGCGAATATTGTAGTATATAGTATGAATTGGAAATAGGGGGTATAGTTTGCTTGAACTTTGTGGTTGGTAAAATGGTGGGCTACGCAGAAGCTAACATGGAGCTAAGCCGGTACGATTCGGCAAAGCTGCGGTTTATGCTGGAAGTGATTTACCTGCTGGTGGTGCAGCTTTCCGTCTACGCTGCTTTCTTCGCGGCCATAGGCAGGCTTACCGAGTTCGCGGTCGCTATGGGCGTATTGATGAGCATTCGCCCGTTTTCCGGCGGCTTGCATTTTAAGAAGTACAGGTACTGCTTTGTCCTTTCGTTTGCGATCCTTGCGGCGGTAATTCTTGTATTGCCCGATATCAGCAATACATTCGCGATGGAATCCCTGCTGGTTGCAACGATACTTCTTAACATCGCCCTGTCCCCGGTCAGTAAGCGCAACGCCGCGCACTCGGCCAAGAGCAACTTCATTTTCAAGGTTGTCTCAACCGTGATCCTGCTGGCTTACTCAGCCTTTCTGCTTACCACAAGGGACAACCCCTACGTATCAATCGTAACATGGATGCTTTTTATTCAAAGCGCCCAATTAATAATCGGGAAGATGATGCTGCATGCAAGAACCAAGGAGCAGTAACATGTTTCTCAGCCTGTGCACCTGCTTGATAGCCGCCGCGCCGATGATGGACATGACAACAAGAAGTGTTGTCACTACATGGAGTGAACCCGACTATCCAGATGAACAGGATTATGCTTAGACATTTAAAACCATGACCACCGGCTAAAGCCGGTGGTCATGGTTTTTTGCGTCTGCTATAGCTCAAAACTAAACTTCATGCACTTTTCGCCATGGAAATATCTACTGTCCTGCAAACAAAGGCCGCAATCATTTTCCACGCTGATTACACTAAATCTGCGCAATCCACGTATCTTCTTAGTTTTTAGCGAATAATCCTCAAAAACCATACGCAGCGTATCCGTGAGGGTTATGAGTTCGTTTATATTTGTAATATTTATTACTGATCTGCCATCCCTATCATTCGTCAGAGCAATTTTCAAATCGCTTCTTTCCTTATCCACCGTCTCTAATGCTTCGTCAATTAGAACTATACAATAGATAGACATATTCAATAAAAATAACACTTGACAATTCTTAGCAAATATTGTAGCATATTGTATGATAAGTAATTACCATATAATAATAGGAAAGGTAATGATGCTGTATGCAAAAGCCAGAAAACAGCAACATGTTTCTCAGCCTGTGCACCTGCTTGATAGCCGCCGCGCCGATGATGGACATGACAACAAGAAGTCCTATTAGCTCGTGGGGTGAACCCGACTATCCAGATGAACAGGATTATGCTTAGACATTTAAAACCATGACCACCGGCTCAAGCCGGTGGTCATGGTTTTTGCGGCTGCTATAGCTCAAAACTAAACTTCATGTACTTTTCGCCATGGAAAGATTTACTGTCCCGCAAACAAAGGCCGCAATCATTTTCCGCGCTGATTACACTGAATCTGCGCAATCCACGTACCTTCTTAGTTTTTAGCGAATGATCCTCAAAAATCATTCGCAGCTTATCCGTGAGGGTTATGAGTTCGTTTATATTTGTAATATTTACTATTGATCTGCCGTCTCTAATGCTTCGTCAATTAGAATTATACAATAGATATACATATTCAATAAAAATAACACTTGACAATTCTTAGCAAATAATATAGCATATTGTATGATAGTAATTACCACTACTGATTAAGAAAGGTAATGATGCTGTATGCAAAAGCCAGAAAACAGCAACATGTTTCTCAGCCTGTGCACCTGCTTGATAGCCGCCGCGCCGATGATGGACATGTCAACAAGAAGTCCTCTCGGTTGGTTTGGCATACCCGACTATCCAGAAGAGTAGAGTTATGTTTATTAAGATGTTCATGATAATGACCACCGGCTCAGCCAGTGGTCATTATTTTTGTAACTGCTTATAGCTCAAAACTAAACTTCATGCACTTTTCGCCATGGAAAGATCTACTGTCCTGCAAACAAAGGTCGCAATCATTTTCCACGCTGATTACACTAAATCTGCGCAATCCACGTACCTTCTTA
>WRAW01000028.1 GCA_009780015.1 Defluviitaleaceae bacterium | reverse complement strand
TCCATTGGTTTTGCCTTCTTCCTTCATCTTGAATACATCTGCTTCTATCATTTTCATATGCTTATATGTTCTTGGCTTCTAAAAACCTCCTATCGCTTTTATTCTACGATAGGAGGTCTTTTCGCGCAATGTCCTTTTCCTCTGGTTCTGTACACAGCGGATAGACTTTATATTTTGCACGCACCTGAGCGCTATTCAGTGACTTCGGACAGCTTATCTTTCTCATTATTCAAGGCCTTCATCTGGTACATCTTACTGTCGGCAGCACTTAGCACATGTTCCGTATCCAGCTGTACGCTCGTGTTGACCTCAAGGATACCGTAGCTTATACGATACATGATGCCCTCCGGCAGACTTTTGTTGACAACGCTAAGCTTAGCCGCTACATTCTCCATTATCTTGGTGGCTACGCTTTCGGAACATTGCGGGAAGATAATCAAGAATTCATCTCCGCCGATTCTCGAAAATATATCGGTCTTCCTGATGGAAGACTTAATGGTGTCGCAGACGGTAAATATATACTCATCGCCCTTACCATGGCCGAAGTTGTCGTTTATAAGCTTTAGCTTGTCAAGATCAATAAATGATACGCTGAAGGGGTCGTCATCCAACTTAAATTGGTTAATCATCTCGTTAAGGAAATCTATACCAACCTGCCTGTTAAATATCCCCGTCATCGGATCAACCATTGACCGGTTGTTATAACTTAGAACGTAATTTTTAGCGTCGGTAATATCGTGGCCGGTAATGAATCTAGCGCTTATACCTTCCTTGTACTCGCTGTAAAAATCGACTACCAGGTAGCATCTGCCGCCTATCCAATACTCGTATTTCAGCTTTATGTCGTCATCACCAAGCATCCGATGCTCTTGGAAAAATATATCCCCAAATTTTAATTCCATGATATGCTTGCCGCAGACTTCCTCCGCCGCGTTGTTATGGAACAAAACCTCCCCTTCAGCGCCGAATGCTATAACAAACACCGATATCTCATTAAAAATCTTGTCTATAACGTTTGAGGAAATATTTTCAAGATGCATACGGCTACCTCCGTTTACTAGCTTCTGGAATAAGCGTTGATATCAAGCGGCGCAAAGTCTCTCGCCAAATATTTATAGTATGCCGCCGACGCAACCATCGCTGCGTTATCGGTACAAAATGTCTTCGGAGGCAGGTTCAGCCGCAAACGGTGTTCGTCACAGCGCGCGGCAAAACTTTGGCGAAGCGCGGAACTCGCCGCTACCCCGCCCGCAAGCGCGACCTTGTCGCATCCATAGTAAGAAGCGGCGGCAATCGTCTTGTCGGTAAGTGCATCTATAACCGCAGCCTGAAATGATGCGGCTACGTCTTCACGCGGCACAACAGTCCCCTGCATTTTCGACTTGTTTAAAAAATTCAGAACCGCCGACTTAAGTCCGCTAAAACTAAAATCAAAATCCTGTCCGGTATTCGCGCGAGGAAAAGCTATCGCGCGAGGGTCGCCCAGAGCCGCCAGCTTTTCGATCTCAGGCCCGCCAGGGTACGGCAAATCAAGCGTACGCGCAACTTTGTCGAAAGCTTCGCCTGCCGCGTCGTCACGCGTCTGCCCAACAAATTCATAGTCAAGATAGTCCTTCACAAGCACAAGAGAAGTGTGTCCGCCCGAAACTACAAGACACATAAACGGCGGCTCAAAGCCCGTAGTGTCAAGATAGTTCGCGCATATATGCGAATGCAGATGGCTTACAGCGATAAACGGTAGCCTAAGGCCATACGCGAGCGACTTGGCATAGGACAGCCCAACTACCAGCGCGCCGATCAACCCCGGCCCGTTTGTAACAGCTATGGCGTCAAGTTGTAACGGCTTGACTTTTGCCATATCAAGCGCCTGATCCACAACAAAGCTTATGGACTCTGTATGTTTTCGCGAAGCTATCTCAGGCACAACGCCTCCGAATACGCGATGCGTGTCAACCTGTGAAGAAATTACGTTAGACACACACAGCCGCCCGTTTACAACGACAGCGGCTGACGTTTCGTCACAAGATGTCTCTATCGCAAGGACTTTTATATCAAGGTTGTCCGTCATGTATTATGCCTCTAAATACTATTTTATCATGCTTTATCATATTTGTAAACAAAAAATTGCAATGTTATCAATAAAACAAATATAAGCAGTAGCACAAGCTGCGCCTGCGCAAGCATTTCAAACAGCGAAACGGATATGTCGCCCATTGCGGCGATAAAGCTCGACAAATATATCGCAATATTCTCAAACAACGCTTCAAGCGCAGGCAGGGATATGGGAAAAGCGTCGATCCGGCGAAGCGCTCCCGCAATATCTTCAAAAAACACGGTTCCCAGCCCGCCAATGGATATTATTAACATGCCAATCAGCAAATACGCAGCGTTTACAACCGGGCCGGCGCTTCTCGGCAACTGAGAAATCTTTTGCATTACCGACTCCTCGAAGCCTTCCGGCGCGCTGCATACGTGTTCCTTTGCGCTAAGCGTAAGCCGTATCGTCTCGTAAACCTCGAAGTCCTCGCTGCACTGGGCGCACTCGGCAATATGCGACCTCACTTCATCATGTTCCGCGGCGGTTATCAATCCGTCCATATGATTCATGAACAGCCTGTCGATCCTTGTACAGTCGGTTTTATAGGAATCCATAACTGCCACCCCTCCCAATCCTTGTCAAACTGTCCTTGAGCATACGACGCCCGCGGAATATTCTGTTCTTCACTTTCGACAAAGGTTCCTGTATTATATCCGAAATTTCTTGATACGACAAACCTTGCTGATGATACAGAACTATCGGAATTTTGTAGATATCGGGCAAATCCGAGAGCAGATCGCGTATGGTCTGAGACTCTTCACGCTTTACCAACTGCATCTCCGGCGTTTGTTCAGAGCTTTGCACAAAGCCCAGTTCGGCCTCACATTCCTCGATGGGAACGGTTTCTCCGCGCTTCTTGCGCCTGTAATCAATTACATGGTTGGTGGCAATGCGGATTATCCAGGTGCTGAATTTGTATTCGGGCGAATATCTTGCCAAATTTGTATAAGCCTTAATGAATATTTCCTGCGCCATGTCGTTGGCATCCTCGGTATTTCCCATCATTTTCAGCACAATCGAATAGACAAGGTTCTTGTACCGTGACACAATTTCGGAAAAAGCGTTCTGATCCTCGTCTATACACAGCCTTATTATCTCGTAATCTGAGAGCGTATGTAAGTTTTTCATGACATCACCACCTGCAACCGTATATACGATACGGACACGGAAAAGTCTGAGAGCTAGTCCTCAAATGTAAGTGTAGTTGATAATCTGTCGCGGCCGATAACCGTATTGGGGAATATGTCGGCCGCGTTCGCGCGGAAGGCTTCAGGCTGTGTCAGTGCGGGGCTGAAATGCGTCAGCCAAAGTTCGCGCACGTTGGCGCTTGACGCTATCTCGGCGGCTTCGCGAAATATCATGTGGCGGTGCTCGACAGCCTTGTCAAGTTTGTCGTTTTCACCATAAATCCCCTCGCAGACAAACAAGTCCGAGTCTCTTACGAAATCGTCGAGACCATTTGGCGGACGGCTGTCCGTGCAGTAGCTGACCTTTATACCGCGCCGCGCGCCGCCCATCACCATGTCGGGCGTGTAGACGCGGCCTTCATGCTCAATAATTTCACCCTTTTGCAGCCTGTTCCAGAAGTTCACAGGTATATCGAGAGCCTTTGCGCGCTCCAAATCAAACTTGCCGGCGCGCGCAAGGTACACACTGTAGCCAAGGCATTTTATGCGGTGTACCATGGGATACGCCGACAATTGCATCCCGCACAACTCCACGGTTTGGCCCTTTTTGTGCTCCATCTCTATCACGTTTATGTCAAACGGCAGCTCCGGCGCGATCACAAGAAGGCTTTGCGCAACGCGCCCAAGGCCCGGCGGGCCCACCAGGGTCAACGGTTCGCTCCGGCAAGAGTTCCCGATGGTCAGCAGTAAGCCGGGAAGCCCCGATATGTGGTCGGCGTGAAAGTGCGTAAAGCATATGGCGTCAATATTCTTAAAGCCCCAGCCAAGCAGCTTCATAGTGACCTGCGTGCCTTCGCCCGTATCTATCAGCATCATGCTGCCGTTAGTTCGCAGGCACAGGGACGTCAGATATCTATTTGGAAGCGGCATCATCCCGCCGCAGCCCAGCAGCGCAACATCTAGCATTTTGTCACCTCGGCGGATTCCAGGGTTATCCTGCCCAGACGGGCGGCTCTAAATTCATCTATCAGAGTTATGGCGGCGCGTTCCATGTTCAGGGCGGCGCCTTTTAGCCGAAACTCCCGCGCGGCGGCGATGTTTTCCAGAACGGTAAGCGGCGTATCTTCGTCGGCGACACTTATCTTGTAGCGCGAAGGTATTGCCGACGGCGCCCTGCTCCTAAGGGTTTCTATAAGCAGCAGCGAAAGCTCGATAACGTCGACTATCTGGTCGTTTATAGCCCCCGTGAAAGCAAGATTCAGGCCGACGGAAGGATCGTCAAACTTAGGCCATAAAAGTCCGGGCGTATCAAGCAGCTCAAAGTCCTTGACAATCCGTATCCACTGCTTGCTGCGCGTTACGCCGGGACGGTCGGCTGTTTTAGCCGCAGGCTTTCCCACAAGCTTGTTTATCAAAGTTGACTTGCCGACATTTGGAATTCCCGCGATCATTGCCCTGATAGGCGCAAAGACTCGCCCGCGGGCTTGCTGGCGCTCACGCTTGGGCCGCATCAGGCGGCGCGCCTCGT
Organism: Defluviitaleaceae bacterium; assembly: GCA_009780015.1. Taxonomy (GTDB): domain Bacteria; phylum Bacillota; class Clostridia; order Lachnospirales; family WRAA01; genus WRAA01. The sequence continues at coordinate 23,507 of WRAW01000028.1, read as the reverse complement.
CGGCGATCTGCGGCAGACCCTTCCCGCTTGTAGAGTCAACGCAAACAGCCGCCAAGCCGCCGCCGCGAAAGTGTTCAAGCCAGGCGTCATTTTCCGCTTGGTCGGATATGTCGGACTTGTTGAGCACGACAATACGCGGCTTGTCCTTCGCAAGCCGCTCAATTTCGGGGTTCTTGCTGGAAAACGGGATGCGCGCGTCCAGAAGCTCTATCACAATATCGACCAGCGCAATGTTCTCGGCCATCATACGCTTGGCCTTAGTCATGTGGCCGGGATACCATTGTATGTTCATATCTCTATCCTATGAAAACGTGAGTTCGATGAACAGAAACCGATCATCGAACTTTGATCGTATCCTCACAAATTGCGGAACAAACACCGCAAATTCTGCGGCTAACCTAAAAATGCTTCGCATTCTCAGCCGCTTACGCGGCTGGTTCGACTTCGCCGAACTCGGGTTATGAAAAAGCGCCGCTGTACAACGCGGCGCATAAGGCAATCTATTTCGCCTTCTTAACAATTATTTCCTTAATTTTCGCGGACTTGCCGATTCTATCCCTCAGATAGTAGAGCTTGGCGCGTCTTACGCGACCGCGCCTTACAACGACAATCTTGTCGATCTTTGGAGAGTGCAGCGGCCAAGTTTTTTCGACGCCTACGCCGTGGGCAAAGCGCCTTACGGTAAACGTCTCGCGGATGCCGCCGTTCTGGCGCTTAATAACCGCGCCCTCAAACATCTGGATACGCTCGCGCGTGCCCTCGATTATCTTGACATACACGCAGATTGTGTCTCCGATATGAAAGTTTGGTATGTCCGACCGTAACTGTTCGCTCTCGATTTCCTTGATAACGGGATTAATCATTTACTCTTCCTCCTTTAGGTGTTCATGGCGCAGCATGGCGGCCAGCGGAACACTCTATATCACAAGGTCGTATTATAACACACGATCGGCATTATTGCAAGAAAAATTTCATAAATTTTTCTACGAGCGGGAGGGGTCGGTTTTACCAATCGCCAAACGGGTGCGGGCTCCGAATGTTCTTCCTGTTGCGAATACTATGACCTCTCCAACGATAACGGCTACGACAGTACCTACAACCAGCATGGTGTCAAAATACCACGAACCGTCATAAAGAGGATAAACCATGGAGAAAAAGGCCGACAGGGCAAGCATCGCCACAGGAACATAGGCAACCAGATTCAGCGTTATCGCTCCGCCGGGCACCTTGAACGGGCGTTCGGCGTCGGGGTCTATACGACGCAGCTTTTTAAAAGCCGGGAACATAAACATATAGGCCAGGATCAGAGTAATGATCTGCAACGCGAAGAATCCCCAAAATATATCCGGGTTAGGAATAAACGGCACGGCAATAACCATCAGACTGGCTACGACACCATTGAGAACAGAAGCCCCGACAGGCGCGCCTTCCTTATTGCGCTTGCCGAATATTTCCGGCAAAGCCTGCTGCTCCGCCGCGTGAGAAGCGACGTAATTCACGCCCAGCGCCCAAGACAGCACATTTATGAACAAGGTGAACAAAAACAGGATACCCACTATCGGAACCAATATATGGCCTGGAAGCCCAAGGATTACAAAGAAGTGAATAAAGCTGTCCAGCAGCCCGCCGTACGTGGTCAGCTCCGCCACAGGAATAGCCGCACTGATTCCAAATGCCGCGAAGATATAGAAGAACGAAATCAGTATCCCGCCCAGCAGCAATGCCATGGGAATCTGCTTCTTGGGGTTATCCATGTCTCCGGTAAAAGCGGCCACAACTTCAAAACCTTTGAAATTGAATATAATTACGGCTATGAAGGACACCCCGGCAATACTCGGCAGCAAATCACCCGCGGACGTTATCGGATTGGCAAAACCATAGACGATGCCGCAGTACAAACCAAACAGGCCAAGAGCTAACATGAGTACGACCTTTGCGTATGTGCCGAGGTTTATCAACCACTTATTAACCGAAATAGGCAGCAGGCTTCCGAAGCACATAATCCAGATAAAGCACAACTGAACTATGACGGCAACCCATACAGGAATCGTTGTACCGATTATTTGGCCGCTGACTTCCGTGAACAGCACGGCCAGGGACGCTAACCAGAATACGAACTGAATCCAATAATACCAGGCTACGCGGCTGCCCCAGCTCCGCCCAAAAGCACGTTTTACCCAGTCGAAAAGTCCGCCTTTATCGCGATATGCCGCGCCGAGTTCCGCAGTCACAAGCCCATATGGTATGAAGAAAGTCACAAACATGAAAGCCCACCAAAAATACTGGCTGTTCCCAATGGCGGCGGTTGGCGCTGCGGATTCAACGACCAGGATGACGCATACGGCAGCCAACACCGCATCAAGCAGCTTGAACTTTTTTACCTGCATTCTTTCTTCGTGAATTTTCTTTACTTGCATTTTTCTTGCCGGCATGATAGTACCCCTTTCTTCTTACACGCTATAGTCATATTGTAGCTTATGACCACGCAAGTGTCCAGGGGTTTTGTGCATAGTGTATGGATAGTTCTAAAGAGGTAACAAATTACTTTTTACATAACATTATTATGCTTCTTGCGCCTTCTGCCTAGCTATATATTCGTAGACCAGCAACTCCACAATCATCAGCATAGTAACGCTGGAGGTCAAGTCCATGTTAAGAACGCGCACCTCGTCGGCAAAAACGTAGAAGTTGGCGTCCGAAAGGCTTTCCAGGGGGTTGTTGTCCGCCCGCGTAATCGACAGAAGGTATGGCCGTTCCGTAAGGAATACTCTCTCGATAAAATCGATCAACGCCGAGTCCTTGCCCGAATATGACAGGGCAATGAGCATATCCTGACCCCTGATGCGGTTAACAAGGTTTTGCCGCTGGTACGCTGTTTCAGGAAAATAAGCGTGGAAACCAAGGCCGATAAACAGCCTTTCGCAGTATTGACCAATAGCGTGAGTGTTGTCGTCGGTCAGAATATATATATGGGGTTTGCGCGTCAGCAAGTCAACCACTCCGTCGACCTGCTTGGGGGACATAACGCGCACCGCTTCCATGGCGTTTTTCAAATATTCCTCACTATAGCCCCTGCCAAGAACCACGTCGGGCAGCACCGTATCCTGCTGGCTATGGGCGGTAACTAAAAGGCTGATTATAAAGTCCGCATAGCCGGAAAACCCCAGCCTCTGCGCAAATCGAAAAATAGTAGTAGTGGATAGAAACTGTTCCGCCGCAAATTTCTGTATGCTCATGTGCTTAACTTCATCCATATTCTTGACCACATAGTCAAAAAGGTGGCGCTCGGTCTGGTTTAAATTTCGGATGGTTTCCTGAGTCGCTTCAAAAAAATCCAACGCCAATGGTCGTTCAACTCCTTTATGCGGTAATTTATCTTGTAATCCATCTTTGTGCGCAGCGCACTATACCTATACAAGACCTCGGTCTTGTGTTATCATCAGTATTGGTTAAATTAATTTGTTAGAAAGGCTTGCCATGACCTACTTGCTGTTACTGCACGCAGCCGGAGCGGCAGGCGGAATTTTTGCGAGAAAGTTTCGCGTTCCCGCCGGATATCTGCTGGGCTCGATGTTCTTTGCAATGCTGCTGAGCATATTCGCCGACCGGCAATATGCTTATCCTCAGGATCTGAGAGCCGTCATTCAGGTGTTTTCCGGCATCGTCATCGGGCTTAACTTTACCCGGTCAGATTTGATACTTTTGCGGCATATGCTAAAACCCGCGCTGCTCCTGGTTTTGGTTCTGCTTGGCTTTAATGTAATATTCGCCGCAATAATCTCACACTTCACACCTCTGACACCTATAACGGCGCTGTTTGCGGCGGCTCCCGGCGGCATCTCGGACTTGGCGCTGATAGCGGTTGATTTTGGTGCCGATACACAGCAAGTAGCCATCCTCCAAGTCTTCCGATTCGCTTTCGTGGTAAGCTTCTTCCCTTTTGCCGTCCGGCGTATTCTGGCCCGGACCCCCCTGGAGCAAACCCTTGCTTCCGCTCCGCATAACGCCGTGCCTGCCAAAGTACGACCTCTCGGGTGGAACAAGGCATACATGGTGATGCTCACGCTGCTGGCGGCCGGGGCGGGAGCTCTCCTATTCCGATGGCTGGAAATTCCCGCCGGAACCCTTGTAGGCTCCTTGACAGCCGTCGCAATCCTGAACGCGGCGGCCCAAAAGGTATACTTTCCCATACAAGCCAGAGCCGTAGTCCAGGTCTTCGCCGGAAGCTACATAGGCAGCCTGATTAGTCTCCAGTCTCTGTTATCCCTGCAAGCCCTGATTCTGCCGATGGCATTTGTCATAGCACAGGTGATGGCCATGACATTCGGCGCGGCGTGGGTCTTGCGCCGCTTCACAACCATGGACTACGCCACAAGCCTGTTCTCCAGCGTTCCCGGAGGCATAACCGAAATGGGAATCATCGCCGGTGAAATGGGTCTGAACGTCCCTCAGATAGTGATGCTGCACACTTGCCGGATTATCGCCGTAATAGGCATGATACCTCTGCTGCTCCACTTGCTTACACGCTAAAGCCAAGAGGTTCTAATAATATCATATCAGCTATTAAGGTTATTTTCAATATACCTCTCGCGAAATTAATAAACGTCATATTTGCGAAGCAACGAAAATCGGCGAAAAATCATGATTCACGAGAAGCCTAACGCGTCTATCAGATTTAATTTGATTTGCCTCTGTTTTTTTGATATACTGTGAGTATCCGCAGATATGAACAATGTTCAAAGGGGAACGTGTATGTATGAACATTATTCGCAAACTCAATATTTAATGGGTATATACATACTTTTATTAACAATAGCCACCAGCATCTTCTTTTCAGATCAGAGCAGGCAATCAGAGTCCAGGCACGGGGGCACGTTTACCTTAATGTGCTTTGGCGTAATCGGGTGGATTTCCTGCGAAATGGCCAGATTATTCCTGGTCAGCCACCCCACCGCAGATATGCTTGTCGGGAATGCTATACTGGTATTCGCTTGTTTATCAATATCATCACAATTTTTGTTCTCATACTGGTTTTTTCGTGATGATTATAAAATTCCGGTCTACGTTACCCTGTCATTCTTAATCTTTCCTTTGGCATTCGCGCTTGTCGCTTTGTCGCCGCTGTATTTTATTGTGCTTGAGATATATTCCATGATGCGCGAAGGCAGCGATATTTCTATGCCGTATGTGGACTTTACCGCCTCGGGATGGGAATTATGGCTTTTGGCGTCAGTCGTATATTCCTATGTAATGATTGCGGCCGCCGCCCTGGTCGTCCTGCAAAGCCACTTTCGCATGGCGAGGTTCTACAGGCTTCCGTCAACCATGATGATAGCTGCAATTATTATAACTTTTGCCGCTAAAATCATCTCGCTGCTTGCAATCCCCACAATCCTCGACCCCGCCATTATCGCCGCCTGTGTGTCTCTCCTGCTGTATCGTCTGGCCATATCGACCCACGACCACAGCTTCTATGTCCGCTACGCCAGACTGCAAGCATTCGATTTCTTAAAGAATTTGGTGATAATAGTTGGAAAAAACGGACAAATAGCCGATTTCAACTACAGCGCTAACCGATGGTTTTCATCTATCGGAATTGATTTACGCAAGTTTACCCTTGAATCCGTATTGGTTAAGCTCATTAAATCAGGCGCAAAAGTAACCCCGGCGCCCGGAGTAGACGACGGAGACGACATCTCCTATAGGCATAACGAATTTCCAATAGTATTAAATATGCGGATTTTCAATATGATTGACAAAGTAAATCGCAAGCACGGCTCCATAGTCTTCTTTTTCGATGTCACCCAGAACAGAGAATTATTCTACAAACTTGAGAAGAAAGCCGGGGTTGACGCGCTTAGCGGCCTTCCCAACCGCATGGCGTACGAAGGGGCCAGGGCGAGATACGACTCGCGTGCACATCTGCCGTTGAGCATCGTCATATGCGACTTAAACGGCTTAAAGACAACTAATGATAACCTAGGCCACAAATACGGAGACCTGCTTATACAAACCGCCTCAAGGATTTTGGAAAACGCCTGCCAAAAGCCGCATTTTGTGGGAAGAATTGGCGGAGACGAATTTGTAATCCTACTCTCTCAAACCAACGAGCAGCAAGCCGAAGTGATGATTAATAATATAAAGTACACCATGTATGAAACTTCAAATACACTCACATTTAAGGTGTCCATGGCGATGGGGGCTGCCACAAAGTATTCTGAAAGTGAGTCGATGGAGGAGATTATTGCTCTGGCGGACAGCCGTATGTATAGTGATAAGAAGGCCATGAAAGGGGAAGCCCCCAGATAAAGTGGAAGGATAAGAAATAAAACAAATGTTTATATATTGACAAATTAGTTAGCGTTTACTAACCTATGTATTGGTTAATAGGGCTGATTTCTTGATTGAAGGAACATTTATATGACATAAGCTATAATAAACTTATACGAAGCTAACAAAAACAGCGCATTTCAGGTGGCTTCCGTGCCCAGCATCGGCTTGCTGGAAAGTCTTGTCCTTCACACCCTCTATCCTTCCTTATTTGGCTGCTGTATCCCGCTAAAATGTACATATTTGCGATACAGATTATTCCCGATATCAATGCAATATATAGGAGCTGTAATATTTGTGTCCTGCATAGTGGCAATGCTGCCCATTTCCCCGGAGGCTTAGGCGGATTCGACGGAACAATGACAGGCTTGCTCCTGGCAATTGGGTACTTACTGAGCGATGCCGTCGTGATAACAATCTTACTCCGTTTCGTAACTTTCCGGTTTGCCCTGCTGCTTAGCCTGACCTTTATCACCTTTTATAAGATTTGGTCGTCTCATCCAAATTAGAAACTATTCTTGGTAATTCCTCTATTGGAATTTGGCGTGGAGTGTGTTATACTTTTGAATAGGAATAATTAAAGGGTGTGAAGCATTTGAGATCACAAGAATCGGCTGAGACTTATATGGAAACAATTTTAGTGCTGAGCAAATCCAAGGGCACGGTACGTTCAATAGACATAGCGAATGAACTTGACTATTCAAAGCCGAGCGTAAGCGTAGCCATGAAGAAGCTGCGCCTGGACGGATATATTGAAATAGACTCAAACGGCTTCATTACCCTGACCGAAAGCGGACGTGAGGTAGCCGAGTCAATGTATGACAGGCATACTCTTATTTCTGATTGGCTGATCTTTTTGGGTGTGGATAAGCAAACAGCCGTAAACGATGCTTGCAGAATGGAGCATGTCATCAGTGATCAAAGCTTCACGGCAATAAAAAACCATCTCGAAACCGGAAGCGCGATATTCAATAAAAAACAATAAAGGGTCTGTAGTAAAACCATAAAAGTGGTGTCATCATCAGTCTCCTTATTTTGAAAAATGAAAAAATAAGAAGAATTATAACTAAAATTACCTGCGGACTGCTTTTGCTTAACCTTCGGATATTGACGTCAAAGCTACTTAATTATATTTATCATTTTCAACACAGCAAGATATTCATCCCAGTCTTGTTGATTATATGGCTCTATACCTACTATGTTTAATTTTTTTAAGTATTGTTCTAAAAATTCCGGCGGTATATCTCTATTCAATGCAATAGGATTAATCTTTTCATAGAAGTTTAAGGACATACCATCAACCAAAGTTAAAATCTCATTAGGGATGCCTTCAATATAAATGTTAATAGATTGTAACCCTAGTATTTTATAAAAGTATAGTGACAAAAAGTCAACGACAAAGTTGGTACCGAACTTTGTAGGTCTGAGCTTAATGTCTTTAAAAGGAATGCTTAAATCTATTTGTTCTCCTCTTTGCTTGAGTACAGCATCAATAATCAATTTTTTTCTAAGAAACTTTTCGCTATTCGGTCGCGAAGTGGCGTAAAGAGTTTCTCTAAGGGTCTCTGGCATATAAAATGCAACAACAAGGGCGGTACCAACTTCAGTTAACCCTTTGACAAAGCCGGATTCTATCATGTTAGTTGATAAAAACTTACTTCCAGAAAATTTTGAAACAAGATTTTGATTGCAATGGTTCAAAAAATGGGCTTCTAAAATTGTACCAAAAGAATGCCATTTAATATTTAAAGCTTCGGCGTAGAGTATGGCGGCAACTCCCATAAATGTCCAGTGAGCCCTTTCATAATTTAAATCTCGGAAATTTGTTGAAACGCTGTATATGTTGAATTTTTTAAAAGCATTGCGTTCATATGTAAAATTACCTCCAAAATCAATTGATAGCAAGCTTGTATTATTAGGCATTAAACATAGTGCAGCTAGACTATCAAAAGCACCGCTAAAGCTAAGGGCAATACTTTCACTAACAGACGAACAAACGGGGGGGGGGGGTAAAACCTGTAAATATAACATCGGATTTTGTAAAATTTCTGATTTTATTTAATGTTTCTCTTGATACAAGAATATCCATACGGATACGTTGGTATACTTGGCCACACAAAGTCGACAACGCAATTGCTATGGAGTCCATACTTGGAACTATATCATGACTAAACTTAAAGTACAAATAGTCTTCTTGAATCTGGTCACCCGAACTAACTCGTGATCTTAAAGCAAATTCTCCAATTTTTATATCAAAATCAAAAAACTCAATATACTTTTCACTAGTAGTTGTAGGCTTATTCAAAGCTCTTAATGCATTATTATTTTGAACAAAACCTGCGTTTTGATTAGCTTGCATATTTTTTATACCATTGGCTGGTTGTCTGAAGTTATCAAATTGAGTATATAGGAGTTGAATTTCTGACAAAATTTTTTCTGTATGTTCGTGAGAAGACTTTGCAGGCTGGGGCAAAAAATTACCTAAAAACCTTCTGATGTACGTATTCATTACAAAACCTTCCCTTCACTTGATCTACAATCTGCTAGAAACTGATTTACCCCACGCGGCGCTTTGCGCGCATAGCACGCCTTTTGGCGCGTTTTTCGGCGTCTTCCTCGCGCTCTTCTTTTGCGACGTAGTCCTTGTATTCCTGACTGCTTGTGTCCATTATTTTGTGGGCTCTGTCGGTGTACAGGACGCCGTCCAGATGATCTATTTCATGAGCCAGGGCAATCGCCAGAAGCCCTTTGGCTTCAATTTCGTAAGGCTCGAGGCGGCGGTTCAGCGCCCTAACCTTTACACGTACCGGCCGCCTTACCAACCCGGCAATGCCGTTTACGCTCAGGCAGCCCTCCAGCTTTTCCTGTTCTCCATCTGTTTCGATGATTTCAGGGTTGATGAGTTCGTACAAAATATCCTCGTCGGGAAGTCGTACCACCGCAATACGGCGCAGTATGCCCACCTGCGGCGCGGCAAGCCCGACGCCTTCGGCAGATTCCAGCGTATCCAACATATCATCCAGCAAGGTGAGTATCGTGGGCGTAATTTTCTCTACAGGCTTGGATATTTTGCGCAATATATCGTCGCTGTCCAACAGTACATTCCTAATTGCCATGAATTTCTCCTTATTTGTTAATGAATTATCAATGGGTCAAGCGTAAGGCTGATTGTTACGCCGCTTGTATCTTCCTGTGCTCGAAGGCGTTTGACCGCACCCGTAACAAAGTCCCTCAGACCGGATTCGTCGGTGTGTTTTATAATCATGCGCCAGCGATACCTGCGCTTTATCTTAGATACTGCGGCGGGGGTCGGGCCAAGAACTTCGTGCCTGACTGAGTCCTCCTGCGTACGCATAATGTCCATCAGTTTGTACAGCAGCGTAATTATCTTCTTTTCGGACTCTCCGGTCGCGAGAATCACAAATATGTGGGAGTACGGCGGGTACTCCCTCTGCCTGCGGATAACTATCTCGCGGTCGAAAAACTCACGATAGTCGCCGTCACCGGCGCATATAATCGAGTAATGCTCGGGCTGGTAGGTCTGGATGTAAACATCGCCCTTGTGGGCGGCGCGTCCGGCGCGTCCGGCCACTTGGGTCAGCAGTTGGAACGTAGTCTCCGCGGCCCGGAAGTCTCCGCTGTTCAACGACAGATCCGCGGCTATTACTCCCACCAGCGTAACATTTGGAAAATCCAATCCCTTGGCAATCATCTGCGTCCCGATAAGCACCCGGGCCTCACCCCGGCGAAAGCTTGCCAGTATTTCCTCGTGCCTGTGCTTCCCGGCCGTTGTGTCCATGTCCATTCGCGCAACGCCGATATCCGGGAACAGCTTCCGTACCTCCTCCTCCACCTTCTGCGTTCCGAGGCCGAAGTACTTGATAAAGCGCGAACCGCACTGCGGGCAGTTGGACGGGTTCCTGACCTTCTTGCCGCAATAGTGACACATAAGACGCTGATCGTAGTAGTGGTATGTATAGTTTATGCTGCAGTTGTCACACTGCATCACAAAACCGCACTTTCGGCACGAGACGAATGTTGAGAAACCTCGTCTGTTCAGGAATAGTATGGACTGATGCCCGGCGTCAAAATTTGCGCGCAGCGCCGCTTCCAAGCCGCGGCTGAACATGGTTGTGTTACCCTCGGTAAGTTCCTGGCGCATATCTACGATGTGAATCCTGGGGGGGCTGTCATTTACACGGCTGCTGATGGTAATCAGCTTAACCCTGCCTTCCAGCGCGTCGTGGTACGTCTCCACCAGCGGAGTCGCCGACCCCATTACAACAAAGCCGCCCGTGAGCTCCGCACGCTTTTCGGCTACTTCGCGCGTGCTGTACTTGGGCGTCGTCTCGGATTTATAGGTCTTTTCGTGCTCCTCGTCGATTATGATAAGCCCCAGCCGTTCAAACGGCGCGAACACCGCCGAACGCGGCCCTATCATTATGGATATCGCGCCGTCGCGCGCCTTCTTCCACTGGTCATAGCGTTCCCCAAGGCTGAGGCGGCTATGCGTCACCGACAGCCTCTCGCCAAAGCGCCGGAGGAATGTGCTTACGGTCTGCGGCGTAAGCGATATTTCGGGCACAAGCATTATGGCCTGCCTGCCCTGCTCAAGTACGCGCTCTATCAGGCGCATATATATTTCGGTCTTGCCGCTGCCCGTTACGCCGTGGATAAGGGTCGTAACGCCCTCACTTCCCCAATTTGAAAGGATCGCGTTTACGGCGTGTTCCTGATCCGGTGTAAGGCTGTGCCTGACATCATCCCCATCACATGACGCGGACGAAGTGGTGCTGCGCAAAATCCGCACTTTCTCGATAGTAATTATGTTCTTCGCGGCCAGAGTCTTGATAGGTGAAGCCGATATTCTCAAAAATTTCCGCACGTCACTGACGGGCGCGCCGCCGTGCTCCATCAGGAAATCAACTACGGCCCTGGCTGCGTTACCCTTATTTCCAGTCTCCGCAAGCAACTCGAGGTACTCTTCCAACTCGTCATTATCGTAATTTATGTGTGCGCAGTTCACGAACAGCGGCAAGTTGTTGGCTTCCTGTATGTCGTGGGTCTCGCTCAGCACGCCCAGGCGTACCAGCGATTTCACGGTTGGGTTTGGCCTCTCGAATTCGTTCTCAAGTTCGCTCAAGAAGCAATTTCCTCCGCAATTGCGGACATATTCTACGATGCAGGACTGGTTCCGGCTCAGACGCGTCTCGGCGACATCTTCATGAAGGCTCAGCAGCGTCTCGGCCTGCAGCTTTACCCCGGCCGGGATTATGGAGCGCAGGCAGTCATAGAGCGTGGCGGAATATTTGCCACGCATCCACTCAGCCAGCCGGAGCAGTTCGGCGCTGAACACGCGTCCGCCTTCCGGCAGGCTGTATATAGCCTTGACATCCCGCCCTTGGTAACTTGACGTATCGGACACGCCGACCACGTAACCCTCCACGCGCTTGTCGGCGCGGCCAAACGGAACAACTACCCGTGAACCAACACCCACCTCCGCACAAAGCTCCGGCGGCACGGCATACTCAAACTCGCGGTCAAGCTCTTGCGCGGCGACGGCTACAACGACTTTCGCGTAGATCACTCAACATCCCCGGTGTATTCCAGATATGACTCGCCGCCGTCTCCTTGATTGAAATGGTTGAGCTCATTAGCCTTCATTTCCTTGGAAAGCGAGATCGCCAGCTTACCCTCGTACATCTCGTTAATAGCTATGGAGACTGCCTTCCCGGAATCGGTGTCGCATAAAGGCTCGTCGCCGTCTATAAGCTGGCGTGCGCGCTTTGCCGCCGCAATCACAATAGTGTAACGAGACGTCACTTTCATGTCAATGTCTTCCTGTTTGTTGAGGACTTCCATTAGTTCGCTATACGACGGCCTTAGCATGGGCGCCTTCCTTTCCGCTGTTGTTTTCTCTGCACATCTCATCAATGCGCATACCGTGCCACGTTTTGTTTTTCAAGGCTTCGACCATAGCCCCGCACCTAAAAGGCTTCAGTGACTCGACATTTACAATGTCGTCGATGCGCTTGACGGCATCGGCGACATGGTCGTTGATTACCAGGTAGTCATACTTATCCACAAGCTCGATTTCTTCCTCCGCACGGTAAAGCCTGTCTTCAATAGTTTCCGGCGATTCGGTATTGCGCGTCACAAGGCGTCGCGCCAGCTCCTCCATGGTCGGCGGAATAAGAAATATCAGCACACAATTCTTGATCTTCTCACGTACCTGCAGCGCCCCGTTTACTTCTATCTCAAGCACAACGGTGCAGCCTTCGTTGATCTTTTGCTCTACATAGTCGCGCGGCGTGCCGTAGCAGTTTCCGCAAAAATACGCGTGCTCCAAGAGTCTGCCCTCATTGCGCATTTCTTCAAATTCCTCCATCGTGCGAAAAAAATAATCTATGCCTTCAACCTCTCCCGGCCGCTTTTCGCGCGTGGTTACGGACACGGAATGAGCGAACCGCGACTTGTCAAGGGATTTAACAACCGTGCCCTTGCCGGACCCCGACGGCCCGGATATAATTATCAGCATTCCCGAATTGTTCCCCGCATTATTCATTTGTGCCCCTCTTTTTCGGAAAATTTGCCGTTGCGCGAAAGTTCCATGTTAATACATGCTCTTATTTCGCTTGGTCGAGTTTTTCGTCGTCGCTAAGGGGTTCCTTGAAAATTGCGCGGTTTGCCAGTGTTTCGGGCAGCAGAGCCGAAAGAACCACATGCCCGCTGTCCGTAATAATTACCGCTCGAGTGCGCCGCCCGCACGTCGCGTCCACCAACTGTCCGCTGCTGCGGGAATCCACAATGATGCGCTTGATAGGCGCCGACTCCGGGCTTACGATCGATACCACGCGATCAGTAAATACCATGTTGCCAAATCCGATGTTCATAACCTTAATTGTACCCAAGTCAGTCACCTTTCAAAATATGTAATCGCACATTTTAAAGTTTGCGTAAAAGGCCACGGTATGCTACAATAGTTAACCATACTATTATATCTGCAAAACCGGCGCGCGTCAAGTTGCCCGAGAAAAATTTACTCAGGCGTCAACTTGGCAGATTCGCCGGTTATGATAAGGAGAATCGCAATGCCCCTTGACGGAATCGTCATATCAAACATAGCCCACGACATACGCCGCGCCGCACTCGGAGGGCGAATCGACAAAATATATCAGCCCGAAAAGGATGAAATTGTCGCAAACATACGCAGTCTTGGCAGCAATCTAAAGCTGATGCTCACGGCAAATTCATCGCACCCGCGCATCCACTTTACAAATACGTCCAAGCCAAATCCGCTTACCGCGCCGCTGTTCTGCATGGTGCTCCGCAAACACCTTGGCGGCGGCAAGATCGTGTCTGTGGAGCAACCCGACTTCGAGCGCATCATCGAGATCGGGATATCGGCTCAGAACGAAATGGGCGACGACACCCACAAGCGCCTGATAATCGAAATAATGGGCAAACACAGCAACATCATACTGGTGGACGAGCGCGGCATAATACTGGACAGCGCGCGTCACATCAACCGCGAAACAAGCTCCGTGCGCGAAGTATTGCCCGGATTGCCCTATGTACGGCCGCCTTCCCAGGGTAAAACCAGCCCGCTGCTGTTTGATGAAACAGACTTTCTAGGACGGCTTTCAAGAGCCAAGGCTCAGGCTGCGTCCGACTTCCTAGTCAAAAGCTACAGCGGTATATCGCCCGTAGCGGCAAATGAGGTCTGCCACAGGGCAGGCATCGATCCCAACGCCGCCTGTCACAGCCTGGACGAAGCCATGTCACACAGCTTCCTTGATACCTTCGCCCAACTGGTCGCAGCAATCGACTCAAATGCTTACACTCCCGAGATTGTGTTCAAAAGCGGCAAACCCGGCGACTTCTCGTCCATAAGGCTCACAATGTTCGACGATCTTGACAGCTACGAAAAAACGCCATACGACGACATCAGCGCCATGCTGGAATACTTCTACACCGAAAAGGACGCCCGCCTGCGCGTCGACCAAAAAACCGCCGATCTGCGCAAGCTCGTAACAAACAACATCGAGCGCTGCTCCAAGAAACATGATACGCACATCCGCACCATGCGCGAAATATCCGGCCGCGAGAAATACAAGCTTATGGGAGAACTGCTGACGGCCAACATTTACCAGCTTGAAAAGGGTATGACCACATTCGCCGCGCAAAATTACTATGACGAAAGCCTTACCATCATCGAAATAGAGCTAGACCCCAACCTCGAACCCGCTGAAAACGCCCAGAAGCACTTCAAGCGCTACAACAAAGAGAAACGCACGCACGCCGCTCTGCAGGAACAGATGACCGCAAACGACCAAGAGCGGGAATACCTTCAGGCGTTGCTGCAAACACTGAGCACATGCCGCGACGAGGCCGATATCGAACAAGTTCGAGAAGAGCTGTCGGAAAACGGCTACGTCAAGAAGCGCAGAAAGTCGGCTAAACCTGTCAGAGCACGCCCGCTTCACTACCTTTCCTCCGACGGAATGGACATATTCGTCGGCAAGAACAACAAGCAAAATGACGAACTGACCCTGCGTACGGCCGACAACCGTGACATATGGCTGCACGTAAAAGACATGCCCGGCTCCCACGTGCTAATAAAAACCGGCGGAGCCGCCCCGTCCGACACGGCGCTGACCGAGGCTGCAACGCTGGCGGCGTACTACAGCAAGGGTAAAAGCAGTTCCAACGTACCCGTGGACTATACGCTGCGCAAACATGTGCGCAAGCCAAGCGGAGCCAAACCCGGCATGGTAATCTATGAAAACTTCAAAACGCTGTTTGTAACTCCTGAAGAAGAAGCCATAAAGGCCCTTAGGACGACAAGTATATAATCTCGAAAAGTCCATATCATAATTTTCGTGTATAGTGAAACAACTTTTTCACTGTAAGTCTTAGAATACTCTTGCGGGGGATGGAAATGCCGACACGAAAAAGAATCGTCACTATGGCGATTGCGATATGGATTTTTCATTTACTGGCACTGCGCGTTTCGGCTGAGTCATCCGACCATATCAGGTGGATGGAGTTTGACGTGCCCGTAGCGGTAATGTCTCAAGCAATGGATTACGATGTCAAGTACTATGGAACCGACACGTCTATATACTGGGTCGACCTTATAGCATACGGAGCGGCGCGTCACTGGGGCAAATTCCCAAGGGACAGGCGCTGTGCGCACATTGACTCGGCGGTAGAAAAAATCACTGAAGGCCAAAATTTCGAGGATTTGACGGAGGGGCTGAAGCTCTTCCCATTCTACCGCGAAGCTTACGGCGCGGTACTTAGCGGGATGGTCGGCGAGTACGAACAGAAGATATCGTCCGCGGACGACTCCGGCGGCGAGGTTTGGGAGCGCCGCTACGGGCTGCGGGCATTCTTCCCGCTGGCCAGGGGATATAATTATTCGCACTTTGACGACTTCGGCGCAAGGCGCTCATATGGTTACAGCCGTCCTCACCTGGGGCACGACTTCATGTCGAATGTGGGAACGCCCATCATCGCCGTTGAGGACGGCTACGTAGAAGCTCTCGGCTGGAACCGCTACGGCGGCTGGCGAGTCGGAGTCCGCAGCGTCGACCGCCAACGCTACTATTATTACGCGCATCTCAGGCGCGATCACCCCTTCCACAAAACTGTGAGCGAGGGCGGATTTGTGCGCGCCGGCGACGTGCTGGGCTATGTTGGCATGACCGGCTACAGCCGCAAAGAGAACGTCAACAACATCAGCGTACCGCATCTGCACTTTGGTCTCCAGATCATTTTCGACGAATCGCAGAAGGACGGCAACAACCAGATATGGGTCGATGTATACGATCTTGTGCGCTTCCTCTCCAAGAATAAAATGCCTGTGCGCCGCAACGAGCAAACGCGCGACTTTGAGCGTACATTCGAGACAAACAGCATCGCCAACGACTAAGAACCTAACCATTCAGCAGCACAGCCGCCAGAATGTCCGAGAGAGGCTCCACGGCATTCAGCGCCTCCTGCAGGGTGTTTGTCTGCGCGCCAAGCTCTATCAGCAGCGACTTAGGCATCATGTGCAGCGAATAGCGGAAGGCGTTAAGGTATATCTTGCGCGAAATACCGGGGTAAAGAGCATTCGCCGCAAGCTTCATACGAAAGCTGAACGCAAGATTTGCATCCAGGTACGGATTGGGAAGGCTGGCTATTTCCGTCAGCACGCCGTCGCGGTTAATTCTTGAAAGACCGTTGAAAAACATTATCTGAGCCGTCGGGCGGCCGTTTATGTTGGTAACAAGGCGAGTGTGTTCGGGTACGCCGTCGCGGTGAAGATCGATCACGACTTCAATGGACGGATTTTCAGCCAGTATCTGCCTGATTCTGGGCTCCATGCGCTCGTACGCGCCCATTATCTGCGACTCGCCGTTAACGATATCAAAACTTTCGGTTATGTGCAAAGTCGATATGCCGTGACGCTGTTCAAGCACACGCGCCAGCAGAGCGCCGGCCGCCATTATGCCCTCGCTTCGGTCGCGCGAGTCAGCGAACATCTCATTTGAGTGGGTATGAAATATCAGTATCCGAGGGCCTTCGACTCCGGGGGGCAGCCGCAGATCATGCGCCATGAACGCGTCCACGTTGAACAGATCGGGCGTCATGCCGGTTCTCTGGTCTACGATATAGAAATTGTTGCGGAGCCGGTTGAAGTCGCGGAACATGGCTATATCCTCGACAGTGTAGAACGTACCGGCAAAATGATCGCCGACGCCCAGGTACGAACGTGACTCGTACTGGAATATCACGTCCCCCACTCCCAGTATTACGGGGGCTCCGCTTGTAATGTCAACGTCGTCGAGCTGCACAAGCCGGCCGCTGACCGGCACTGCCCCGCCATGACCTCCGGGAAGGTTCGCCGCGTCCGCAAACGGACCGACATTGACGAAGCGCAGCATACTCTGCATAGCGTCCCGCATATTATAACTTGGCATCGTTTGATGTATAATAAACCTGTCGACCAGCGCGCTGTCGCTGAACGCGAAAAGAACGGCCAGCGCGGCCACCGACAGAGCAACGCCTTGGGCTATCTTTCTTAGGTAGTACTCAATATTCCTGATGCCGCTCACCCCCGTTTCAATTCAGCCATATAATAACCTTATGCGTCGGCCTGCGGAATAATGAATACAACTTGGACAAGATTCCACCAGACAAACGCGCGAACCCGCCGTAAATTATATAGTAATATGCCTCTCAATCAGTAACATGCGTCGGGGTAAACAGCAGGAAATCTCCCGATTTCCCTCACCCCTCCCTTGTTACTGTTTCGAGGTCATATTACTATACTTGAGCAGTATTTCCGTTCCTATATTGACACGTGTGTCAAAATAAACTATAATAGATCGCGTGTCACTTTCGGCAAATGACAACAACATGGCCTTGTTAGGGGGATAGGTGTGCCAAGGGTAACGGAAGAATATTTTACCAATAAAAAAAGAACAATCGTGGACGCGGCCATACGCGTATGCAGGCTTAAACCGGCTTACTCGGTGACAATGCGGGATGTGGTAAGGGAATGTGGAATAAGCCAAGGGGGGATATACTACTATTTCTCGAACATTGACGAGATACTGGTCGAAATCATCGACCAAGCCTATAAAGAGCTCCAGCGCGGCAATGAAATCGACTCGATTTTTGAAAGCGGCAGGCCGCCCGACGAAATCATTATGGAATCCTTTATGCTGATAGGCAGAACAATGGACGGCCTGTTCAACCAGTACAGAAGCCTGATTCACGAGATAATAGCCATTCAATTGAACGAACCGACAAGAATGGCGGCAGTCACAAGCAAATCAAATGACGATATGCTCGCCTTTCTTGGCAAGGTAAGCTTGTTTATCGAATCCCGCGTAGCTGACGGCAGTTGCAGGGGAACCATCTCAAAAGAGTATATTTTGTTCCTGATTGCCGCCACAATTACGGGTATTGGAAAAGCTGTCACCTTTCCTGACGACGCCAAGCAGCAACTTGAGCTTGTCGGCTTGACAGGGAATGAATATACAACCGCTGAAGGCATGATGAAAGTTTTGGCCGAAATAGTTGTCCAGCTAATATGCGTACCCCACAGTCACGCATCGTAACGAATTTTTAAGGAGGAAACAATGAAGTTCAGAGCAAAATACAAGATAACCGCAAGCATACTTAGCGCCATACTCCTTGCGGGGTGCGCAGCGATGGGCCAAACCGCCGCAAACGGTGAAGATGAGGAAGAACGCGTGCTGGTTCCCGTAGAAGCCATGCGCGTAGCTCCGCAAACCATTCGCAACGAACTCACGTACGCCGCCCAGCTTACGCCTGTCCGCCAGGCAATGGTAATGCCGCGTATGCAGGGCCTTGTCAGCGCGACATTCGCGGACGTAGGCGACCGTGTGTACGAGGGCGACATACTCTTCACCATGGACGAACGCGACGTACAGAACCAGATACGCGCGCTCCAGGCGCAGCACGGCCAGGCGGTTTCCGGGATTACCGCCGCGCAAAACGCTCTCGCCAACGTAACGGGCGGTCAGTTCGAGTCCCAGATAATGCAGGTCGACTCCAGCATAGAAAATCTCCAGATGCAGCTAGAAACAAATGACATATCCTTTCAGAACGCCATGATATCCTACGACATGGCCGCCGAAAACTACGCGAACATATCAATACTGTACGAGGCCGGAGCAATCGCGCGTACAGCCTACGACCAGGCCCGCACGGCCTACGACCAGGCTGCCAACGCGCTTGAGCAGGTACGTCTTGGCCGCGGTCAAATCGAACTCAGCCTTGACCAGGCTCAGCGCAACCGCGACCTTCTCACGGAACAGATAGCGCGCGAGAACCAGGACGCTGCGGCCATTGGCGTTAACACGGCCGAATCGACGGCCAACGTTATCGCGGTACAGCTCGCTAACGCGGCTTCTACCCTTTCCGACCTCAGCGTCCACTCACCCATATCCGGCGTTGTGAACGTCAAGAACGCCAGAACGGACGAATTCGCCACCATGGCGACCCCGGCCTTTGTAATAATCGACACTTCCAGCCTTAACGTCGAGGTCAGGGTATCGGAGATAATCATAAATCACATCAACGCCGGCGATATCGTAGACATCGTCGTGTCAAGCCATTCCCCCGACCCGATCCAGGGCGTAGTACGCACCGTGTCGCCGGGCGTCGACCATACCAACACATTCGCAGTTACAATCGAGATCGAAAACGTCGGCGAAACGCTTCGCCCCGGCATGTTCGCCGAAGTGCGCTTCGTGCGTGAGGCAGCGCACAACGCGGTGGTAGTCCCTGTCAACTCCATCCTTCGCACAATTGAAGGCAACGAGTTCGCCTTTATACTTGGAGACGGCGACGTAGCCGTACAAGTCCCTGTAACCACAGGTATTTCCGATGGCCGTGAAATCGAAATACTTTCCGGCATATCCGTAAACGACGAGATAATCATCAGGGGGCAGAACTTTGTCATCGACGGCGAAGAGGTGAACGTTGTATCAAGAAGCTAGGGCGTGTTCCCACTACCAAAAGCGCATATTTGCAAGCGCAATTTTGTGCCATTCTAGGCGTGAGAGACGCCGCGTACCCTTGGATACGCAAGGAACGAACAACGACGAAGGGCGCAAAATCCGCCGCAAAGATGTGTATTTTGCGTAGTAGGAACACGCCCTAGATACTAGCACAGAAAGGACTATCAAATGAATTTTGCGAAATTTTCCGTCCGCAGGCCAATCGCTACCGTTATGGCGATTCTGGTTATAATGGTCTTCGGCTTTTTGTCGGTAACTAACATAAGTTTAGATATGATGCCCAACATGGACATACCCATCGCAATAGTGGTAACGTCATTTTCAGGCGTGGGGTCGGCCGAAGTCGAGAGCTTGGTGACAATTCCGCTCGAGGGTGTGTTAGGAACCGTCCCGGGCGTTGAAGATATCAACAGCAGCTCGAGTTACGGCCAATCCACCATTGTGCTGGAGTTCAGCGATGGGGTAGACATAAATTTCGCCGCGCTGGACATGCGCGAACGAATCGACATGATCCGTCCGATGCTTCCCGACGGAGCCGGCGACCCGGTGGTCATACAAATCGACATAAACGCCATGAACGCCTTCACCTTCGGCATCACATCGGAAGACGGCGACCTGATCGCACTTAGAAGCGTAACGGAAGACCAGATCATGAACCGCCTCGAGCGGCTCGACGGTGTAGCGCAGGTTAACCTGTTCGGAGGGATCGACAGAGAAATCGAGGTGTTGCTGCACGAGGACTCGCTGCGCGGCTTTGGCATCTCGGAGGCCAATGTCATACAAGTCCTGCGCACCGAAAACGCCTCCGTCCCCGCAGGCTCGATACGCGAAGGCGACAGATCCATGAGTCTGCGCGTATCAGGCGAGTTCAACTCGCTCATGGATATCGAGAACATCCCGTTCGCGACCCCGGCGGGAGCGCTCGTCTACTTACGGGACTTCGCCGAGGTCAACGAAGTCCTTCGTGACCGAACCGACGTGGCTTTTATCGACGGAACCCCGGCGATCGCTCTCCAGGTTCAGCAACAATCCATGGCAAACACAGTCAACGTCTCGGCCTCGATCGTTTCAGAGATCGAACGCCTAAGGCTTGACTACCCCGCATATGAATTCGCAATATTCATAGACCCTGCAGAATTCATCAACCAGTCTATCAACAGCGTGGTAAGCGCCGCCATGTGGGGCGGCATATTCGCCGTGTTGGTGTTGTACCTCTTTCTCAAGAGTATCAAGTCAACAATCATAATCGCGATGGCAATGCCCGTCTCGATTATAGCTACATTCATACTTATGTATGTCACGGACATTACCCTCAACATGATGTCTCTGGGCGGACTGGCCTTGGGCATAGGGCTGCTGATCGACAACTCGATAGTCGTGCTGGAAAGCGTATTCCGCAAGATCGAAGAGGGCGAACCCAAGACAAAAGCCGCGATAGAAGGCGCAAGAGAGGTCGCCCCGTCGGTTACGGCGTCTACCATTACAACAATAGCAGTGTTCCTGCCTATTACGTTCGCGGGCGGCCTTGCGGCTCAGATATTTAACCAATTGGCGATGACAATAGCCTTTTCGCTGCTGGCTTCGCTGTTTGTGGCACTTACCTTTGTACCCATGGCCTGCTCCGTAATACTAAGCGCCGAAGAAATAATGGGAAGCCACGAGCGACGCAACATTTTCTCAAAATTTCTTGGCGCGATACTAAACGGTGTAGATAGAGCAATCAGGGCAATAAACAGGGTCTACAAACGAATGTTAATATTCTGCCTGCGCCGCCGTTTTGTCACGTATCTCGCCGTATTGGCGGCCATCGTTCTCACGGGTTTTTGTCTAACATTCCTCAGAATGGAATTTATGGCCGAAACCGATATGAGCATGATCCAAGCCAATGTCCGTCTGCCGCGCGGCTCACTTCTTGAAGAAACCGAGGCCGTGCTGCTGGAAGTCACCGACCGTCTGATCCAGTTTGAAGAAGTAGAGACGGTGTTTTCAACCGTGGACGGCGGCGCCTTCGGCGGCTTCGGCGGCACCGCCGACTCCGGTTCGATGTTCATACTGCTGTCGGGAGTCCAAGAACGCGACCGCTCGTCAAGCGAGCTTGCCGTCCTGATGGAGCGCGAGCTCCTGGATATCCCCGGCGCGGAAATTAACGTCAGCTCGATGCAGTTCATGATGGGCGGCATGGGAGGCGGCGGAATATCCCTTAGAATATACGGCGACGATATCGAAGTACTGCGCGACATTGCCATAGACGTCGTCGGCATAGTTGAAGAGCTTCCCGGCACTCACAACGTCTCAAGCTCCATCGAAGCCGCAAACCCCCAGGCCACCATCAGGGTTGACCGCCAGCGCGCATCGGCCTTCGGCGTGTCTCCCGCTACGGTATCAAGCATTGTCAACACCGCGATCACGGGAACCGTGGCCACAACCTACCGTGTAGGCGGCGAGGAATTCGACATCCGTGTCCGCCAAAACCGTGAAAATTTTGACTACATTACAGACATTCGGAACATATTAATACCAACGCCAAGCGGCGTAACCATTCCGCTGTACGAAGTAGCAGAGATCGTCGTGGGCGAAATACCCATTACCATCCAGCGCGAGAACATGCAGACCTTTGTCTCTGTGAATACCCAATTCGCGGATCCAGATATAAACCCGAACGACGTCGTAAACGATATAACCGCCGCAATGTCGCAATACATCATGCCGACCGGCTACACCTGGGCATTTACCGGCGCGACACAGCAAATGGATGAAACCTTCGCGGCGCTTGGGCTTGCGCTGTTGATGGCGCTGCTGCTGGTCTACCTGATAATGGCCGCCGAGTTTGAATCCTTTGCGTTCCCGTTCATCGTGATGTTCTCTATCCCTATAGCGCTTACCGGCGGAATACTGGGCCTGTTCATACTCGACAACACCTTCGACATAACGGCCTTTATGGGGCTAATCATGCTGGCGGGCATTGTCACTAACAACGCCATCGTGCTTATCGACTACGCAAACCTGCTCGTCCGTGAGCGCGGAATGTCGCCTTACGACGCCGTCGTACGCGCCGGAACCGTCAGGCTCCGCCCGATACTTGTCACAGCGATCACGACGATGCTTGCGCTAACGCCTATGCTCGTATCCACCGCCGACGGCTCCGAGATGATGCGCAGCCTGGCGACCGTAATTGTATTCGGCCTGGGCCTGTCGACACTCGTCACAACCCTGCTGATCCCAACCGTCTACATGTCGATAGAGGACACAAAGGCTCGTATGAAAGCGCGTAAGGAAAGAAGAGCGCTTCGCAAGGCAATGATGGCGCAATAACCCATATTCAAACATACCCAGGGGGTGGAGGGCTTTGTCTTCCACCCCTTTTTATTTGCCCAAACAAATGGAAGTCCGACTACGTATGATAACCGATCTTATAAACATCCCATTGAGTTCATCAAAGCCAGCTTTGTTCGCGTTTCGTTGTCTAAAACAACTTAGACTGTACGAGCTTTTACATTGTGAAAGTTTTAGACAACATGAAAGCACGAATTTGTTCGCGTTTCGTTGTCTAAAACAACTTAGACTGTACGAGCTTTTACATTGTGAAAGTTTTAGACAACATGAAAGCACGAATTTGTTCGCGTTTCGTTGTCT
>WRAW01000027.1 GCA_009780015.1 Defluviitaleaceae bacterium | reverse complement strand
GTGTATTCCCCTCTGAACGTATTTCGCAGATCATGTCTCTGCTTAATAATCGTCCCAGAAAATCGCTTGGTTTTAAAACTCCTGCTGAACTGTTGCTCTTGACTTGACAATTCACCGTCCCCGCGAAGCCTGATTTTGGATTCGCATGGTGGAATTCGCCCTGCAAGACAGCGTTTTCGCGGGTTGAATACAGGTTCTAATATCCCGTATACTTGGGAGTCGATGATTACAAGCTCTAAAATATGCGAATCTGAGGAATTCATATGCAAAGCCAGTTCCCTCGCCACGCTACATTCATAGCCATGCTGACGGCCGCATTGATTGTGCGGCTTGTTTTTGCCGTGTCCGGGCTCGCGTTCCAGATCGACCTGAACACGTTCAAGTTTTGGGCGGATCATGTGTTCAGCGTTGGTATGGCGAATTTTTATACATACGATTTTTTCACGGACTATCCGCCGGGCTACATGTATGTTTTGTTTGTCATCGGCTGGCTGCGTTCGGCGCTTGGGATAGAGCACGGAACAAATGTGCACGTCTTGATGATGATGACTCCGGCTATTCTTGCGGATTTAACCACGGGATTCGTGATATATTCGGCGGCGCTGCGAAAGCTCCCGGATCATGCTCTTCCGATCGCCGCGGCATACCTGTTCAATCCGGTAATAATACTGGACTCGGCGGTGTGGGGTCAGGTGGACTCCGTGTTTGTTCTGCCGATAATAATATCGCTGCTTATGCTTACCGAAAGACGATATCTTCCGGCATACCTGCTGTATGCCGCAGCAATTCTGATAAAGCCCCAATCGCTGATAATGGCGCCGGTCTATCTATATTCATTCTGGGTAGTGATACGCGATTACGGCGCAAGGGACGGCTTGGCAAAGCTGGCGCGCTGGGGCGGGGCGTGCGCCGCGTTTGCGCTGGCAGTAATGCTTCCCTTTACGCAAAACTTCAACATACTGCCTATATTGGCTCAGTACGCGGACACAATGACCCAGTATTCCTTTGCGTCGCTTAACGCCTACAACTTCCACGCCCTCGCGGGAGCCATGTGGCAGCCGCAGGATACGCTGTTCCTGGGCGTGCCGCTTTATGTGATCGGCTACGCGTCGATTGTGATTATAACATTTCTCAGCCTGTACCTGCTGCGGCGCGACGACTGCCGGCCCAACGTATTCTATGTGGCGGCGCTGCTGAGCTCGTTTGTGTTTGTGTTCTCCGTCAGGATGCACGAGCGTTACCTGTACCCCGCCGTACCGCTGCTGCTGCTGGTGTATGTGTTCCGCCCCGACCGGCGGATACTGGCGTTGTTCGCCGGATTCTCGCTGACATTTACCGTGAACGTCATTGACGCTCTCAGGATGCTGAACCACGACGTATCGCTGGAGTTCCTTGTAAATGAGAGATGGGTGTCGGCGCTGAACGTGGCCTTGGTGTGCGTAATGGTATTTTTCGCGTTCAAGCTGTTCGGATCCGGATATACGCCTGCCCCCGCGCCAAAGAAGGAACACGCCGTCCGCGAGGACAAACTCGCCCATTACTTTGAAAAATACGAGTGGCATCTGCTGGCCGCTCTTGTAATAGTATACGCCGTAATAGCCTTCGTGCGCCTTGGCGACCTGCACGCGCCGCAGTCCTTCTGGGATCAGCGCATACACAGAGAGGAACAGGACTGGTTCACCGGCTGGCATCCGCGCCTGCACATGAACGAAGTCATAGACATGGGCGTGTCCACACACATCAACGAGCTTCGAGTATACCTTGGCCCGCGCCACGATCAGAGTTTCTCGCTGTACCTTTCGGACGACACGCATGAATGGGAACTATATCGTAATTTTGACCTGCCGTCGGTGTTCTTCTGGCATGATTTCGACGTAAACTTCCGGGCGCGCTACCTGCGTATACAGCCGACAAGCAGCGATTTGATGATCGGCGAACTGGGACTCCTGCAGTTTGGCCAAGTCATTACTCCCGCACAGATAATAATCCACCCCGAAGGCTTTTACAGAAACGTCCAAGACCTTGGCGGCGGAGCGGCAAGCGTCGCCGCCCACCCGCTCTTCGACGAACAGCACATAGTCCCGGCTTACTCGCACTTCATGAACAGCACCTACTTCGACGAGATATATCACCCGCGCACAGCCTACGAATTCATCCGCGGCATGTTCGTCTATGAAACGACCCATCCACCGCTTGGCAAAGTGATAAAAAGCTGGGGCATCCGCGTATTCGGCATGACTCCCTTTGGCTGGCGCTTCGCGGGTACATTTGTGGGCGTGCTGATGATTATCCCGCTGTACTTTCTGGCGCGTGAACTTTTCGACGGCGGCAAGCCTTTTGCCTTCGTGGCGGCAGGGCTGTTTGCCTTCGACTTCATGCACTTCGCGCAGACTCGCCTGGCCACAATCGACACATACGTCACCTTCTTCGTGATACTCATGTACCTTTTCATGTATATGTACTACAAAAGCAGCCTGATCGAAAGCGACTTCCGCAAGGATATGCTGTGGCTGTTCCTCAGCGGCCTAAGCATGGGGCTGGGGATAGCCAGCAAGTGGCAGGGAGTGTATGCTGTCGCGGGGCTTGCCCTGTTGTGGCTGATCGTAATGATACGGCGCGCATTTGAATTCCGGCAGGCCCTGACCGAGCTGCCGACGTCAGGTACATCCCTTCCCGAAAAAGTACGCAGCTATCCGCGTGACACACTTGCCATGATCGGAATGTGCGTGGTGTTCTTCGTGATAATCCCTGTCGCTGTGTACGCTCTTTCGTACGTCTATTTCGTGCGTACGCCTTGGATGGACGGCATTTCAAGCATTATCGAAAATCAGGTGCATATGTTTACCTATCACGCCGGAATAGACCAGCCGCACCCGTTCTCCGCCCAGTGGTGGGAGTGGCCGCTCAACACCCGCCCGATGTTCATGTACATGCGCTGGATAACCCACGACCTGGCCGAAGGTATAAGCTCATTCGGCAACCCCGTCGTGTGGTGGGGCGGCCTCGTGGGGATGGTCTACGCGATATGCCGCCTGTTCGACACAAGGCGGCCCCGCTGGGCGGCGCTGTTCATAGTCGTGGCCTTTGCGTCCCAGTTTGTGCCGTGGATATTCGTTCCCCGCACAACCTACATCTATCACTACTTCCCGAGCGTGCCGTTCATAACTCTGGCATTGGTCTACGCAATTCGCGAAGAGCTTGACCTCCGCCGGCCATACACCAAGTACGCGGCGCTGGGCGCGGCCGTGTTCCTGTTTGCTCTGTTCTACCCCGTGCTGTCGGGTCTGGCCGTACCAACCTGGTATGTCGACACATTCCTGCGTTGGATCAGCACATGGCGGCTGATATAGTTAGATCGAAAGGTGTGTTTGTGTGCGAAGCGTGTCGTTCGTGTTTCTTGACAGAGAGTTTTTGAGAAAGTTCGGGGCGATAGCGCTTCCGGTAGCTCTGATGAGCCTGATAAACTTTGGCGTTAAAGCCGTCGACACGCTGATGCTCGGGCTTGTGGGCGAGATACAGCTTTCCGGCGCGGCGATATCCAATCAGTTTTCAATGGTATTCATGATAATAGGCGGAGCAGGCGTGGCGGGCGGCTGCGGAGTTCTTACGGCGCAATACTGGGGAGCGGGCGACAAGGAGCGCGTACGCGAGATACTGGCATTCATGTATCGGGTAACGGCCGTGCTTACCCTGTTCTTCGCCGCTATAGCGTTTTTTGCCCCTCAATACCTGCTCGGCATCATGACCAACGACCCGGAGGTAATTTCCGAAGGCGTAATATACCTGCGCATCATGAGTGTAGGCTACCTCGTATGGGGCTTTACGAACGCCAGCACATTCGTACTGCGCTCGGTTGGGGTAGTCAAAATATCTGTGGTGATGCTCTCGATATCACTTGTAATCAGCGCGTCTCTGAACTATGTGCTGATCTTCGGGCACTTCGGCTTCCCTGCGATGGGAATCGCCGGAGCCGCGACGGCCACGGTAATCGCGCGCTTTGTCGAGTTTACCGTAATTACCGTGTACATACTCAAGTTTGAGAAAAATCTTGCCTTACGCATCCGCCACTTGGCGTCAAAAAGTAAAGGCGTCGCCAAAAGCTTCATGAAGTACTCGTTCCCGGTGGTTATTAACGAGGTGTTCTGGGCGTCGGGCTTCTTCATCCTGATGATAATAATCGGCAATATCGGGCGCGAGTTTGTCGCCGCCAACGCCATAGCAAACCTTTTGCTGCAGTTCACGGGAATGATCGTATTCAGCTTTGCCAGCGCGACGGCGGTCGTCATCGGCAATACCATCGGCGAAGGGCGCTACGACCGCGCAAAGCAGATCGCGAACGGTATGCTTGTTATCAGCTTTCTGACAGGGCTGTTGTGCTTCGCCATTATCCAGGCGGTACGCGTACCATTCGTAAACTTTTACGAGCTGTCCGAAGCGTCGCGCACCTACGCGCTGCAATTGACAAATGTAATCTCCGTCAACATGATATTCATGTCGACGGCCATAGTTTCGCTTATGGGCACCCTCCGGGGCGGCGGAGACGCCAAATTCGTAATGATAACAGACATCATCTTCATGTGGATCATATCGATACCGCTGGGCGCGTTTGCGGGTCTTGTTCTGGGCTGGCCGGTCTGGATCGTAGCGATAATACTGCGTAGCGAAGACTACTTCAAAACAATCGCCGTGCTGTGGAGGGTTCCCAGCGGCAAATGGCTCAAGGACGTAACAAAATAAGCTGAAAGTAAAAAAGGCTATAGAAGCCTTTTTATGCTAATAGAAACCATCTATAAACCTTGCAAACTATTATGTTGTTAGCACAATTGTCCAAACTGTTAGCATAATCAACAGTGGTATGCTAACCCAATAATTTTCAAAAATGGATCTCAAATGAAATTTGCTTGAACCTTCACTTCGCAGTTCTTGCTTGTTTTTAAGCGACCATAACAGGTAAGCCCACAGCGGAACAGTACTAAATATCCTTGAATCATTAAAAATTCCAAAAAAACCATAATAAGGAGTTATATATGCTGATATTAATGTGATACTATGATTACATATGCACTACCATAAACCATAGCACTATTCTTCTTATTCATGACTCAATACCTCTCATGCAAGCCTGCTTTTCAGTTCGGCTTCCAGCACGGGGATTACTTCAAACAGATCGCCCACAATACCATAGTCGGCGACGCCGAATATGGCGGCGTTCGGGTCTTTGTTGACGGCGATAATGGTCTCGGAGGCGCTCATGCCGGCGATGTGCTGGCTTGCGCCTGATATTCCGCAAGCGATGTAGACCTTGGGGGCTACCGTCTTCCCGGTTTGTCCAACTTGGTGCGCGTGCGGTATCCAGCCTTGTTCTACAGCCGCGCGGGATGCCCCTACCGTGCCGCCCAGCGTCCCGGCCAAGCGGCGGATTGCCTCGAAGCCTTGAGCTCCGCCCACACCGCGCCCTCCTGTCACGATTATTTCGGCGCCCTCCAAGTCTACCTGCTCACCCGCTTCGTCCAGTACTTCGACTATGCGCGCGCGGATACCCGAAGGATCGAAGCGGAAGTCCTCCATAACGACATTCGCGTCGCGCCGGACAAACTCAGGCTTCTTAAATACGCCCGGCCTTACGGTACCCATCTGCGGCCGATGGCCGGCACAGAAAATTACGGCCATAAGATTACCGCTAAATGTAGGACGAGTCCAGGCAACACAGCCGGTAGATTCGTCTATTTCCAGTTGTGTACAATCCGCGGTCAGGCCGGTCTGCACTCGGCCGGATATACGCGGGGCAAGATCGCGTCCGTTTGTCGTAGCGCCAATCATTACGGTAAGCGGCCTATGCTTCTCGATCAGGTACGCAAACGCCGCGGTATGAGCTTCGGCGGAATAGTCGCGGTACTCCGCCCCTTCCACCGCCAGTACCATGTCCACACCGTAATTAGCCGCGGCTTGCACAGCTTCGCTTGTTTCGGCGGCAATCACCACACCCACCAGCTTACCGCCCTGCTCGTCCGCCAGACGGCGGCCGGGGTTCAGCAGTTCCAGACCTACGTTGCGCGGTGAGCCGTCGGCCTTCGTCTCTATGAATATCCAGGTATCCTTCGATATAGCTTCCAAGCGACGCCCCCCTATTCCACACTCAGCAGAATTCCGTCGTCCACAAGCAACTGAGCCAGCTTGCGCGCCGAATCCTGTCCGGTTCCTTCGTTGATGAGGGCTCCGGCTTTTTTTAGCTGCGGCACAAACGTGCGCCTGACCTGGGTCGGCGAACCTTTCAGCCCGATACGTCCACGGTCGATATTCGTAAGATCGTCTGCCCCGATTCGCTTTATCTCAGCCTTTCTGGCGGCAATCCTCCGCCTGGCCGTTACCAGGCGCGGATCAAACCTGGGCTTTGTAAACGTAACCATGCATGGGAATTTAACGGCCATCACCGTCTTGCCGTCGTCGGTTTCCCTCAGCACGTGCAGTTCGTCGTCCTTGCGTTCACACGTCAGCCCGCACGTAATCTGACCAATGCTCAGCAGCTCGGCAATCTGGGGCCCAACCTGCGCCGTATCGCCGTCTATTGCCTGCTTGCCGCAGAATATCAAGTCAAACTTAACATTCTCTATCGATTCTATGTACTTCACGCACTCGCTGAGAATATAGCTGGTCGCCAGTGTATCCGACCCGCCAAACGCTCTGTCCGTCGCAAGATACGCCGTGTCCGCCGCAATGGACAGGCACTCGCGCAACGCCGACTCTGCCTGTACCGGCCCCATGCACAGCACATATATCCTGACGTCCGGCTCCTTGTCCCTGAGCCTTGCGGCGGCCTCCAGAGCATAGCCGTCGAATGTGTTCAGGATACTCTCCACACCCTCGCGTATCAATGTATTTGTCTCGGGGTCTATCGATATTTGCTGAGTATTTGGGACTTGCTTGACGCACACCAGTATATTCATGCAATTCCTCCAAATTCGTGATGTTGCATATCTACAGCCATTGTATCGCGATTACACTTTTTTGTAAAGTACCGGCGCATAAATATAGTGTGCGTGTCAATAATTATGATATAGTTAAATGCCTTAGGGGCAGTTAACTATAAGCCACAACTTGGAGGCTCTCATGCGCAAGGCGCACATCGCTAACATTCTCATCGCCGTAATAATGTCCAGCATGATCTACGCAAACTATCAGTACTACGTCATCCCAAGTCAGTTTCTGCAAAGCGTCGGGGCTGCATACCAAGTGCGGGATGGCGACGCGGAACTAATCTCGCGGCTGTACACATTCCACATAGAACTTAGCGCGGTCAGCCCCGGCGACGCCAGCACTTACCTGCCGCGATACGAGCCGGTCGACGAATCAACCGCCGCCAGGTTTTTCGAATCCTTCGGCATACGCGGCGCTCCGCAAGGCATCATTGAGACAGGCGACATATTCTTTGGCGCGGACAACCGCGCGATGCTCACAATCTATAAGTTTGAGCGAACCTTGAGCTACGCGACCTTCTTCGAGCCAAGCCCGGCAAACCAAGACCCCATAGACCCCGAGCGCGCTGCCGAGCTTGCGCGGGAATTCGTTGCGGCGCGGGCGCTCTACACGCCGCATCACGAAATCGAGACAAAATTCGACGGCGCAAGCTTCGATCTGACCTTCGTCAACCGATTGGGCGGTCTGAAAAACTACAGTTTCAACACCATCCTGAGCCTCGACCGTTACGGCCGCGTCCTCGAATTCACATACTCCGACATGACATTCGAGCGGCTAAGTACTCACAGTCTAATATCGCCAAAAGAAGCAAGCCTCTTCCTTCCAGCCGACCCTGATGACAGCCATGTCCATATTACATCCGTAGAACTGGTCAAAACATTTGAAAATTCCATAGTACAGCCCGCCTACCTGTTCCAAGGCGTCCGCGAAGACGGCTCCACTTTCCGAAGCTTCGTCCTCGCCGCTCAATTCTAAGACAACCTGCCCTCAGCTTCTTGCCCGTCGACAAAGAATTTGTAACGCTTTGTAGTAAATCTAAGTACGCAATGGTTGGGGTCGTCCGGGCTTGTAAAGTACTCCCCGCATCCATCATACCACATCTCGCGCTTTACATCGGCTGATGTGACTACCTCTATCTCGCCAACCAAGTTGATGCTGTACTCGCTTGTGCCGAAGCAGATAGACGCGCGGTTGCAATTCGCGCTTCTTTTTGCGCTGTTGCCGTCGAGGCTTGTGCATAGCGTAATCCAGTTGATGCCATCTGACTTTGACGGCGCAATAACCGACGAGGTGGGAAAGCCCTCCGCGTCTATCAGAGTAAGTACGCAAATCTGCCCCTTATACTCGCCGCCTTTTATACAGTTTCTTTCAATGATTTCAGCAGCCTTATTGATAATGTCTTGATTCATGATATTCCTCCTTATAATAAGTTTCATGAACCAATTATACATGCTTCAACATGACAACTGAATGTCATGTTCATTCGTACACATCAATAATATTTTTTGCGATTCTATAGATGTCATCGGCTATATCGGCCGGCTCTAATACCTTGACCGTATCGCCGAAGCTTAAAAGCCACCCAATCAGGTAATCGCGTCTTGTGTATCCTATTTCAAGAAGCAGGCCGCCTTCACTTTCCGAAAAGGAGTCCGGCCCATATGTTTCAATCAGACGAAACCTTACCGACGGTTTGAATATCGCCACAAGCTTGCTGTCGTCCACCTGCCACGCACCCCAGTCGCGCTTTTCGGGCGGAACTTCGCGTTTTGGGAATGTTTCGCCGGTTATTGTGAGGCCCCACAGCCTTTTGAGCTTGAACATACGCCAATCCTGCCTTTCACGGCAGAATCCGAATGCATACCAGTCCGTCCATTGAAATATGACGTAGTACGGCTCCACACTGCGCTTCGACATTCCCTTTTCATAGAAATAGTCGAACTCCACGACGCGCTTGTCGCAAATAGCTTGCTTTAGCAGCTCGACCTTGGGCGCCAGGCTGTCACCGTAATGGGAAGCAAGGTCAATGATTATCGGCTCGTGCAGTGAGATCATCGCGTCGCCTCCAGGCGTCAGCTTCTCAAGCACTCTCTCGATATCGGCGCTGTCCGACACACTTCCTATTCCTTTGATACCCGCAATGATAGCCGACAATTCATTGGCGCTGAGGATGCTCTTGTCGAGCTTGAAGCCTTCCGCCAGCGAAATGCCGCCTCCCCCGCCCTGCAGTGTTACGACAGGTATCCCCGCACGGCAAAGGGCGTCGATGTCACGACCTATAGTACGGCGGCTGACTTCGAACTTTTCCGCGAGATACGGGGCAGTCACACGGTCGTGACGCAGCAGCGTCGTAAGGATTCCAAGCAAGCGATCCAGCTTCATGATTCCACCCACACGCCCATGTCGGCAAGCGCCCTGAGCAGACGTGGCATAGGCAGCCCCACAACCGTGGTATATTCTCCCTCCACTTTCTCCACAAGCGCACCGCCGCGTTCCTGCACACCATAACCCCCGGCCTTATCGAATGGCTCGCCCGTAGCAATGTACGCATGTATGTCGTCGTCACTCAGTTCGCGGAATATCACGTCGGCGGATTCAACAAAGCTATGCATCTGATCCGCGCTCCCTCCCGTACGAATCAGCGCCACTCCCGTATACACCGTATGACGCCGTCCCCGCAGCGCTTGCAGCATCGCAAACGCCTCCGCGGTATCGGCAGGTTTGCCAAGTACCCGCCCGTCAATAGCCACCAGCGTATCAGCCGCGATAATTACCGCGTCCTCAAGCACCCGTAATCTCACCGTCTGCGCCTTGCGTATGGCCAGGGCTTCTACCTGAACATCCGGCGCCCCTCCAATTGTCTCGTCCGCGCCGCTTTCCATCACTTCGCACGGCACACCCGCCTGCTCCATAAGGCTCCGCCTTCTCGGCGACCCGGAAGCCAGTATAATTCTAACGCTCATAATCTGATCTCCATGTGAAAAAGTGTTGACATTCCGAAAATCCGATGGTATAATCGGATACTGTGGGAGATTTCTCAACTTTTATGGCGGAATAGCTCAGTTGGCTAGAGCATACGGTTCATACCCGTAGAGTCGGGGGTTCAAATCCCTCTTCCGCTATTCTTTTTTAGCCTATTTTGGAATTAATACTCCAAAACAGGCTATATTAATGCATTCATAAATTAAAGACACTCCTGAATATACCTTGGAATGTCTTTGTCCTGACCCTTTATCTATCTTATTATAGTGAAACAACTTTAATTCAGACCAATATTTTGTGGAACGTCGGCGGCAGTAGGCCGACGCTTCCAGAAAATATTGGTTCACTTTTAAAGTTGTTTCACTATATCTACTCAATTGGCTAAGCCAATAACAGCCATTACCATTGATAAAATTCCAAAGATCGTTGCCGCGGCAATTGCCACAACAGCTATAAACGTTCCAATCATCCACTTACGTGTTGACACACCTTCGCTGCGAACTTGTTTTGAAAGATTTTCGACCCTTTGTTCTACTTGGGTAAGATGCTTTTCCAGTCTCAAAGCAGCTTTTTCACTACGTTCTTCCGAAGCACGCCGATCATCATTAAGACGCTGCTCCATGTTTTGACGATCTTCGCGAAGGCGAAGCTCCATGTCTCGGCGATCTTGGTCTAACCGGTCAATATACTTTTGCATATCCATTTTCTCGGAGTCTCCTTCAGTGCTATAATCATTATATGGCGTTTTGTGTTGATTATGTACGCTATCTTCCAGCCTATAATGATAATCATCCTTGGAGATTTTATCTTTTTCCTGCTTTGGAATTCTACCTCTTCTTTAGTGATACTTAGAAACTTTTGGAGAATGATAAACTTCCTCTAATACATTAGCGTCCGCAAGATGTCCTCTGTAGATGCTCATACCTTCACTTTATCCTCTCCATGTAATCTACACAGTTAAGAGAATAACAATTTGCGACAACATAGCGTTTATAATTGCCAATATTTTGTGGAACCTTTAACCCAAACCCATCAAAGTTCCACAAAATATTGGACAAAGCCGTATGTTATACCAGCTCTATTACGACCATTTCAGCGGCGTCGCCCTTACGGGGGCCCAGCCTTGCTATGCGTGTGTATCCGCCGCTTCTTTCAGCGTAGCGCGGCGCGATCTCGTCGAACAGCTTTGCCGCCATATCTACTTCCTTGGTGTTTTGGCGGCGCTTACGACCGTCCGCAGGCACCTCGGTAACGGGATATAGCACGGAGAGTATTTTGCGGCGCGCGTTCATACGTGACGGATTGTCCTTTTTGATTGTCTTTTCGACTTCATCGTAGACTGTTACACGCTTGCCGTCGCGGTCTTCCTTGACTCTCTTACCGTTTGAGTCTTTGCGCGGAACCTTTGCCGTCACCGACACTTCCGAGTAGTTGTCCTTCTCCTTCACCGCAGCGGTGATGAGACGTTCCGCAATCTTGCGCACTTCCTTCGCGCGCATTACGGTCGTCGTTATTTTGCCGTGGTATAATAAATTGGTCGCGAGGCTGCGCAGCATTGCTTTACGCACGTCCGATGTGCGCCCAAGTTTTCTATAAAACGCCAAAAGAGACCCTCCTTTGTTTAAAGATATTAAGGCTTACGATATTTCGGATACTGCCCTAGTCTTCCGACGGCTGCAGCTCCAGGCCGAGCTCTTGCATCTTGTTGAGAACTTCCTCAAGAGACTTGCGGCCCAGGTTGCGAACCTTCATCATGTCTTCCTCAGTCTTGTTTGCCAGGTCTTCGACGGAGTTAATACCGGCTCTCTTTAGGCAATTGTAGCTGCGCACGGAAAGGTCAAGCTCTTCGATGCTGAGCTCCAGTATTTTTTCCTTCTTGCTGTCGTCCTTTTCGATCATTATTTCAGCGTTCTTTGCGTTGTCGGAAAGGTCGACAAAGAGGTTCAAGTGTTCGTTCAGTATCTTAGCGCCCAGGCTCACGCTGTCGTCGGGACTGAGGGTCGAGTTTGTCCAGACCTCAAGGGTAAGCTTGTCATAGTCTGTGATCTGACCCACGCGGGTATTTTCGACCTTGAAATTTACGCGCTTTACAGGCGTGTAGAGCGAGTCGACGGGTATGACGCCGATAGTCTGGTTCGCCAGCTTGTTACGGTCGGCGCTTACATATCCGCGGCCGCGGGTGATGCTTATCTCGATATAGAGCTTAGCGTCGGATCCGCCGGATAACGTCGCGATATGCAGATCGGGGTTCATAATTTCAATATCCGGGTCGACCTTAATGTCGCCGGCGCGCACTACTCCCTCGCCGGATACGTCGATATACGCGGTCTTGACGTCGAAGCTGTCGGAGTTGCTCTTGATCGCCAGGTTCTTGAGGTTAAGGACAAGCTCCGCCACATCCTCCTTGACTCCCGGCAAAATACTGAATTCGTGAAGTACGCCGTCAATCTTTATTCTCGAGACGGCCGCACCGGGGAGGCTCGATAGCAATATACGCCTTAGCGAATTGCCAAGCGTTGTGCCAAACCCACGCTCTAGCGGCTCTACTACGAAGCGTCCGTATGTGCCGTTTTCCGAAACTTCTGCAATTTCTATGCGGGGTTTCTCAAATTCAAACACGTTTCGACCTCCTTGGGGCTACTACTTGGAATAGAGTTCGACAATGAGCGTCTCGTGGACGGGGATTTCGATCATTTCACGCGTGGGCACGCTTACGACAGTGCCCTGGAGGCGCTCCTTGTCGGCTGAAAGCCACGCCGGTACGATGACCGAGCCGGTGGCCGCGGTGATATCCTTAAAGCGCTGACTCTGGCGCGCCTTCTCAGTGATTGTCACAACGTCACCGGGCTTGAGATTGTACGACGGGATGCTGATGCGCTTCCCGTTGACAAGCACCGACTTGTGGCTGACGATCTGGCGGGCTTCCCTGCGTGTGCGGGCGAATCCCAAACGAAACAGGGCGTTGTCTACGCGCGTTTCCAGAAGAGCAAGCAGGTTCTCACCCACTACGCCGCGCATTTTCGACGCTTTGGCGAAATAGTTGCGGAACTGTTTTTCCAGTACGCCGTATATGAACTTCGCCTTCTGCTTCTCTCTGAGCTGCGTGCCGTATTCGCTTAGCTTGCGGGTCTGACGCTGCAGCTGCTTCTTTGACTTCTTGTAAATTCCCAGGTATGCCGGTTCTATTCCAAGGCTTCTGCACCTCTTGAGCACTGGCTGTCTGCTTACTGCCATTAACTACACCTCCGAAAATACTGTCATCATGAACCCGAGTTTATAGCTGGCAATGGTGATTTTGTGAGGCATTTTTTCGCCAATCCAGGAAACGCCGACGCCGCGTACCCTTGTGGTACGCAAGGAGGAGTTGACGAAGAGTGGTGGAAAATGGCCGCAAAAGCACCGTTGACACGCTATAAATTCAGGTTCTAACTAGACTCTGCGCCTTTTGGGCGGTCTGCAGCCATTGTGCGGAACAGGGGTTACGTCCTTAATCATCGAGACGTCGAGCCCGGCCGCCTGAAGCGAACGGATCGCGGCTTCGCGCCCGCTGCCGGGGCCTTTTACGAAGACTTCCACGGTACGAAGGCCGAAGTCTTTCGCGCCGGCCGCGGCTGTGTCCGCCGCCATGCCCGCGGCGTACGGGGTGGACTTCCGCGAACCCCTAAACCCAAGAGAACCCGCGGACGACCACGAGAGCGCGTTTCCGCTGGCGTCTGTAATTGTGACGATTGTATTGTTAAAAGTGGATTGGATGTGAGCCTGACCGCGCTCCACGTGCTTGCGTTCGCGGCGTCTGCGTGTTGCGGCTTTCTTGACTACTTTCTTTGCCAAATTGCTGACCTCCTTTATTGTTCACGCTGAAAGCTGATTATTTCTTCTTGTTGGCCACTGTCCTTCTCGGGCCCTTGCGGGTACGCGCGTTTGTCTTAGTGCGCTGTCCGCGCACAGGCAAACCCTTTCTGTGGCGGATGCCGCGGTAGCAGCCGATTTCGACCAGGCGCTTTATGTTCAGCGCGATCTCTCTGCGAAGGTCGCCTTCCACCATCTGAGTCTTGTCGATGACGTCGCGAATCTTGCCGACCTCGTCATCGGTAAGGTCACGGACTCTTGTATCAAGGCTTACACCGGCTTGTGTAAGTATTTTCTGAGAAGACTTGCGCCCTATGCCGTAGATGTACGTCAGGCCGATTTCAACGCGTTTCTCTCTGGGTAAGTCTACACCTGCGATACGTGCCATTGAATATTTGCACCTCCAAATTGTGTGGTTCCTGTTGCTGCGATTATGTTACGAGGCCGCTTTGGGGGCTTACCCCAACCTAGCCATGATCTGCCGGTACTATGGTTTTAGCCCTGGCGTTGTTTGTGTTTTGGATTTTCGCAAATTACGCGGATCGCGCCCTTGCGTCTGATTATCTTGCATTTTTCGCAAATCTGCTTTATCGACGGCCTGACCTTCATTGCAGGTCTACCCCCTTTCGCTGTTGTGTTCTTATAGTCCGATGCCGGGATCGCTCTGCTAACTATTTATCCCGCCAGATAATCCTGCCCTTGGACAGGTCGTATGGCGACATTGCGATCCTAACTTTGTCACCCGGAATAATCCTTATGAAATTCATGCGAAGCTTGCCCGAAATGTGGGCCATTATCTGGTGGCCGTTTTCAAGCTTGACCATGAACATCGTGTTTGGGAGCTTTTCGGTTACAACGCCCTCCACTTCTATGACGTCGTCCTTAGACATGCATTACCTCCTTGCTCTCGGGTTTGTACGCTTTCAAAAGCTTTACGATCTCTGCGTCGTTGACATAGACGCCGGATGTCAGCTTTGCGGCTATTGCCTGGTCTATGTGGTTTGTGGGCTGGATGTGCCTGGCTTTCTTTTTCTTTGCGCGCGCCAGCGGGCGGCTTTCGCCGTTTACAATATATGCGAAGTCGCCGTCCATTGCCACAACCACAAAGGTTGCGCCGCTGTCGCGGCCTGCCTTGGAATATACTATCTGACCGGTTTGTAAGAGCATAACACCACCTGAGACTAGCGAGCAAGCTTTGTAAGTATTTCGGGTTCGCCGTCGGTTATGAGCACGGTGTTCTCGTAATGTGCGGAAAGCGCGCCATCCTTGGTGACCACCGTCCAGTCATCCGACAGTGTATCCACTTCATGCGTGCCCTGATTCACCATGGGCTCGATGGCGAGGGTCATACCTTTGCACAGGCGCGGCCCCCTATTTTTTTGGCGATACATTGGGATTTGCGGGTCTTCGTGCAGCTCCTTGCCCACGCCGTGGCCCACGTATTCCTTGACCACGCTGAAACCGAACATTTCCACATAATCCTGTACGGCCGCGGAAATGTCGAACAGATGGCGTCCGGGCTTAGCGTGCTCTATGCTCTTATAGAAGCTTTCACGCGTTACATCTATCAGGCGTAGCGCCTCGGGCGTTACTTCGCCCACGGGATACGTGCGCGCCGCGTCCGCGTGGAAGCCATTAAGGAACACGCCCACGTCGATGCTGATAATATCGCCAGATTTTAACTTCTTAATACCAGGTATGCCGTGTATGACCTCACTGTTAACGGATGTGCAGATACTGCCCGGGAAGTCGCGGTAGCCCCGAAACGACGGCTTGGCGCCATACTTGCGCATCTGTGTCACAGCCAGGCGCTCGAGGTCGCGCGTGCTTACGCCCGGGCGCACGCTGGCTTTAAGCAGCGCGAAGACCTCCGCCACGACACGACCGGCTTCGCGCATCCTTGCGAGCTGGTTGTCGTTCTTGATAGGTATTGCCATGTTATGCCTCTTTAAAAACTTGGAGCGTTGCCCCAAGTCTACCGACAGCAGAGCGATTTTTGCTCTGCGGAAGGCCCCACAAGGAGCGTGCCCCTTGACCCGCTCTGCGCTTCGCGCGTCAGAGCTGACGGCTCTTTATCACACTAGCTAAGGAAGCCTTTGTAGTGACGCATCAAGAGCTGCGATTCAAGCTGCTTCACGATCTCCAGGGCCACGCCTGTAAGTATCAGCAGGGTTGTTCCACCGAAGCCAACTTGCAGGCCCAAGGTCCATTCCAGTACCGTAGGTATGGAAGCGATGATAGCGTATGCGCAGCCACCGATCCATGACAGACGGAATACCGTACGCGCGATATAGTCGCTGGTGGGTCTGCCCGGGCGTATGCCGGGGATGAATCCGCCGTTCTTCTTCATGTTTTCGGCCATTTCGATAGGGTTTATCGAGAATGAGGTGTAGAAGAATGTGAAGAAGAATATCAGGATCACGTACAAAGCCGCGCCGAATGGATGAGTCATACCGAGCCATTGAATCACGGTCTGCATGGTCGAGCCCGGAGCCGTTGGGAAGAATGTGCTGAGCATTTCGGGGAACTGCAGCAACGATATCGCGAATATGATCGAAAGAACGCCGGCGATGTTCACTTTCAGCGGAATGTACGAGCTCTGTCCGCCATACATCTGGCGTCCGACCATTTTCTTGGAATACTGCACGGGAATTCTGCGTTCGCCGCCTTGTACCAGCACGACGAATGCCATTGTCGCAAGCAGGAAGATCAGTATACCGGCAACCCTCGCCATGTTGTCGGGGGACGTGACCCCTACGGCGTACAAATCGCGGACAGACGTCGGAAGAGCGGCCAGTATGTTGGCGAATATGATGAATGACGCACCGTTGCCGATACCTTTTTCCGTAAGGAGTTCGCCCAGGAACATAACGAACATGGTGCCTGTGACCAGCGCGACTACCGCGATGACATAGGTAAAGATGCCGGGAGTGTAGAAGAAGGTCGAAAAGCTGATAATCATCGCAGTACCCTGGAGCGTCGCCAAACCTACGGTCAGCACTCTGGTATACTGGTTGATCTTTTTGCGGCCTTCCTCGCCTTCCTTCTTGATAGCTTCAAGCCTTGGAATGGCCACGGTCAGCAGTTGCATTATGATGGACGATGTGATGTACGGAGCGATACCAAGCATCAGTATACCGGTGCCGCCGCCGGCAATCATGAAGAAGAGCAGCTCTATGCCGCCGGCTTCCTCGCGCATCATTTGCAGCAATTCCAGGTTAATGCCCGGTATGGGTACGTACGCGCCCAAGCGGTAAATAGCCAGTATCAACAGCATGTAGAGCATCTTCTTGCGTATTTCCTGTATCTTCCATGCGTTTGCAAACACACTGAGCAATTAGATCACCTCTGCTTTGCCGCCCGCAGCCTCGATCTTTTCGACCGCTGACTTGCTAAACTGGTGGACTTTAACTGTAAGTTTTTTATCGATATCGCCGTTGCCCAGTATTTTCACACCGTCACGGGGGTTGGATACCAGGCCCTTGCCCTGCAGCGCGGCTATGTCCACGGTTTGACCGTTCTCGAAGACGTTCAGCAGACGAAGGCTTATGGCGACGATATCCTTGGTGTTACGGACTTTGTGCCCGCGTTTGGGTAAACGGCGGTAAATAGGCATTTGTCCGCCCTCAAAACCCGGCCTGACGCCGCCGCCGGCGCGCGCGTTCTGACCCTTGTGGCCCTTACCGGCAGTCTTGCCGTTGCCCGAGCCGTGTCCGCGGCCGCGCCTGAAAGCTTTGCGCGTGGAGCCGTCCGCAGGCTTCAACTTGCCCAAGTTCATGGCTTGCACCTCCTTTGTCGTTAGTTCGCATCCTCTACGGTTACCAGGTGTCGCACCTGATTTATCATTCCACGGATTGCGGGGTTGTCGTTCTGTGTTACCGACGAATTAAGCTTTCTGAGGCCAAGCGCCTGAATAGTGCGCGCATGTTTGGGCTTTACGCCTATTTTTGACTTGACCAGGGTTATTTTTAAGTCTGCCATTGTTTTTAGTGCCTCCTAACCGAGAACCTGTTCCACGGTCTTGCCGCGCAGTCTGGCAACTTCTTCCGGCGTCCTCAGCGCTTTAAGACCCTCGAGGGCGGCGCTTACGACGTTCTTTTTGTTGTTGCTGCCCAAAGACTTTGTGCGTACATTCTTGATACCCGCAAGCTCAAGTACCGCGCGCACGGAGCTTCCCGCGATAACGCCCGTACCTTGGCTGGCCGGCATAAGCAGTACGCTTGCGCTGCCAAACTTGCCCGTAATGGGGTGGAAGATGCTCTGATCTTCGGTGCGTTCGACGTAGATCATGTTTTTCTTGGCGTCTTCGCGGCCTTTGCGGATGGCCTCAGGTATTTCCGTGGCCTTGCCCAGGCCGACGCCTACGTGGCCTTTTTCGTCGCCTACCACTACAAGCGCCGCAAAGCGGAACGTACGGCCGCCCTTAACAACCTTTGTAACACGGTTTATGGTAACGACTCTGTCGTTTAACTCCAGTGCCGATGCGTCGATTTTGCTCAAGTACTTACCTCCTTCTGCTAAAACTTCAGTCCCGCTTCTCTGGCGGCGTCGGCCAGGGCTTGCACCTTGCCGTGGTAGAGGTAGCCGCCGCGGTCAAATATCGCGGTATCTATGCCCTTTGCCAGAGCCTTCTTGGCGAGAGATTCGCCAACGAGCTTGGCGGCGTCTACATTGGCCGTGTTTTCAAGCTTCGCCTTTATTTCCTTTTCGACGGTAGACGCGGCGCAAAGCGTATGCTGCGCGTCGTCGTCGATCATCTGCGCGTAGATATGGCTGTTGCTGCGAAACACCGCAAGCCTTGGCCTCTCGGCCGTGCCGGCAATTTTGTTGCGCAGGCGCTCGTGGCGTTTTTTCCGTCCTGCATCGCGTGACGGCTTCTTAATCATGTGCTTTCACTCCTTAGGCGACTGCGGCAGCGCTATTTCTTACCGGTCTTTCCGACCTTGCGGCGGACTTTTTCGTTGCTGTATCTGACGCCCTTGCCCTTGTACGGCTCAGGACGCCTCTTCTCGCGTATTTCGGCGGCGTACTGGCCGACCTTTTCCTTGTCTATGCCGCTTACGACTATTTTATTCGTACCTTCGACCGCGCTTGTTATTCCGTCCGGGTCGGTCATCTCTATGGGATGAGAATAGCCCAGCGTAAGGTTGAGCTTGTTGCCGTTCTTAGCCGCACGGTATCCCACGCCGATGATGTCCAGAGTCTTGGTATAACCCTGAGTTACGCCGACCACCATATTGTTGATAAGCGTACGCGTGAGGCCGTGGAGCGCCTTGTGGCGCTTGAGCTCACTTGGGCGGGTTACTGTTACGACGCCGCCTTCTACTGCGATGTTCATGTCCGGCGCAAGTTTGCGGCTGAGGGTTCCCTTTGGGCCTTTCACCGTAACCAGGTTGCCTTCCTCGAGCTTGAAGTCCACTCCCTGTGGTACCTCGATCGGCATTTTTCCTATGCGTGACATGGTCTGCACCTCCTTGCGTGTTACTGATTATTTTCCTTAGTAGTTCTTCGAGTTGATCTTTCTATTCCCAGTCATCAAGGATTCGAGATGATCTTTCAGGTCGTCCAAAGTCTCGAATTTTCTGCTCTTAATTGCTATGAGTATCTCCATTTGTGCGTTTTGTCTGGCTAAACTTTCGATGATTTCGCCTTCAGTTGTCATTTCGTTTTTCATAATGACATCAGCTCCTTCAAGAGTTACCACACAAATGCGATTACTT
This sequence comes from Defluviitaleaceae bacterium, assembly GCA_009780015.1. Taxonomy (GTDB): domain Bacteria; phylum Bacillota; class Clostridia; order Lachnospirales; family WRAA01; genus WRAA01. The sequence continues at coordinate 9,920 of WRAW01000027.1, read as the reverse complement.
CTCCTCCGACGCCCAGCTTGCGGGCTTCCTTGTCGGTGACAATGCCCTTGTTCGTAGATACGATGGCAATGCCCATGCCGCCCAGGACTTTCGGCATGTCTTCATGGCTGGAATACACGCGCAGGCCGGGTTTGGAGATGCGCTTGATGCCGCCGATAACTTTCTCGTTCTTGGTCTTGCCGTATTTAAGGGTTATGCGCATGGTGCGCTTAACGCCGTCTTCCAGCACCTCGTAGTTTCGCACATAGCCTTCCTTTTTCAGGATGTCGGCAATGGCTACCTTCACACGCGAACTCGGCACGTCTACCGTTGTGTGCCTAGCGGTGTTTGCGTTTCTTATTCTTGTGAGCATGTCTGCAATTGGGTCGCTCATCGACATAACACTAAAACCTCCTTTCGGGCCGACTTACCAGCTGGCCTTGCGCACACCCGGAATCTGCCCTTTGTATGCAAGTTCGCGGAAGCATATGCGGCAAACGCCAAACTTGCGCAAGTTGGCGTGTGGACGCCCACAGATGTTGCAGCGCGTGTAGGCACGTGTGGAAAACTTGGGCTTGCGTTGTTGCTTTATAATCATTGACTTCTTTGCCATGCTTTCCTCCTAATTGGTTTACTTCATAGGGGTTTCACTTCCATACCCTATTTTCTGAAGGGCATACCGTAGAGGGCAAGAAGCTCCTTAGCTTCCTCGTCGGTATTGGCGGTTGTTACGAACACAATGTCCATGCCGCGTATTTTATCGATCTTGTCGTAGGATATTTCAGGGAACATCAACTGCTCCTTGACCCCCAGCGTGTAGTTGCCGCGTCCGTCGAAGGACTCGGGGCTGACGCCGCGGAAGTCGCGCACGCGCGGAAGGGCTACGTTGATGAGCCTATCCACAAAGGAGAGCATACGGTCTCCGCGCAGAGTCACTTTGCAGCCGATCGGCATTCCAGCGCGCAGCTTGAACGCGGCAATGCTCTTCTTGGCTTTAGTGACGACTGGGCGCTGTCCGGTAATGATGCTGATGTCGCCTACGGCCGACTCGATAGCCTTGGGGTTCTCCTTGGCTTCGCCAAGACCCACGTTTACCACTACCTTCTCGATCTTGGGGACGGCCATCTTGTTCTTATATGGGAATTTCTTCATCATAGCGTCGACTACGTCGTTTTCATAGAACGCTTTAAGCCTGTTTGGCACTTACTTTCACCTCCCGCTTAGTCTACCAGCGCGCCGCTTGGGCGTGCCACGCGTTTTTTCACGAGTATTTTCTTGCCGCTCTTGCTGGTCTTGCCGCTGTCTTCAAGCTTGTATCCCAGGCGGACGGTCTTGCCGTTATGGACGAACATCGCGTTGCTCAGGTCGATGCTGCCTTCCTGGCGGATGATGCCGCCCTGGGGGTTGCGGCGGTTGCGGCCGGACTTGACGTGGCGTGAGATGTAGTTGATGCCTTCGACAATTATGCGTCCCTTAGAGCGGTTGATAAGCAGGATCTTGCCGCGCTTGCCCTTGTCCTTGCCGGCGATTATTTCGACGCTGTCGCCTTTGCGAAGCTTCGTCTTGACTTTTACTGGTGATTTTTGGGCCACTTCGACACCTCCTCCTTATAGCACTTCGGGCGCAAGGGAAAGAATCTTGGTATAGGCCTTTTCGCGCAGCTCACGTGCTACGGGGCCGAAGATACGCGTTCCCCTTGGGTTTTTGTCTTCTTTTATTATCACAGCGGCGTTGTCGTCGAATCTGACGGTACTGCCGTCGTCACGTTTGACCATTTTTTTTGTACGTACGATAACGGCTTTGACGACTTCGCCTTTTTTGACAACGCCGCCGGGTGTTGCGTCTTTTACGCTCGCGACTATTACGTCGCCCACCCCGCCGTATCTGCGCAGGCTGCCGCCCATAACACGGATGCACAGCAGTTCCTTGGCTCCCGAATTATCCGCGGCCACCAGCCTAGTTTCCTGTTGAACCATTGAATTGCCTCCTTGATGGCTACTTCGCCTTTTCCAGTATGGAAACAAGCCTCCAGCGCTTGTCCTTGGAAAGCGGGCGTGTTTCCATTACCATCACGCGGTCGCCTTCCTTGCACTCGTTGTGTTCGTCATGAGCCTTTAGCTTGTAGGTGCGCTTGATGATCTTGCCGTAAAGCGGGTGGCGGATTTTGCTGTCAACGGCGACGACAATCGTCTTGTTCATCTTGTCGCTGACAACCCTGCCTGATCTTGTCTTGCGAAGGTTACGTTCCAAGAGCTTGCTCCTTTCCCCAAAGATTTTTCACTAGGAAATACCCTTTTCCTTCTGGGTGATGATAGTCTTGATCCGGGCTATATTACGGCGCACGTCGGATATGCGCGATGTGTTGTCAAGCTGATTTGTAGCGTTTTGGAAGCGGAGGTTGAACAGCTCGCGCTTAGCCTGCACCAGTTCCTTATTCAGCTCGTCTACGGACTTGTTCTTGAGTTCCGCTGTAAATTTCTTATTCTTCACTGGATCCACCTACCGTTTCTGAGAGTGATCCGGCTTTCACGCCTGATTCCTGGGCGTCTATAATCACGTCAAGCTCCTTCTTGGAGATTATCTTGCACTTGATCGGGAGCTTATTCGCGGCGAGGCGAAGGGCTTCGCGGGCCATTTCGTCGTCGGATACGCCGCCAAGCTCGAACATTACGCGTCCGGGCTTGACCACGGCCACCCAGTACTCGGGCGAACCCTTACCGCTACCCATGCGTGTTTCGGCAGGCTTTTCGGTAACGGGCTTGTCTGGGAAAATCTTGATCCAGACCTTGCCGCCGCGCTTTACGTGCCTTGTTAACGCGACGCGTGCCGCTTCTATTTGGTTGCTTGTGATCCAGCTTGGCTCAAGAGCCACGATGCCGAAATCTCCGTAAGTCACGCGGTTTCCGCGCAGGGCGCGCCCCTTCATGCGTCCGCGGAACTGCTTGCGGCGCTTAACTCTTTTGGGCATTAGCACTACGACCGCCCTCCTTCCCTGCGTTCTCTGTTGTCGCCGGCCGGCCTCGGCGGCCTGCCGCCGCCCTGACGGTCTCCGCGCGGCCTGTCGCCGCGTGATCTGTCGCCGCCGCGGTCACCGCGCGGCGGTCTGTCGCCTCGTGGTCTGTCCGGGCGTTCCGGGCGCCCCGCGCGCTCCTTGCCGGGAAGAACTTCACCCTTGTATATCCAGACCTTTACACCTATCTTGCCGTAGGTCGTCATAGCTTCGGCGAATCCGTAGTCTATATCGGCGCGGAGTGTCTGCAGAGGGATCGTGCCTTCGTGATAATGCTCGGTACGCGCTATTTCCGCGCCTCCAAGCCTTCCCGACGCACTTGTTTTAACGCCCATCGCGCCCATCTTCATGGTACGGCTTATGGCCTGTTTCATGGCGCGCCTGAATGTTACGCGGTTTTCCAGGTCTTTCGCGATAGTCTCGGCCACCAACTGGGAATCCAGTTCCGGGCGCTTGACCTCTTCGATATTAACCAATACTTTCTGCTGGCTGAGCTTCTGAACATCGGCGCTAAGCTGGGCGATTGCCTGCCCCTTCTGGCCGATTATGATGCCCGGCTTGCTTGCGAATATGGTTATCCTGACGCGCTCGTTTGTGCGTGAAATCGTAATACGCGATATCCCCGCGGCATAGAGTCTTTTCTTGATATATTTTCTGAGCTTGTCGTCTTCGGCTAAGAACTTGGCGAAGTCCTTCTCGGCATACCAAACGGAGTCCCATTCTTTAACGATGCCTAGCCTCAGTCCGTGCGGACTTACTTTTTGACCCATTGTTTCCTCCTCTTGGTTATTTTGCCCTGACGCGTTCGTCCAAGATTATCTTGATGTGGCTTGTACGCTTGCTGATGCGGTCGGCGCGGCCTCTGGCGCGCGGCCTGATGCGGCGCATTGTCGGCCCCTGATCCGCGAAAACTTCTTTGATAAACAGATCAGCCGCTTCACGTCCCTGATTGTTTTCAGCGTTAGCTATAGCCGACTTGAGCACTTTCAGGATCAGCTCGCTGGCATATCTTGGCGAATACGTCAGGATCGAGATAGCCGTGCCCACATCCTTGCCCTTTATCTGATCCAGCACAATGCGCGCCTTCATATCCGACACGCGCGCGTACTTGTGGATCGCGTGCGGCCGCGTCTCTTGGTTTGCCTCGTTGCGTTCCTTCTTTATCTGACTTCTGTGTCCGCTGGCCATGGTGTATCACCTCACTCCTTGCTCTTCTCAATTGAATCTTTCAATATTCTTTCCAGCTCGTCATACTTCTTCAATCTGAGTAGCTCCAGCATCAAGTTCATCATGAGATCAAATTCCTTGTCACTCACTTATAACCCTCCTCCCCACTACTTCGACCGGCTCTTCTTTTCGTCCTTGCCGTGGCCGCGGTAGCTGCGCGTCTGGGCGAACTCGCCAAGCTTGTGACCTACCATGTCTTCGGTAATATATATAGGTACGTGCTTGCGTCCGTCGTGTACGGCTATTGTGTGACCGATCATCTCGGGGAATATTGTGGAGCGGCGCGACCAAGTCTTGATAACTTCCTTGGCGTTCGCTTCATTTTGCTTTTCAACCTTCTTGAGAAGGTGGTCGTCGATAAACGGGCCTTTCTTGAGCGACCTGCTCATTGGCTTCCTCCTTTCCTAGCAATTGTCCGCTGCTTCTTGTTCTTCCGCCAGAAGGTCTTCCGCTACCTGTTTTTCAATAGCTGCAATCATATCCTTCGGGCATATTGCCTTAATCGAGCGTTGAACCTGCGACAGCGACTTTCCTTTAAGCGCATTGTATAGTACTGCACGCAAAATTACATCAGTTTCCATTGAAATAATATCACCTCAATAATTTAGCGTTAAACTTTGCCATATGTTTCTGTAATTTGCTTTTCAACCCAGGCTATGTCCGGTTCAAGCATTGCCGTTTTAGCTTGCCCAATAGCCCGCTGCAACCCGGCGACAACCTTATCTGGGTTTTGAGCCTTAATTTCAAGGAGAATGTAGTAATGATTCGCTTGATTCACACGTAATTCGTCATTAGTAGACATAAATTACCTCCTGCTCCATCAGTCCTACGCGTCTCCAGTCTGCCTTTCTGGCTTGAACCACGCTGTTCATTACTCTAATAGTCTCTTTCAAGCACATAACCTCGGTTGCGTATTCGACATAAGCCAACTTTGCTTATCATTGGCGTTGCCCTACTTCCCGCGGCGTCTGACGATATACTTGTCGGAAGCCTTGTGCTTCTTGCGCGTCTTGTAGCCAAGGGCGGGCTTGCCCCATGGCGTAGATGGCGCGGGACGTCCTATCGGGGCGCGTCCTTCGCCGCCGCCGTGCGGGTGGTCGTTGGGGTTCATGACCGAGCCGCGCACTGTTGGGCGGATACCCATAAGGCGCTTCTTACCGGCCTTGCCGATGTTGATGAGCTCATGGTCGATGTTACCAACCTGCCCGACAGTCGCGCGGCATATTACGGGAACCTGACGCATTTCGCCGGAGGGCAGCCTCAGCGTCGCGAGCTTGCCTTCCTTCGCCATCAACTGCGCGGAGTTTCCGGCGGAGCGTACAAGCTGCCCGCCGCGTCCCGGCTTCATCTCGATGTTGTGTATTTGCGTTCCTACCGGAATATTCTGCAACGGAAGGCTGTTTCCGACCCTGACTTCGGCGTCGGAGCCGCTCATCAGCGTGTCGCCGACCTTGAGGCCGTTCGGCGCGAGGATGTACCTCTTTTTACCGTCGGCGTAGAACAGCAGGGCAATGTTTGCCGTGCGGTTCGGATCGTATTCGATAGCGTTGACCTTGGCGGGAACGCCGTCCTTGCCGCGCTTAAAGTCGATTATCCTGTATTTTTTCTTAGCGCCGCCCCCGTGGTGGCGTACGGTGATCTTACCTTGGTTGTTGCGCCCCGAGTGGGTCTTGATGTGTACCACCAGGGACTTCTCGGGTGCGCTCTTTGTCACTTCGGCAAAGTCCGAGACCGTCATTTGCCGCGTCGACGGGGTATACGGCCTGTAGCGTTTTACACCCACAGTACCACTCCTCTCCTTACTTTAGATAAGTTTACATGCCCTGGAACAGGACAATCTCTTTTGAAGCTTCCGTGAGCTTCACCAACGCTTTCTTCCTGGCGGCCGTATAACCTTGGGTACGTCCGCGGCGTTTCAGCTTGCCCTTTACGTTCATTGTATTAACCCGCTCGACCTTGACGCCTTCAAACATCTTCTCGATGGCCTGCTTGACCTGTATCTTGGTGGCATCGGGGTGTACATAGAACGCGTACTTCTTTTCCGACATTTCCGACATGGATTTTTCAGTGACAATCGGCTTTATGATAACGTCGTAATATTTCAGATCCGCCACTAGCTGTACACCTCCTGCAACTTGAGGGCCGCGTCCTTGGTGAGGACTAGGGTATCATATTTTAGGATATCGTAGACGTTGATGTTGTTTACGGCGCTTGTCTTGATGCTTGGGATATTGCGGGCCGATAACACTACGTTGCGGCGCACGTCGTCGCCGTCGCCTTCCAGCACGAACATCGCTTTTCCAAGCTTTAACGCATCGACTACCTTTTGCATGGTCTTGGTCTTGACCTCGCTCATGCGCATTTCGTCCAGAATTATCAGCTTGCTCTCGCTCACACGGCTTGACAGCGCCGACTTGAGAGCCAGTCGCTTCACCTTCTTGTTGAGCTTGAACGAATAGTCGCGGGGCTTAGGAGCGAATATCACACCGCCGCCGCGCCACTGCGGCGAACGAGTAGAGCCTTGTCTTGCTCGTCCCAGGCCTTTTTGACGCCAGGGCTTGCGGCCGCCGCCGCGAACTTCAGCGCGGGTCAGTGCGGATTGCGTCCCCTGGCGCTGATTCGCCAGGTACTGCACTACCGCCTGATGAACCACATGCTCGTTCACACTGACTCCGAAGACGGCGTCGCTTAGTTCAAGGCTGCCTACCGCTTCGCCGTTCATATTGTACATTTGAACACTTGCCATTGTCGTATGTCCTCCTTTCCAGGGAAACGCACAGCGCTTCCCTTACATTGATTTATGACTTGACGCTTTCCTTAACTATCACAACAGTGCCCTTTGGCCCTGGCACAGGCCCCTTGATTAGAAGTACGTTCTTGTCCGCGTCGGCTCGTACTACCTCGAGGTTGGCAACGGTTACTTTTACATTACCCATGTGGCCGGGCAGCTTCCTGCCTTTTCTGACCTTTCCGGGAGATGTTCCGGCGCTCATTCCGCCCGCGTGACGGTGGTATTTGGAACCATGCGTCATCGGGCCGCGATGGAACCCGTGGCGCTTGATTGCTCCCTGGAATCCCTTACCTTTGGAGACACCGCATACATCCACACGGTCTCCCGGGGTGAATATATCGGCCTTGATCTCGTTGCCGACGGCATAGTCCGACGCGTTCTCAAAGCGAAATTCGCGCAGATACTTCCTTGCCTCTACTCCGGCCTTTTTGAAATGACCGCTTTGAGGCTTCGTCAAATGCTTTTCCTTTATTTCGCCAAAAGCCACTTGCACGGCCTCATAACCGTCGTTCTCCATGGTCTTGACCTGAGCCACCACGTTTGGCGTGACGTCCAGCACCGTTACCGGCACGAGCACGCCCTTTTCGGTAAAGACTTGCGTCATACCGAGCTTCTTGGCGACAATTGCCTTTTTCAATGTAGCACCTCCTAAGTCTACAGCGGATTGCGCGGCTTCCGCACAATCATTCTAGGCTTATAATCTTCCTATATTATAAGCTGCCGGCTGCTATTGCATAATCTTGAGGGTAATGTCCACGCCGTCCGGCAGATCCAGACGCGTCAGCGCGTCGACCGTCTTGGGCGTCGGCATAAGTATGTCGATGAGCCTCTTGTGCGTGCGCATCTCGAACTGCTCGCGCGAGTCCTTGTATTTGTGGACAGCACGCAGTATGGTGATAACTTCCTTCTTTGTCGGCAATGGTATCGGGCCCGAGACCTTCGCTCCGGTCTTGGTAGCCGTGTCGATTATCTGCACTACCGACTGATCAACCAGCTTGTGGTCGTACGCCTTTAGATTAATGCGTATTTTCTGTGTTGCCATTAGTGCGCCTCCTTCTCGTACACTAGGATTAACTTAGTCATCCCTTTCCCCAATAACACTAAAAAAGAACAACCGAGTTGTTCCGCAACAGTACGACAGATGATAAATGCACACGCATCCGGGTGTGTCGTATTTGGCCTCATTCATTCGCCAACCACGCCTATTTCCCAGACTGCTTGCAATGACCTTGTCGCCCCGTTTCAAGAACAGGACATAGCTCCGCGGAAATAACCAGCCGCCAGGCTGCAACCTTCCACATCAACGCCTTGTCACAACGAACAGTATTTTATCACACCCCTGCCGCAAACGCAAGTATTTTTTGCAAATAATTCAAAAAAATTTACTAAGAGCCTATCCAACAATAACGGCGAAGCAATTTTTTGAGATTTTTGCTTTAGCGCTAGGAACCAGCGGTCAATAACCGAAATGCTGGCTAGAAGCGACGATTCTTCGCCAATCTAGGAAGCGGCGACGCCACGTACCCACAGTGGTACGCAAGGAGCCGCTGACGACGAGTGGCGGAAAACCGGGGCCCCCACGAAGCCCGCTTCTGGCTTCGTGGGGTGGAGTTCGGCCTTCTAGACGGCGTTGAGCGTTATTGACCGCTGGTTCTAAGAACTGATGACGCCGCAATTCGGCGAAGAGCCAAAAAAGTGTGAGGCCGTTTATTGTTAGATAGGCTCTTAGTCTTATTCCTATATAACTTGAAGCCCCATTCCCCTGCAAAAAGCCTCAAAGTTGGACATAAAGCTGTTCTTCACTGTCTTAATGTTTCGTTCATTATCAAACCTTTCTGCAGAAACTTCCTCATTTCTGCGCTGCTCCTCGAATATCTGATCCATCACCGTCGCGGTAAAGGGCACAAGCGGATTACTGCGGAACATCCCTACACGTTCAAAATTGCTTACCGAAGTTTCAAGTATTTCGATTTCTATCGAAGAAGTGTCAACAAATACAACATCGTCAGCCCTCCTCATCCTGATAGTCTCTGGATCCCGTATTCCAAACCTAACAACTGAATCGAAGTTAGCACAATAGTGATTCACCAAACTATCTAAGCCGCGTTGGAACAAACAACGAAGGCGTAATATCATTACAAGCTCTCTTGAAAGTTTACAATGTGCTTGGCGTAGGCATGGACTATATGTTGACAGACAGCTTGACCATAAGTCACACTGATATTTTATCACTAAACGCTCTAAATGACGAGGATAAGCAATATATTCAGATTATAGCAAGATAATTTGTAAAATACAAAACAAATTTGCTAATGACCTTGAAGTAAAGATTGAAAGCACACCAATATAAGTAACCCAACAAATATTGAATTTGTCGGGTTTTCTCTGAGTCACCCGGGTCTCGAACCCGGGACAGCTAGATTAAAAGTCTAGTGCTCTACCAACTGAGCTAGTGACCCACAAAAAAAAGAACGGGTGAGTAATGGGATTTGAACCCACGGCCTCCAGAGCCACAATCTGGCGCTCTAACCAACTGAGCTATACCCACCAAGAAGGTGCTTCTATGCTACCGAAAAGCAGTATATAACACCAAACATAACCGTACTTGAAGGGATTCGAACCCATGACCCACGGCTTAGAAGGCCGTTGCTCTATCCTGCTGAGCTACAAGTACCCATTGTTAAATTTTAACATTAACTAGAAAATAGATGTTCTTGGCAGAACATCATTTTCGAGGTATAGACACATCGGGGTGACAGGATTTGAACCTGCGACCTCCTAGTCCCGAACCAGGCGCGCTAGCCAAGCTACGCTACACCCCGATTGTATTATACTAACTCTGGCAACCATCTAGTCTCCCGGGCCTGGAAGGGCCAAGTACCATTGACCGTCTGGGTCTTAATCTACGTGTTC